>NZ_CP067396.1:0-307656 GCF_023617245.1 Lysobacter enzymogenes
ATGGAAGCCTGGCCCCGCTGCCTCGAACGCCTCGAAGCCGAATTCCCGGTCGAGGACGTGCATACCTGGTTGAAGCCGCTGCAGGCCACGCAGCGCGACAGCAAGACCGTGCTCTACGCGCCCAATGCGTTCGTGGTCGAACACGTGCGCGAACGTTACCTCGCGCGCATCCGCGAACTGCTGTCGTACTTCGCCGGCAGCGAGGACGTGAGCCTGGAAGTGGGTTCGCTGCCGCGTTCGCCGGCGAGCACCCAGCCGCTGCCGCTGGAAACCACCAGTGTCGTGCGCCAGGCGCCGGCCGCGGTCGCCGCGCCGGTCGAGCCGTTCCAGGGCAACCTCGATACCCATTACACCTTCGACAATTTCGTCGAAGGCCGCAGCAACCAGCTCGGCCGCGCCGCCGCGTGGCAGGCCGCGCAGAAGCCGGGCGAGCGCGCTCACAACCCGCTGCTGCTGTACGGGGGCACCGGCCTGGGCAAGACCCATCTGATGTTCGCCGCCGGCAACGCCATGCGCGACGCCAATCCGGCGATGCGGGTGATGTACCTGCGTTCGGAGCAGTTCTTCAGCGCGATGATGAAGGCGCTGCAGGACAAGACCATGGATGCGTTCAAGCGCCAGTTCCAGCGCGTCGACGCGCTGCTGATCGACGACATCCAGTTCTTCGCCGGCAAGGACCGCACCCAGGAAGAGTTCTTCCACACCTTCAACGCGCTGTTCGACGGCAAGCAACAGATCATCCTGACCTGCGACCGCTACCCGCGCGAGGTCGAGGGCCTGGAGCCGCGGCTGAAGTCGCGCTTGGCCTGGGGCCTGTCGGTGGCGATCGAGCCGCCGGACTTCGAGACCCGCGCCCAGATCGTGATCTCCAAGGCCAAGGAGCGCGGCGCCGCGATCCCCGAGGAAGTCGCCTTCCTGCTGGCCAAGAAGATGCGTTCGAACGTGCGCGACCTGGAAGGCGCGCTCAACACCCTGACCGCGCGCGCCAACTTCACCGGCCGCGCGATCACCGCCGAGTTCGCCCAGGAAACCCTGCGCGACCTGCTGCGCGCCCAGCAGCAGGCGATCGGCATCCCCAACATCCAAAAGACCGTGGCAGACTACTACGGCCTCCAGATCAAGGACTTGTTGTCCAAGCGGCGTACGCGTTCGCTCGCCCGTCCGCGCCAGGTGGCCATGGCGCTGACCAAGGAGCTGACCGAACACTCGCTGCCGGAGATCGGCGACGCGTTCGCCGGTCGCGACCACACGACCGTCCTGCATGCCTGCCGTCAGATCCGCACCCTGATGGAAACCGACGGCAAGCTGCGGGAAGACTGGGACAAGCTGATCCGCAAGCTCAGCGAGTGATCCGCAGCGCCCGTTGCGCGGGCGCCGGCCTCGGCCTGGGATGCGCGGCAGCGCCGACGGCGCGATCCCGACATCGCGCTGGCGGCCGCGTCGCGCCGCCTACGCCCAGCCGGCACCGCATTCCGGCCCCCCGGGCCGGCGAACCGGCCGCGCGATCCTCGCCAGGCGAACGGGCCAGCGGCTCGTTCGCGTAGGGCGGCTCCTGCCGGCATCGACGACGACGAGCGCAACGCAGCTCCACGGCCCTCCGGTCGCCGCGCTGCCGTCCGCGCTCATCCGTAGAGATCGCAGGACCGCGGCTGCAGGGCCGGGCGGGTGTTTCGTCGTTGGCGGTATCGCAGGTTCCGGCCGCGGCCGGCGGTCGCGAAAGCGCACGCAACAGGCGCGGGCGCTCGGCGATCCGGTCGGTCCAGGTCGGGTCCGGCGGCTGGGGTCCGAAAAGGACACCGCGCCGCCGGTGGACACAAGGTAGTCGCTAAGTAGCTGATACGAAAGGCATAAGTTCGGGGACTAGACCCGTACAAGCTGTGGATAAAGTTCAGACCGCGCTACCGCGCCGATGTTATCCACAGGTTCTACCTGCCCTCCAGGGCCAGTTCTACCCGCGTTTGAAGTAGCTAAAAACACTTGTAAATCATAGGTTTAAGTCGGTTCTCAACCGTTTTTCGCCGCTCCACCGCCACTAAGCTTTTGATTTATACATCTCTTTTGTAATTGGGCTTGCGCCCACCGACCGGCCAAGGGGTCCGCATGCGTTTCAGCCTGCAACGCGAAGTTTTTCTCAAGCCGTTGGCCCAAGTGGTCAATGTCGTCGAACGCCGGCAGACGTTGCCGGTCCTCGCCAACCTGTTGGTGCAGGTCAAGGACGGCCAGCTGTCGCTGACCGGTACCGACCTGGAAGTCGAGATGATTTCGCGCGTCAACGTCGACGATGCGAAGGACGGCGAGACCACGATTCCGGCGCGCAAGCTGTTCGAGATCGTTCGCGCCCTGCCCGACGGCAGCAAGGTCACCGTGAGCCAGACGGCCGAGAAGATCACCGTCCAGGCCGGACGTTCGCGCTTCACCCTGTCGAGCCTGCCGGCCAACGACTTCCCGTCGATCGACGAAGTCGAAGCCACCGAGCGCGTGCGCGTGCCGGAAGCCGCGCTGAAGGAGCTGATCGAACGCACCGCGTTCGCGATGGCCCAGCAGGACGTGCGCTATTACCTCAACGGCCTGTTGTTCGATCTGCGCGAAACCAGCCTGCGCTGTGTGGCCACCGACGGTCATCGCCTGGCCCTGTGCGAGGCCGCGTACGAAGGCGGCGCCCAGACCAAGCGCCAGATCATCGTTCCGCGCAAGGGCGTGCAGGAACTGCAGCGCTTGCTCGAAGGCGGCGATCGCGAAGTCGAGTTGGAGATGGGCCGCGGCCACATCCGCATCAAGCGCGACGATGTGACCTTCACCAGCAAGCTGATCGACGGCCGTTTCCCGGACTACGAAGCGGTGATCCCGATCGGCGCCGACCGCGAAGTGCGGATCGAGCGCGAGATCCTGCGCGCCTCGCTGCAACGCGCGGCGATCCTGTCGAACGAGAAGTACCGCGGCGTGCGCATCGAAGTGTCGCCGGGTCAGCTCAAGATCAGCGCGCACAACCCGGAACAGGAAGAAGCGCAGGAAGAAGTCGAAGCCGACACCAAGGTCGACGACCTGGCCGTGGGCTTCAACGTCAACTACCTGCTCGACGCCCTGACCGCGCTGCGCGACGAGCACGTGGTCCTGGCGCTGCGCGACGCTAACTCGTCGGCGCTGGTGCGCGAGGCCTCGAACGAGCGTTGCCGCCACGTGGTGATGCCGCTGCGGCTCTGATCCACGCCGGTTCGATTCGGTTCCACGTGGAACAAACACACGCCCGGCTTCTGCCGGGCGTGTTCGTTTTGCCGGCCGAAGCGGGCTTTCAGGCCTCGGAGAATGCTTGCAGAGCCCGTTGTCGGTGCTGCGGGAGCCGCGATAGTTCGAACAGCTTGGCTTCCACGCGCTTACGGAAGTTGTTGATTTTCAATCGGTAAAGCCCGGAGCCGTCGGGTTTTCGGCTTGGGGCGGTCCGCTTTCGTCCACCGCTTCGGGTGTCGCGGCTCGCGCCGCTCCTACAGGGAGCCCATGCGACGACATCGGCCGTTCGCCCCCGCTCCGTCTGCCTCGCACCCACCCAATCTGCGATCATTTCCCGATGCACGTCACCCGCCTGGACGCCCGCGGCCTGCGCCGCTTCGCCGACGTAAGCCTGCTGCCGGCGCCCGGGATCAACCTGATCACGGGCGAGAACGGCGCGGGCAAGACCAGCCTGCTCGAAGCTCTGCACTTGATGGCCTACGGCCGCAGTTTTCGAGGCCGGGTCCGCGATGGCCTGATCCGCTCGGGCGATCCGGCCCTGGAGGTGTTCGTCGAATGGCAGGAACTGCGCCGCGACCAACGCCGCAAGGCCGGACTGCGGCACAGCGGCCAGGATTGGGTCGGCCGGCTCGATGGCGCCTCGGTGTCGCAGCTCGGCGAGTTGTGCGCGGCGCTGGCGGTGGTCAGTTTCGAGCCGGGTAGCCATTCCCTGATCACCGGGCCCGGCGAAATCCGCCGGCGCTACCTCGACTGGGGCTTGTTCCACGTGGAACACGACTTCACTCCGCTGTGGCGCCGCTATACCCGGGCGCTCAAGCAGCGCAATGCCCTGCTGAAGGCGCGGGCCCGCGACGGCCAGCTCGATGCCTGGGATCGCGAGCTGTCCGAGGCCGGCGAACCCCTGAGCCGGCGCCGCCAGCAGTATCTGGACGAACTGCAGCCGCGGTTCGCCGCGCTCGCCGCCGAACTGGCGCCCGGCCTGGGTTCGATCCGTCTGGACTACGTCCCAGGCTGGCGCCGCGAGGAGTTCCCGCTGGCCGACGCCCTGCTTTTGGCCCGCGAACGCGACCAGCAGCAAGGCTTTACCTCGGTTGGCCCGCATCGGGCCGACTGGCGCATCGGCTACGGCGCGATCCCGGGCCGGGAAGCCCTGTCGCGCGGCCAGGCAAAGCTGGTCGCGTTGGTCGCGCTGCTGGCCCAGGCCGAACAGCACGCGCAGGTGCAAGGCGAATGGCCGGTCATCGCCCTGGACGATCTGGCGTCCGAGCTGGATCGCCGCCATCAACGCCGGGTGCTGGAGCGCCTTATCGCCAGCCGGGCCCAGGTTTTCATCACCGGGACCGAAGCACCGCCGGCCTTGGCTGAGATGGACGTCGAGATCGCTCGGTTCCACGTGGAACATGGACGCTTGGGGCCGGAAGGCTCCACGGCCGGCGTGGAACCTAACCAAAGCGCGTGAAACGCCCCGAATGCTCCACACAAGCGATGTTCCACGTGGAACAGGCGCCGCGTCGCGTGTAAACCGAACGCGTCCAGACCGCATCCCCTGGAGACGAACCACACCAGGGGAACCGCTTGAGAGCCATCGTTTGCGCCATGTTCGGCCTGTATCTCGCCGCCCAGGCCGCGCCCGCCCTCGCCCAGGTCGACCTCGACGCGCTGAGCCGCGGCAGCGCCGGCCCGCGCACCCAGGTCGCCGTGCTCGCGACGACCCATCTCAGCGGGCTGCCCAAGGACTACGACCTCAAGGCCCTGGAACCCGTGTTGGAACGGCTGGCGGCGTTCAAGCCCGACGTGATCGCGATCGAGGCGGTCTCCGGCGAAGGCTGCGATCACTTGACCCGTTACCGCGAGCTGTTCGATGGCGCCGCCGAGAGCTACTGCGCCGATACCGAGCCCGCGCGCAAGGCCACCGGCCTGGACGTCCACGCCGCCGTGGTCGGGGCGCGCAAGCGTTATGCCGACTGGCCGGCGCGGCCGACCCCGGCCCAGCGCCGCTCACTGGCCAGCGTGCTGTTGGCGGCCAACGACCGCGCCTCGGCCCTGGCCCAGTGGCTGCAGCTGCCGGCGGCCGAGCGTCGCGCCGGCGACGGCCTGGACCCGGCCCTGGCGGCGCAGCTGCAGCGGCTGGAAACCCACGGACGCAACGAGAACTACCGCATCGGCGCCGTCCTGGCCGCGCGCCTGGGGCTGCAGCGGGTCCATTCCGTCGACGACCACAGCGCCGACCGCATCACCGGCGACGCCGGCAAGGGCTACGAAGCGGCGATCAAGGCGGTCTGGGCGGGCTACGACAACCCCTACACCGCGCGCGAAAAGGCGCTCATCGACCGCGGCGACCTGATCGGCCTGTATCGGCTGATGAACACCCCGCAAGCGCAGCAGGCCGCGATCGCCGCGGACTTCGGCGCAGCCCTGCGCGAGGCCTCGCCCGAGCGTTACGGCCGCCAGTACGTGGCCTGGTGGGAGACCCGCAATCTGCGCATGGCCGCCAACCTGCGCGAGGCCTTCGGCAACCGCCCGGGCGCGCGTGTGCTCGACATCGTCGGCGCATCGCACAAGGCCTACCTCGACGCCTACCTGCGGCAGATGCACGACGTGGACGTGGTCGACGTCGGGGCGCTGCTGGCGCCTGGGACGCGCTGAGAGGCCGCCGCCGCACGCGCGGCTGGGGACCCAGAGGGGGAGGGGCGCGAAGTGCTATAATTCCGCTCTGGAACCCAATAGCTAATGTCTGGCCGGGCGCCGTACTTCCGACCCGGCCACGCCAGCCTTTGCAGCCGACCCGAAGCGAATGACCGACGATACTGTTCCGACTCCGCCCACGACCAACTACGACTCCAGCAAGATCACCGTGCTGCGCGGCCTGGAGGCCGTGCGCAAGCGGCCCGGCATGTACATCGGCGACGTGCACGACGGCACCGGCCTGCATCACATGGTGTTCGAAGTCGTCGACAACGCGATCGACGAAGCGCTCGCCGGCCACGCCGACGA
The DNA here is from genome assembly GCF_023617245.1 of Lysobacter enzymogenes. NCBI lineage: Bacteria > Pseudomonadati > Pseudomonadota > Gammaproteobacteria > Lysobacterales > Lysobacteraceae > Lysobacter > Lysobacter enzymogenes. Next base: position 6,220 of record NZ_CP067396.1, read on the forward strand.
TGTCGTCGTCACCCTGCTCACCGACGGCTCGGTGTCGGTCTACGACAACGGCCGCGGCATTCCGGTGGACATCCACAAGGAAGAAGGCGTGTCGGCGGCCGAGGTGATCCTCACCGTGCTGCACGCCGGCGGCAAGTTCGACGACAACAGCTACAAAGTCTCCGGCGGCCTGCACGGCGTCGGCGTGTCGGTGGTCAACGCGCTGTCCTCGCACCTGTGGCTGGACATCTGGCGCGACGGCCACCACCACCAGCAGGAGTACGCGCTGGGCGAGCCGGTGTATCCGCTCAAGCAGCTCGACGCCTCCGACAAGCGCGGCACCCTGCTGCGCTTCCTGCCGGCGGCGGAGATCTTCACCGACATCGAGTTCCACTACGACATCCTCGCCCGCCGCCTGCGCGAGCTGTCGTTCCTCAACTCCGGCGTCAAGATCACCCTGATCGACGAACGCGGCGAAGGCCGCCGCGACGTGTTCCAGTACGAGGGCGGCATCCGCTCGTTCGTCGAGCACCTCGCGCAGGTCAAGACGCCGCTGCATCCGCACGTGATCTCGGTGTCGGGCGAGCAGAACGGCATCACCGTGGAAGTGGCGTTGCAGTGGACCGACGCCTACCAGGAAACGATGTTCTGCTTCACCAACAACATCCCGCAGAAGGACGGCGGCACCCACCTGATCGGCTTCCGCGCCGCGCTGACGCGCACGCTGACCAACTACATCGAGCAGAGCGGCATCGCCAAGCAGGCGAAGATCTCGCTGTCCGGCGACGACATGCGCGAAGGCATGATCGCGGTGCTGTCGGTGAAGGTGCCCGATCCGAGCTTCTCCTCGCAGACCAAGGAAAAGCTGGTCAGCTCGGAAGTGCGCCCGGTGGTGGAAAGCACCTTCGGCGCGCGCCTGGAAGAGTTCCTGCAGGAACACCCGAACGAAGCGCGCGCGATCACCGGCAAGATCATCGACGCCGCGCGCGCGCGCGAAGCCGCGCGCAAGGCGCGCGACCTGACCCGCCGCAAGGGCGCGCTCGACATCGCCGGCCTGCCCGGCAAGCTCGCCGACTGCCAGGAAAAAGACCCGGCGCTGAGCGAACTGTTCATCGTCGAGGGCGACTCCGCGGGCGGCTCGGCCAAGCAAGGCCGCAACCGCAAGACCCAGGCGATCCTGCCGCTGAAGGGCAAGATCCTCAACGTCGAACGCGCGCGTTTCGACCGCATGCTCGGCAGCGCCGAAGTCGGCACGCTGATCACCGCGCTGGGCACCGGCATCGGCAAGGACGAGTACAACCCGGACAAGCTGCGCTACCACCGCATCATCCTGATGACCGACGCCGACGTCGACGGCTCGCACATCCGCACCTTGCTGCTGACGTTCTTCTACCGGCAGATGCCGGAGCTGATCGAGCGCGGCCACATCTACATCGGCCTGCCGCCGCTGTACAAGATCAAGCAGGGCAAGAACGAGATCTACCTCAAGGACGACGCGGCGCTCGACGCCTACCTCGCCGGCAACGCGGTCGAGGGCGCCGGCCTGATTCCGGCCGACGGCGAACCGCCGATCGAAGGCACGGCGCTGGAGAAGCTGCTGCTGGCCTACGCGCAAGCGAAGGACACCATCGCCCGCAGCGCGCATCGCTACGATCCGAACGTGCTCTCGGCGCTGATCGATTTCACCCGCCTCGACAGCGAGCATCTGCTCAACCAGACGCCGGACTTCGCCGCGCTGGAAGCGCGCCTCAACGAGGCCGGCCTCGGCCGTCCGCGCTACTCGCTGACCCTGCACCGGGCCAACGAAACGCGTCAGGCCGCGCTGCTGGTCAAGCGCGTCCACATGGGCCAGGAGCTCACCCAGGTGCTGCCGCTGGCGTCGTTCGACAGCGGCGAGCTGCGCGCGCTGCGCGAAGCCGCGGCGCTGCTGCACGGGTTGGTGCGCGACGGCGCGCAGATCGTGCGCGGCAACCGCGCGCAGGTCGTGTCCAGCTTCGGCCAGGCGCAGGCCTGGCTGATGGAGGAAGCCAAGAAGGGCCGCCAGATCCAGCGCTTCAAGGGCCTGGGCGAGATGAATCCCGAGCAGCTGTGGGACACCACGGTCAATCCGGAAACCCGCCGCCTGCTGCAGGTGCGGATCGAGGACGCGGTCGCCGCCGACCAGATCTTCAGCACCCTGATGGGCGACGTGGTCGAACCGCGCCGCGAGTTCATCGAGGACAACGCGCTCAAGGTCGCCAACCTCGATGTCTGAGCCCGGGCCGGACGCCCCGAGCGACGGTCCGGCTGCCGCCGCCGTCGCCGCGGGCGAGCCGCCCGAGGAGCCCGATTCCGCCGGCGCGGGCCTGCCCGCGTCCGGTCTGACTGCCACCGCGGACTCCGACGCCGTGGCGTCGGGTTCCCTGCAGGCCGGCTCGAGGCTGGCCCGCTCCAGCGACGTTGCTTCCGCCCACGCCGATCCCGCGCCCGGTTCCCCTGGACCGACGCCGGCCATCGCCGCACCGCCGCTCGCCAACGCCGCATTCGCGCATCGCGCCGCCCCGCTGGCGCCGTTGCTCGGCGCCTTCGCCATCGACCTGCTGCTGGCACTGGCCCTGCTCGCCGGGCTGAGCGTGCTCGGCACCCTCGGCTGGGGATTCGCGCAGGGCCTGCGTGGCCTCGATGGCGCGCAGGCCGCGCCCGGGCTGACCGCGACGATGCTGATCGCGCTCTCGGCGACGGCGATTTCGGCCCTGGCGGTCTACTACTTTCGTCGAAATGCGAACGCGGTCGAGCGGGCCGCCTCGTGGCGGGCGCTGTGGCGGCCATCGAGCTGGGGTTGGATCGCAATAGCGCCGATCGTGCTCGTAACGTGCTCGACGTTGATCGTTGCGGCAGCGCAGGCGCAGGGCCTGGACGTAACCCCGACCAACCAGATCCTGGGCCCGGCCATCCGCGCCCAGCCGGCGTTGTGGCTGACCTTCGCCGTGCTGATCGCTCCGGCCTACGAGGAACTGCTGTTCCGGCGGGTGCTGTTCGGACGGCTGTGGGCGGCGGGACGGCCCTGGCTCGGCCTGGTCCTGAGCTCGGTCGCCTTCGCCCTGGTCCACGAACCGCCCGGCCTGGGCGCCGGCCGTGGCGCCGGGGTGCTGGTGTTGTGGACGGTATACACCCTGATGGGCGCGGTTTTTGCCTGGATCTACCGCCGCAGCGGCAGCCTGTGGGTGCCCTATCTGGCCCACGCCGGCAACAACCTGCTGGCCACCTTGCCCCTGCTCGCGGCCGGCTGACCGCGGCCGGCCCGCCGCCGTCGCGGCCATTGACGGGCCGTTAATCCGCGCGGGGCTACAAACGGCCATCGCTTCGGGGAAAACCGGTATGAAACGCATCCTGCTCGGGCTGACGATCGCCGCTGCGGTCGCCGCCTGCGCCACCACTACCTCGCCGACCGGCCGCACCCAGCGGGTCGGCGCGGTCTCGCAGGCGCAGCTCGACCAGATGGGCGAACAGGCCTTCGCCGAGACCAAGAAGAAAGAGCGCATCAGCACCGACGCGCGCCAGAACGCCTACGTGCGCTGCGTGGTGAGCTCGATCACCCGCGAACTGCCGGCGGGTTGGCAGGCCAATTGGGAAGTGGCCGTGTTCGTGGATAGTTCCCCCAACGCCTTTGCCCTTCCTGGCGGAAAGGTTGGCGTAAACACGGGAATTTTCACCGTCGCCAAGAACCAGGACCAGCTCGCGGCGGTGATCTCGCACGAGATCGGCCACGTGGTCTCGCGCCACCACGACGAACGCATCACCCGCCAGATGGGCAGCCAGACCGCGCTCAACATCCTCGGCAGCCTGCTCGGCGCGCGTTACGGCGAAGGCGCCGCCAGCGCCACCAGCCAGCTCGGTGGCGCGGCCCTGCAGACCGCGTTCCTGCTGCCCGGCTCGCGCACCCAGGAGAGCGAGGCGGACGTGGTGGGTCAACGACTTATGGCACAGGCGGGCTACGACCCGCGGCAGGCGGTGAATCTATGGGAAAACATGATCTCGGCCAGCAGCTCGCGGCCGCCGCAGTGGCTGTCGACCCACCCCGACCCGCAGGCCCGCATCCACGAACTCAACGCCCGCGCCGGCGCCCTGATCCCGGTCTACGAACAGGCGCGCGCGGCCGGCCGTACGCCCAGGTGTGGATGATGACGGGGTGAAAAAGGCGGGCCGAACCCGTATCGCGCAGCCCCGAATTTCTGTTAGGTTGGCGGCCCCTTGGCCTTGCGCCGGTCCGCCGCGAGGCCCCGTCTGCGGCCGCTGAACCCTTCAAGGTGAGTCCATGAGCAAGCAACCCACCCGACGCAGCACCACCCTGCTCGCCGCCGCCATCGGTGCGGTGCTGGCGTTCGGTGCCGTCACCCAGGTCAATGCCCAGAGCGCCTCCGAGCGCAGCGCCCAGCGCCGCGCGGCCAAGGAAAGCGGCGGCAAGGCCAAGCCGGCCGAGAACCAGTACCCGAACGCGACCCGCACCTCGCCGGAAGCCAAGGCCTCGTCCAAGGGCGGCGCCAAGCTGCAGAAGATGATGGACGCGTACGACAAGGAGAAGTTCCCGGAGGCCCGCGCCCAGGCCGACGCGATCATCGCCGACACCGGTCTCAACGCCTACGAACGCTCCTTCGCCGCGCAGATCGGCTTCCAGGTGGCCTACGACGCCGACGACAACAAGGCGGCGATGGACTACCTGAAGAAGGCCATCGAGACCAACGGCCTCGACAACAACAGCCACTTCGACCGCATGTTCGTGCTGGCCCAGCTGCAGCTGCAGGAAGACCAGTACGCCGAGTCGCTGGCGACCATGGACCGTTTCCTCAACGAGTCCAAGAGCACCAAGCCCGAGCACCTGATCGTCAAGGGCAACGCGCTGTACCGCCTGGAGCGCTACGCCGACGCGTCCAAGGTCATCAAGCAGGCCGTCGACGGCAGCCCGGAAGCGAAGCCGGAATGGCTGCAGCTGCTGATGGCGACCTACGTCGAGAACAACCAGGGCGCCGAAGCGGCCAAGATCGCCGAGCAGATCGCCGCCAAGAACCCGAACGACAAGCGCGCGCAGATGAACGTCGCCGCGGTCTATTCGCAGTCGGACATGCTCGACAAGGCCGCGACCGTGCTCGAGAAGATGCGCGCCGCCGGGCAGTTCACCGAAGACAAGGACTACCGCCAGCTCTACTCCACCTACCTGAATCTCGACGGTAAGGAGAAGGAAGCGGCGAACGTCATCAACGAGGGCCTGGAGAAGGGCGTCCTCAAGCCGGATTACCAGGCCTACGTGGCCCTGGCCCAGTCCTATTACTTCTCCGAGCAAGCCAATAAGTCGATCGACGCATACAAGAAAGCGGCTCCGCTCGCGCCCGACGGTGAGACGTACCTGAATCTCGCCCGCGTGCTGTGGCAGGAAGACCGCATTCCCGAGGCAAAGGAAGCCGCCAAGCAGGCGATCGCGAAGGGCGTGAAAAAGCCCGACGACGCCAAAAAGATTCTCGCGCTGAAAGGCAAGTAATTTCAGCGTGCAGGCCCATCCGCGCTTGTAAACCTGTGACGCGGTTTGGTATATGCTAGGAGGTTCCCGCGACTGGAAACGGTTGCAGGAACCGAACGATGGCCCGAGGCGCCCAGGCGTCCGGTAACACCTCCCGAGCTGACGGCATGACGCAAGACCTCGAACTCCAAGTTAGGAAAGATGACGACCGCGAAGGTTTGAACTGGGCACGTATTGCCGGTATCACCTGCGCGATCGCCGTGCATGCTGCGGCGTTGCTGTTGTTGCTGGCCCCGATGACTCCGCCTGCCCAGCAGCAGGACAAGGAGGAGGTGACGATGGTGAACATCATCAAGCCGCCGCCGCCGCCGCCCCCGCCGCCGCCCCCGCCGCCGGAGCCGCCGAAGGAGATCAAGCAGCCTCCGAAGGAACTGTCGCCGCCGCGTCCGACCCCGACGCCGCCGCCGCCGGAACAGCCGCCGATCGAGAACCTCGATCCGAGCCCGGTCGATCCGCCGGCTCCGCCGCCGGCGCCGCCCGCGCCGCCGACGGCCGCCAGCGACATCGGTTCCAGCGTGGACCCGTCCTCGCGCCGCCTGAACCCGCCGAAGTATCCGCCGACCGAAGCCCGCCAGGGCGTGGGCGGTACCGTAGTCCTCGTGATCAGCATCGACGGCCAGGGCAACGTGCTGGACGTGCAGGTCGAAAAGTCCAGCCGTAACCGCAATCTGGACCGCGCGGCCATGGATGCCGCACGCAAGTGGCGCTTCAACCCCGAGATGAAAAACGGTCAGCCGGTCGCCAGCCGCGTCCGCGTCCCCGTCGATTTCGTCCCGCCGAACTGATCGGGTTCGGCTGGATCGCTAGTTGCTAGTTGTGCCGTTCGTTCCGCGTAAAACCTTTCTTCCTTTCCACGACATTCAAAGGTAAGCGTCATGCTGCAGCAAACCACCACCGCCGCCGCCGGAGGCTCCAACGCTGAAGCGCTCCAGCAGATGAGCTTCTCGCATCTGTTGCAGAACTTCGACCTCGTCGGCTGGATCGTGTTCATCACGCTCACGCTGATGTCGGTTCTGTCGGTCTATTGGATCGTCATCAACTTCGTCAAGAACCTGCGCCTGCGCGGTTCCTCCGACCGCGTCGTCAGCACCTTCTGGGAAACCCCGAACGCGCAGGACGCGATCCGCTACATGGAAGAGCAGCCGCGCAGCGAGCCGTTCTCCAAGATCGCCCTGGACGCCGCCCAGGCCGCCGCTCACCACCAGCGCCACGAAGGTTCGCGCCTGGTCGAGTCGCTGAACCGTTCCGAGTTCGTCGATCGCGCCCTGCGTCAGGCCGTGACCCGCGAAAGCTCGCGTCTGGAAGCCGGCCTGACCGTGCTCGCCACCGTCGGTTCGACCGCTCCGTTCGTCGGTCTGCTCGGCACCGTGTGGGGCATCTACCACGCCCTGCTGCGCTTGGGCGCCTCGGGCGAATCGTCGATCCAGGCCGTCGCCGGCCCGGTGGGCGAGGCGCTGATCATGACCGCGATCGGTCTGTTCGTCGCGATCCCGGCCGTGCTCGCGTACAACTTCTTCGTGCGTCTGAACCGCGTGACGAACAACAAGTTCGACACCTTCGCGCACGATCTGCACGACTTCTTCGCCACCGGCTCGCGCGTCGGCGAAGTGTCGAACAAGCGCTAATCCGCAACACGTCTCCCCTTTAGCGTAGCTCCTGGAGTTCGGACATGGCCTTTAGTTCAGGCGACACCGGCGGCCCGATGGCCACAATCAATGTCACGCCCCTCGTGGACGTGATGCTGGTGCTGCTGATCATCTTCATGATCACGGCGCCGTTGATGACGCATAAGGTCGAAATCAAGCTGCCCGAGGCCACGCTGAAGAAGGTCGAGGAAGCGCCGAAGACGCCGCCGATCACGCTGTCGATTCAAGAAGACGGACACATCTACTGGAACGACGAGCCGATCACCGCCGACCAGCTTGAGAGCCGTCTTTCGGTCGAAGCGCAGAAAACCCCGCAGCCGTCGATCAACGTCCGCGGGGACCGCACCACCAAGTACCGCACGATCAACAACGTGGTGACCATCGCGCAGAAGCAAGGCATGCGTAAGGTCGGCTTCGTCGCGATCAAAGAACGCTAATCGGAGACTGGAAACATGGCTTTCAGCAACAACTCCTCCGATAGCGGCGCGATTTCGGACATCAACGTCACGCCCCTCGTGGACGTGCTGCTGGTGCTGCTGATCATCTTCATGGTCACGGCGCCGACGGTGTCCTATCCGATCGACGTCAACTTGCCGCAGCCGACGCTCAACCCGCCGCCGCAGACCTCCGAGCCGCCGCCGCCGATCGCCTTGCGCATCGACGCGACCGGCCAGGTGTTCTGGAACAACAACCCCACGCCGCTCACGGCGATCCCGGGGCTGATGAACGAAACGGTGCAGCGCGATCCCACCAACCAACCTCTGCTAGAAATCGACACCAACGACGACGCCGAATACGGCGTCCTCGCCAAGGTGCTGGCTTACGCCAAAAACGCAGACATGAAAAAGATCGGTTTCGTCCAGAAGTAATCCGTTCGGAACCGACGCTTACCGTCGTGAAACGCCGCCCGTCTGGGCGGCGTTTTTTTTCTGCATCGGCCGGCGGAAAGTCGCGGCAGGTTTGTGGATAAGCCGGGTCCGGGAGCGGGCGCGGATAAACGTGAAACCTATTGCCGAGAAGGCTGAGCCGGCCTGGCTGGGGATAAGCCGCGACATGTGGATAAGTCGGAAGCGGAAGGATGGCCGGCGGCCTTGAGGCGACCTCGTTCGCGCTGACGGTCAACTAACGCGGCCCGGGCTGGGGATAACTCCGCCGTCTGTGGATAAACCTCGTCGGCGCGGTTCTGCCTCCCCGCCCTCGCCTCGTGCTTGCGCGCCGCCCGGCGCCGGGCCTAACGTGGAGCCGGGTATCCCGCCCCAAGGATGGAGGTAGCTCATGGCCGTTACCGCGTATTCCCCCGCTGGTCGCTTCGGCAGCGACACCGTGGCCGAAATCAACGTGACCCCGCTCGTCGACGTTATGCTGGTGTTGCTGATCATCTTCATGGTGACCGCGCCGGCGGTGACCGGGCAGCTCAAGCTCAGCCTGCCGGTGCCCACCCCGGCTCCCGAACGGACGTCGCCGAAAGCCGAGTTGAACGTGCAGCAGGACGGCAGCTTCGTCCTGGACGGACGCGCGCTGACCCGGGCGCAGTTGTCCACAGCGCTGACCGCCCTCGCCGCGGAGAACCCCGAAACCGTGCTGACCGTGGATGCCAACGCCGATGCCGACTACCAGGCCTTTGCCCAGGCGCTGGCGGCGGCCGACGAGGCCGGGATCCGTAATCTTTCGACCAAGTAGTCGCCCACCTGCGCGGCGCCGAGCGCGCGCTGCGTCGGCGTTAGGGAAAACGGCTGCCGAAAGGCGGCCGTTTTCTTTTGTCGACGTTGCGGTTTATCCACAGCGAAGGAGCGGATGCCGAGCGCTTGCAGCGGGCATTGGATCGACGCCGCGTCGCTGTAATTGTCCACAGTCGATATCCACAGCCCTCGCGGTGCGGCATCGAGTGTGCGCCTGCGAGATTTATGCACAGCGCGAATGCGCCGCACGAACGGGTGCGTCCACCGTCGCGCATGCGATACCGGCGAGCGATGTCCGATCCGCGCGTTCCAGAGATTGCCGAAGATTCGCATGCGCTAAGGCGGCTCGCATCGCGAGGCGCTCTTATCCACATGCTTCGCGGCGGCATGGGCGCGGCAGCGACATGCACGAACGCTCCACCACGCGCTTCCGTTCGCCACTCAAGCCGCAAAGAATCCGCATGGAGTCGTTGTAGGAGCGGCGCAAGCCGCGACCACGAACCCCGACCAACGACGCAAGCTCGCAATCGCGCGGTCGTGGCACACATGGCGTCTGCAGGGATAACGCGGAGCAACAGCGCTCCTCGCGCGACGCCCGCCGTCGCCGCCACCGCCGCAAACCGGTTTTCCACAAGCACGATGTGTCGCGCGACACGCTCGCAATGGATTTGTCATGGAGAAAGACCTGCGACCGGGCATGCCAGACGCTCTGAACTGCCACCGACAGTTGTCCACAGCGCCGACCGAGCATCGCCGTGGAAAACCTCGAATCGGCGACAAGATCGGCATCGTTGAAGATCGGCGCCAACGTCGGGGTTCACGCCCGATGTGCGCGGATGGAAACGCGGCGAACGGCGATCCGGGCCAGTGCCGCCGCAGCGACAGAGGCGAGTTGTCCACACATGGACGTATGGCGTCGCGGCTTCGATCTCATCGATCTGTCGATGGCGCGCATCCCCGCGCGCAACCCACGCAGTTGTCCACATCGATCCAAGCGTACGGATAGGCCAGAGAAATGCCTGGAATTAAGCATTTTCATGAACGGCCTGGAAAACTTATGACAAGAGTTGTCCACAAGACGCCACGAACCCGAACGCCTGTGGACGAAGCGCGCCGGGCTGCGACGTGAGCGGGGTATCGCAACTCGCAGGCGACACTTGTCCGAATCTGGCGTGACCGCGATGGCCCCGGCTCTCGCTCGAGGGTGTGCGCGATGTCGGGTGCGGTTGTCCACAGGGCTCTGCACGGTCTGCATCACCGTGTCGCCGACGTGGGCGGCTTCGCTATGCCGCCGCGAGTCGCAGGCGTTCGCGCAGTAGGTGCGGCAGGCCGATGGCCGCGCGAAACATCGCTGCGGTTGCTCGGTTGGATACGTGCTTGTCCACAGGTCGCTTGACCGGGCTTGCGACGGCGCGCAGACGCGCAATCTTCATCGACGCCCGCGACGAGTGCCGGCGCTTATCCACAAGCACCGGACGCCTACCGGCAACATCGCAGCCATCGCGTGCGACGCGCGTGCGCTCCAGACTTGTCCACAAGGCGAGATTCGCCGAAGCGATTCGCGTCGCCCGAGCGCGACGGATTCGAACTGGTTCCCGCCGAGAACGGTGGATGAGATTGCGATTTCCCGAGCGTGTATCGGCCTCGCCGTCCGCGACCGCTGCGCTCTATCGGGCTTGTCCACAGGCCGCGCAAGCGAACGGCCCAGGTTTCTGTCGCGACCTCGGACCGGATCCGAAGCTATCCACAGACCGCACGTCGCCGATCCGAACCACCGCGGACGCCAACTGCCGCGACGAAAAACAATGTCGCACCGAAGCGCCGCACGCTTATCCACACGCGCTCGCGAACGACACAACGAGAAACCGACAGGGCGATCGCCGAACCTGGCCCCGATGCGAATCGCTCAGCGAGCGCCGGCGATCACCGCCAGGTAGCCGCGCACGGTCGCGTCCAGGCCGTCGTACAAGGCCTCGCCGATCAGCGCGTGACCGATCGACACCTCCAGCACGTCCGGCACCGCGCGCAGGAACGCGCCGAGGTTGGCCTGGCTGAGATCGTGGCCGGCGTTCACCCCGAGGCCGGCGGCCTGGGCGCGGCGCGCCGCGTCGGCGAAGGCGGCCAGCGCCGCGTCGGCATCGCCGGCGGCGAAGGCTTCGGCATACGGACCTGTGTACAACTCGACCCGCTGCGCGCCGAGTTCGGCCGCGCGTTCGATGCCGTCGCGGTCGGCGTCGGCGAACACGCTGATGCGGCAGCCCAGTTCGCGCAGTTCGGCGATGCGCGGGCGCAACGCGTCGGCGTCGCGCTGGAAGTCGAAGCCGTGGTCGGAGGTGAGCTGGTCGTCGCCGTCGGGCACCAGGGTGGCCTGGGCCGGGCGCGTCTGCCGGCACAGTTCGAACAGGCCGGGATAGCCCGCGCGCGGCGGCGCGAACGGATTGCCTTCGATGTTGAATTCGACGCCGCGCGCATGGGCCAGTTCGGCCAGCGCGTACACGTCGTAGTCGCGGATGTGGCGCGCGTCGGGACGCGGGTGCACGGTGATGCCGTGGGCGCCGGCGTCCAGGCAGGCGCGCGCGGCGCGGACCACATCGGGCTCGGCGCCGCCGCGCGAGTTGCGCAGCACGGCGATCTTGTTGACGTTGACGCTCAGGACGGTCATGGCCAAAGCCTAGCGCGCGCCGCGGAGCGCGGCGAGTACGCAATCTGGCCGCCGTCGGCGCGGGCCGGCGCGGCGCGTGGAAGAGGAACCGGCCGTGGCGCGGCTCAGCGCGCCGGCGGCTCGGACTGGCTGGCGGCGAGCTTGCGCGCCTCGGCCTGCTCGCGCAGGCGGCGCAGTTCGGCCGGGTCGATCATCGAGGATACGTCGCGGCTGCTGTTGTCCAGGCGCCGCGCCAGCAGGCCCATGACCCCGACGATCAACAGCCCCAGCGCGGCCATCAGGCCGATCGCCATCAGCCCGGGCGACGTGGTCTTGAGCGCCAGCCCGAAGGCGGCGATGGCCAGCAACAGATAAACCCAAGGCATTACGGCGTGCTCCCTGACGAAATCGGCGTTCCCCTGTCCGGGCCGGTCGCTGGCTCGCGTCCGGCCGGGGCCTCGGACGGGCCCGGGTCGAGTGTAGCGCGGGCCGATGCAGGCGACAGCCGGGGCGAGGCGCGGCTGCGACCGTCGGCACATCGGGGTGGAGTGGCGGTTGGGGCGCGGTGGACGAGGGGCGGCGGGAGCGGGAGGCGGCGCGAGATCGGGGCGGCGCGGTCGCCGCTTGCGCCGCTCCTACAGGGCGCGGGCGTGGCATCGCGCACGGCCGGAGCAGGCGATGCCGCGCGACCCGACGGTAGCGGCGGCGCAGGCCGCGACCGCGTTCCCTCAATCGTCGGCGCGAGGGTGAGGTCCCGTCGCCCGCCCAGCCGCCGCCCGAAGGCCGCCGCCGCGCAACCTGCCGCTCAAAGCAGCGGCGACACCAGCCGCGCCAGCGCTTCGGGCAGGCGCACGCGCCACAGCGAGCGATTGCGGTCGTTGCGCACGCGCGGGGCGCGCGAGCATTCCTGTTCGATCAGCGCGGCCAGCCGGCCGGCGACGTCGGCGTTGTAGAACATCACCGAGATCTCGAAGTTGAGCCGGAAGCTGCGGTGGTCGAAGTTGGCCGAGCCGATGATGACGCTCTCGTCGTCGCACAGCAGCGCCTTGGTGTGCAGCATGCGCGGACCGTATTCGTGGATCTTGACCCCGGCTTCGAGCAACTCGTCGAAGTAGGAGCGCGCGGCATAGGTGACCAGGCGGCTGTCGCTGAGCTTGGGCACCAGCAGGCGCACGTCCAGGCCGCCGAGCGCGGCCGAGGTCAGGGCCATGCGCGCGGCTTCGCCGGGGACGAAGTACGGGGTCACCAGCCACACCCGCCGACGCGCGGCGTGGATCGCGCCGACGTGGACGCGGTGGATCGCTTCCCAGTTCGAGTCCGGCCCCGAGCTGACCACCTGCGCGGCGATCGTGCCCGGTTGCGGCGCCAGGTGCAGTTGCTTCAGCGGCGGCTGGCCGGTGGCGTAGCACCAGTCCTCGATGAACACCAGTTCCAGCTCGCGCACCACGTCGCCTTCCAGGCGCAGGTGCAGGTCGCGGTAGGCGTCCTTGCGCGCGCGTTCGTCTTCCTCGTCGGTGATGTTGATGCCGCCGGTGTAGCCGACGCGGCCGTCGATGACGACGATCTTGCGATGGGTGCGCAGGTTGAGCCACGGCCGGTGCCAGAACCAGCGCAGCTTCATCGGATGGAACCAGGCCGCCTCGCCGCCGGCGTCGATCAACGGGCGCAGGAAGCGTTGGGAGGTGCTGCCCGAACCGACCGCGTCGAGCAGCAGGCGCACCTTGACCCCGGCGCGGGCGCGTTCGACCAGCGCGTCGCGCAGCGCGGTGCCGATGCCGTCGGGCTGGTAGATGTAGTACTCCAGGTGGATGTGCTCGCGCGCCTGGGCGATGTCGGCCAGCAGCGATGCGTACTTGGCGCCGCCGTCGATCAGCAGGCGCGCGTCGGTGGCGGTGGTCGGCGGCAGGCCGGTGGTGGCCTGGCCCAGGCGCGAGAGTTCGATCGCTTCCGGCGACGGCGTCAGCCCGGGCGGCGGCGGCGGCAGCGCGGCGCGCGCGCGCACCCGGCGCAGGCGCTGGCGGTGGATGCGCTGCGGGCCGAAGAAGAAATAGATCAGGAAGCCGATGTAGGGCAGCAGGGCCAGGCTGAACAACCAGCTCAGGGTCGCGACCGGCTCGCGCTTCTGCAGCACGATCCAGGTGCCCAGCCAGACCAGGTACACCGCCCAGCCGGCGGTGAGGTAGAAACCGATGTGGGGAATGTGGATCAGGTCCTGCCACACAGCGGTCAGCGAGTCGGGCACGGGGAGCTCCATCGGACGGTGGCGCGGCCGCGGCCGGCGCCGGGCTAGGCTAGCCCGGCGGCGTGGAACCCGGAAGTGTGGATTCGGGCGGTGTTCGCGGCATGCGCGCGGGCGATCCGGGCGTGACGCTGGGGCGGGTCTGGCTGGGCCCCGGCGATCGGGGATGTTTCGGGTTGGCGCAAAGGCGCTGGGCGGATCGCGGCGGCCGGCGCGAGCTTGCGGGTTCGCAGTCGCGGCTTGCGCCGCTCCTACAGAGAGCCAGCGCGAGCTACGTTTCCCCCTGTAGGAGCGGCGCAAGCCGCGACCGCGACACCGCCCATACGCCGTCACCATCCGGCTCGCCCCGCCCTGCCTCGACCCCGCCGCCGCCCTGCATGCGTTGGCCCATGACCGACCCTGCCATCCACCTGGACCAAGCCCATGCCGCGTCTCGCCCGCTGGTTGTTGTTGTCCGCCCTGCTCACCGCGATACCGGCCGCCGCCATATCGGCCGCCGGCGTGCCTGCCGCCGCCGTACCTGCTGCGTACCCGGCGGCGCCCGGGTCGCAGGCGCGCCTGATCAGCGTGTCCGGTTCGGCCGAGGTCAAGGTGCCGCCGGACGAAGTGTTGCTGAGCGTGGGCGTGGAGTCGCGCGCCGCCGGCCTGGACGAGGCCCGGCGCGAGAACGACAAGGATGTGGCCAAGGCGCTGGCGTTCCTGCGCGCGCACGGCGTGGCCGACAAGGACGTGCAGACCGACTACCTCAACATCGAGCCGCAATACAGCTACGAGCGCGACCTGGCCAGCAAGCTGCGGCCGCAGTTCTACATCGTGCGCAAGAGCATCGGCGTGCGCCTGGCCAAGGTCGATGCGTTCGAACCGGTGCTGGCCGGGCTGCTGGCCAACGGCGTGCAGCACGTGCACGGGATCGAGTTCCGCACCTCGCAACTGCGCAAGCATCGCGACGCGGCGCGCGCGCTGGCGATCCGCGCCGCGCAGGACAAGGCCGATGCCCTGGCGCGCGAGCTGGGCGTGCGCCGCGGCGTGGTCTACAGCGCCTCGGAGTCCTATTCCGGCGGCTGGTGGCGCGGCGGCGGCTGGGGCAACCTCGGCGGGCAGGCGCTGCAGAACGTGGTCCAGCAGAGCGGCGGCGGTGGCGGCGAAGGCGGCGGCGAGGGCGGGGCGCTGGCGGTGGGCCAGATCAGCGTCAACGCCACGGTCAACGCGACCTTCGCGATCGACTGAGCCCCTGCGGCCGCCGCTTTTGTAGGAGCGGCGCGAGCCGCGACCGCGACACCACACAAACGCCGCAAGCTTTGCTTGGCTCCCGCTTCGCCGCGCAAAACCTAGCGGACCGCGACCACCGCCGCGAGTCCGCAGCCTCGCGGTCGCGGCTTGCGCCGCTCCCGCATCAAGGCTCGAAACTCCACCAGCGTCGCGTCGCGGCGCGAGAAACAGAACACCGGCAAGCTTGGGGATAAGTAGTGGGCAGCGCTGTGCGCAAACCTGCGCAAAGCGATGGCTGGCGCGGGTTTTCCTGAACGGGGCCGGCTGGGGATAACTGCTGTCGATAAGGCTGAATGCGTTTATTTGCGGGCCGAGTTGTCCACAACCCCGACCCGAATGTTTATCCACAGGCCCGCCTGAGCGGTTCAGCGCCCGAGCTTTCCTGTCGCGTCCGCTGCGACGCCGCCGGCGTAGCCTGGGACGCATGGATTCGGCGCGCAAAACCCAGCTCTCCCAAGCGCGGCTGTCGATGCAGCCGACAGCGATCAAGGGCCGCGGCGCGGCCAGCTTCGTCGACGGCCGCTTCGCGATGCGCACCGCCCACGGCGAGGACGACGGCTGGGGCTCGGTCTACGAGGACGCCGACCTCGCCCCGCGCCCGGACACCATCGTGACCGAGGAAACCGCGCGCAGCATCATCAGCCGCAACGACTCGCCCGATATCGCCTTCGGCCAGTCGGTGAACCCGTACCGCGGCTGCGAGCACGGCTGCGTCTACTGCTTCGCCCGGCCCTCGCACGCCTACCTGGAACTGTCGCCGGGCCTGGACTTCGAGACCCGGCTGTTCGCCAAGACCAATGCCGCCGAGCGCCTGCAGAACGAACTCGCGCGTCCGGGCTACCAGTGCGCGCCGATCGCGCTCGGCATCAACACCGATTCCTACCAGCCGATCGAGCGCCGCTTCCGCATCACCCGCGGGGTGATCGAGGTGCTCGACGCCTGCTCGCATCCCTTCAGCCTGATCACCAAGAACGCCTCGATCGTGCGCGACGTCGAGGTGCTGGCGTCGATGGCGCAGCGCGGCCTAGTGTCGGTGTATTTCTCGGTGACCACGCTCGACAACCAGCTCTCGGCGCGGATGGAGCCGCGCGCCTCGGCGCCGCATGCGCGGCTCAAGGCGATGCGCACGCTGGCCCAGGCCGGGGTGCCGGTGGGCGTGATGGTGGCGCCGGTGATCGCGATGATCAACGACGGCGAGATCGAGCGCATCCTCGAGGCCGCGCACGAGGCCGGCGCGCGCGCCGCCGGCTACGTGCTGCTGCGGCTGCCGCACGAACTCAAGCAGGTCTGGCGCGACTGGCTGCGCCTGCACTACCCCGACCGCGCCGAGCACGTGATGAGCCTGATCCAGCAGATGAGCGGCGGCAAGGACTACGACAGCCGCTTCGGCCACCGCATGCGCGGGCACGGGCCGTTCGCGCAGCTGATCGAGCAGCGTTTCCAGAAGGCGTGGAAGCGGCACGGGTTCGGGCGCTTGCCGGCGTTGGACACCAGCCGGTTCGTCGCGCCGCGCAAGCCTACGCCGCAGATGGAGTTGTTCTGAGGGCCGCGATCGTCGCGACCGGGAACAAGAGCGTCGGGGCTGAAGCCCCTCCCACAACAGCAGCCACCGTGGCTGGGGCCGCCGCCGTGGCTGGGGCCGCTGCTGTGGGAGGGGCTTCAGCCCCGACGCTTTCTTGTCAGACCGCCAGCAGCTTCAGCGCGCGCCGTCCTCGCACAGGGCTTCCGCCGACGCCGCCATCTGCGCGGCCGGTTCCGCCACCGGCCCCAGCAACGCATACACCACCCACGCCACCACTGCGGTCGCGCCGGCCAAGGCATACATCAGCCACGCGAACGCGCTGTCGTAGGCCGCGCGCAAGGCCGCCGGCGCGAATTGCGGCAACAGCGCCTGCGCGCGTCCGGCGTCGCCGGTGGCCAGCCGTTGCGCGGCCTGGTTGAGCGCTTCGCCGGCGGCCGCGCCGCCCTGGCCGAGCCGCCACTGCAGCAGCCCGGCCAGCGCCGCGGCCACGATCGCCAGGGCGATGCCCTCGCCCGAGACCCGGCTGGCGCCGAACACGCCGGCGGCCATGCCGGCGCGCTCCTTCGGCACCACGCTGATCGCCAGGCCGTCCATCAGGCCCCACGGAATCGCCGAGCCGGTGCCGATCAACAGCATCGGCGCGATCAGCCCGGCGACCTCGCCGCGACCGGCGGCCCAGCCCAGCCACGCCAAGCCGGCCGCGGCCAGCAACAGGCCAGCCGCGCACAGGGTCGAGGCGGCGACGCGGTGGTTCAGCACCGCGGCCAGCATCGGCACCACCAGCATCGGCGCCGACAGCGCGATCATCATCAATCCGGCCTCGAGCGTGCCGAGGCCGTGGATGCCGATCAGCCGCACCGGCAGCAGCACGATCAGGGCCAGATAACAAAGCCCGGTGCCGATCGGCAGCAGCTGCGCGCCGACGAAGCGCGGGTAGCGCAGCAGACTCAGGTCGAGCATCGGTCGCATGGCGCCGCCGCGTGCGAGCGTGGTTTCGATCCGCACGAACCACGCCAGCGACAGCGCCGAAGCGACCAGCGTCGCCAGCACCCACGGATCGCCCCAGCCGCGTTCGGGCGCTTCCAACACGCCGATGGTCAACAGCGCCAGCATCGCGGTCGAGCTCAGGCTGCCGCGCCAGTCCAGGCCGCCGGCGTCGGGATCGCGCGACTCGCGCATGCGCGGCAGGCCGAACACGGTCGCCAGCACCGCGATCGCCAGGCTCGACAGGAACACCGAACGCCAGCCCTGCGCCTGCACCAGCCAGCCGGCCAGGCTCGGCCCGAACGCCAGCCCCAGGCCGAACGCGGTGCCGAGCAGGCTGAAGGCGCGGATCCGCGCCGGGCCGTGGAATTCCTGCGACAGCGCGGCGTTGCCGCCGGCCAGCGCCAGCGCCGCGGCGACGCCCTGCAGCACTCGCAGCGCATTCAACGCGGCCAAGCTCGGCGCCAGCGCCAGCAGCAGCGAGACCGCGGCGAAGGCGACGATGCCGGTGGCGAACACGCGCTTACGGCCGTAGGTGTCGGCGAGCGTGCCGGCCGCCATCAGGCAGCTGCCGAACGCCAGCATGAAGGCGTTGGTCATCCAGTTCAGCGCCACCGGGCTGCCGCCGAGTTCGGCGGCGATGGCCGGGATCGCCACCGGCGGGGCGGTGAAGCTCAGCGGCAGGACCAGCCCGGCCAGGCAGATCGCGCCGAGGATCCAGAAACGGTCGTGGCGGCCGCGCGCGGGCGCGGCGGCGGGATTCGATGAAGGCATGGGACTGGGCCGTGGGGGCGGTGCCACAGCTTAGGCAGGCCGCAATCGGCGAAAAACACCGCTCCGGTTCAAGCTTTGCGGAGCGAACGGACATAATGGCCGCCACCCCACCCGTCGAGAATCGCCGCATGGACAAGCTCGGCAGCCTGCTCGCCTTCGTCCGCACCGCCCATGCGCGCAGCTTCGTCGCCGCCGCGCGCCAGCTCGGGGTCTCGTCCTCGGCGGTGGGCAAGAGCGTGGCTCGGCTGGAACAGCAGCTCGGCGTGCGCCTGCTCCAGCGCAACACCCGCAACGTCCAGCTGACCGAGGAAGGCCGCCAGTTCTACGAGCGCTGCAAGCCGCTGCTGGACGAACTCGAAGACGCCGAGGCCGCGCTGACCCACGCCATGCAGGCGCCGCGCGGGCGCCTGCGCATCGGCCTGCCGACCGTGGGCTATCGCTTCCTGATGCCGGTGCTGGGCGAGTTCCGCCAGCGTTATCCCGAGGTCGAACTGGAGCTGGACTTCAACGACCAGATCGTCGATGTGATCGACGGCGGTTTCGACGCCGCCATCCGCAGCGGCGACATGCCCGACTCGCGCCTGCGCGCGCGCCGGCTCGGCCCGTTCTGCTTCATGTTGTGCGCCGCGCCCGACTACCTGGCCCGGCGCGGCGAGCCGCGCGCGCCGGCCGACCTGGCCGGCCACGACTGCATCCATTTCCGCTTCGCCAACAGCGGCAAGTTGCAGGAATGGTCGCTGCGGCTGGCGCCCGGCGAGACCGCGCCGCACCTGCCGGCGGCGCTGGTGTGCAACAACAGCGAAGCGGCGGTGCAGGCGGCGGTGCACGGGCTGGGCATCGTCTACTCGGTGGATTTCCTGGTCCGCGAGCATCTCGCCGCCGGCCGCTTGCAGCGGGTGCTGCCGGGATTCGAGACCCAGCGCGGACAGTTCTGGGCGCTGTGGCCGGCGCACCGGCACGTGTCGCCGAAGCTGCGGGTGTTCCTGGACTTCATCGGCGAGCGATTGTTCCAGTACCAGCCGATCGCGTGAGCGTGCGGCGGTCGCGCCGTGGCATGTGGCCGACTCTGGCCGCAGCGCCCGCGCGCTGGCACCCGCGCGCGGCGTGGCCGACAATGCGGCTGCGCGCCGCGGACCGGGCGCGGCGGCCGATCCGCGACCGCCGGGTCTGGTTGGCGACGCAGGCGACGACAGCGCATCGGCCGGGGACGTGTTTATCCACAGTGCCGGGCTTATCCACAGCAGCGGGGCTTATCCACAGCACGGGGTTCTCCGCCGCATTCGCCGAGTCCTCGCTTATCCACAGCGCGCCAGCGAAGGCGCACCGGCCGAGAACGCTTTCGTAAGGACGCCCCCGCAAGGATGCCCACGCCGCCGCCGTCTTCCGCCCGACCGCCCGCCGCCCGCCTGCGCGATGCCCGCCACGGCGGATCGCGCCGGGCCGTTCGCGTTTCCCTTCCCCTGCAAGGATTCCGCATGTTCCGATCCCACGCTTTGCGCGCCGGTGCGGCGCTGGCCCTGCTCGCCGTCGCCGGCCTGAGCCAGGCCGCCGGTTTCGATTGCCGCCGCGCGCGCACCCAGGTCGAAAAGACGATCTGCGCCGACGCCGAGCTGTCGCGCCTGGACAGCGAAATGAACGAGCTCTACCGGCAGATCCGCGCCGAGACCCGCGGCGTCGACGGCGAGACCGGCAAGCAGCTCGATCCGATCGCGGCCGAGAACGCGCGCTGGCTCGAAGGCCGCAACGAATGCCGCGATCCGGCCTGCATCCGCAGCGCCTACCAGCAGCGCATCGCGCAGATGCGCCGCGACTGGGCGCAGGCGTTGCCGCAGCAGGCCCCGCCGCCGGCCGCGCCGGCCAAGGACAAGAACGCCTACCGCTACGACCGCCACGGCGACTTCAAGATCTTCATCGCCGACTTCCGCAAGGCGGTGGCCGCCGACGACCGCGCTGCGGTGGCGAAGATGACCGCGCGCCCGTTCGCAGACTTCAGCCATGGCAGCAGCTGCCTGCCCGGCAACGACCCCTGCGACGCGCAGCAGCGCCAGCAGTCGGCCAGCGCGCGCGACGCGGCCGAGGTGGCGGCCAAGTACGACCGCATCCTTACCGCCTCGGTGCGCGCCGCGCTCAAGGCCAACCGCGTGCGCGCGTATTCGCGCAAGCGCGATTCGGGCGAGGACGAGAACGGCGAAGTGCAGGCGCCGGGCGCGATCGAGCAGGGCGAGTACCTGCTGGAGAACGACGACCTCCACGGCCAGCGCGTGTTCAAGCGCGTGGATGGCGTGTACAAGCTGCAGCGCATTCCGTTCTATTCCTGAGGCAGGACGCTCCATGACGATTTCGTTGTTCCGCATCGCCGCCGTCGCCGCGCTGTTCGCCGCGCCGGCCTTGTCCCAGGCCGCGCCGGCCGCACCGGCGTCGTTCGACGGCACCTGGCAGGCCTGCCAGCGCTACGACGGCGAGCTGTGGTGCCAGAGCCTGCAACTGGAGCAGCGCGGCGCGCAGATCCGCGGCGCGTGGAACTGGCGCGCCAGCAACACCGGCGGCACCAACCTGTTCAAGGGCCGGGTGGTCGACGGCCGGGTCGAGTTCGATCCGGAAGGCTGCTCGATCGGCGCGAACGGTTGCGAACCGCGCACGCCGTCGAAACAACCGAGCTACCTGCTGCAATGCGGCGCCGAGCTGCAATGGGGCGACGCGCGGATGACGGCGTGCAACGCCAAGATCGACGACGGCTCGCGCTACCGCCGGGTCGCGCGCGACCAGGTCGATACGGTGGACTTCTCCGCCCAGGCGTATTTCGACGACGGCAAGGCGCATCCCTCGTTCGACTGCGCCAAGGCCAAGACCCCGGTCGAGCGCGGCATCTGCGCCGATCCGGCCGCCGCGCGCACCGATTCGGCGATCGCCCACCTCTACGCCAAGCTGCTGCCGCGCTTCAGCGGCGACGCGGTCAAGGGCTTGCGCGAGGACCAGCGCTGGTTCGTCGGCGTGCGCGACGCGGCCTACGAACAGGCCGAGCGCGGCGAACGCGCGAAGGTGCTGCGCGAGCAGCTCGACAGCCGGCTCAAGGACCTGCAGCGCATCCGCGAATTCCCGCGCAAGGGTCTGGTCGGCGACTGGAACAACTTCGCCGGCGGCCTGGAAATCAGTCGCGACGCGCAGGGCGTGTACCGGGTGCGCGGCAACGCGGCCCATCCGATCGACGGACGCTGGGTGTGCGACGCGGACCTCCGCGGCAGCGGCAGCGACGAACGCGTGCTCGCGCGCGCCGAGGGCGATGCCGACGGCACCGGCCTGCAACTGACCCGCATCGGCAACGCCTTGCGCGTGCAGGAACTCGACGTCCGCGGCCAGCCGCATCCCGCGTCGGAATTCTGCGGCCACAACGGCTCGTTCGACGGCTGGTACTTCCAATCCATGCCGCGGCAGCGTTGATCGAGAGACGGCGCGAAGTCTGCCGGTAGGAGCGGCGCAAGCCGCGACCGCATGGCATCGGGCTTGCGTCGCCGTCCGCGATTCGCGGTCGCGGCTCGCGCCGCTCCTACAGGGGCTGGCGTGCGAAAAAAGCGCCGGGACGGAAACGTCCCGGCGCTCGCGTTTTCGATCCCACTCACCGACGAAGCGCCGGATCGCGTAGCTCCGGCGCCGTCGCTTACTGCTTGCAGCGCGCCGCGTCCGAACCTTCCGGCAGGCCGACGTTCACCGCTTCCCACGCGCAGGCCACGGTCTTGACCGCGCTGGCCTTGAGCAGGCCGCGGTCGACCAGGTCCTGGGCCGCGGTCTGGGTCGCCACGCGCGCATCCGGGTAGCTCGACTGCGAGGTCAGGTACAAGGTGTTGGCGCGGTACCAGATCTGCCCGGCCACGGTCGGGGTCAGGCCCTTGAGCCCGGTCGCGCCGTTGCACACCAGGTCGGAGGCCAGCACGGTCTTGCGGTGCGACTTCGGCACCTTCTGGCCTTCGGCGAGCAGGTAGAAGAAGTGGTTGCCCACGCCCGAGGTGTAGTGCGGATCTTCCTCGGTGAAACCCGCGGCCGGGTAGCAGTCGAACGAACCGTTGCCGGCGGCGTCGGTGTCCAGGCTCGGCTTGAACATGTAGCGCAGTGGCGTGCCGTCGAGGTTCACGTTCTCGCCGATCAGGTAATCCGGCGGGTCCTTCGGGCTGTTGTCGAAGAACTCGACCAGGGTGCCGTGGATGTCGGAGGTGGCTTCGTTGAGGCCGCCGGCGTCGCCGGAGTACAGCAGGCCCGAGGTCGCCTGGGTCACGCCGTGCGACATCTCGTGGCCGGCCACGTCGATCGCCACCACCGGATTCGACACGCCGAAGTCGCCGTTGCCGTAAACCATGCGCTTGGCGTCGCCGTCCCAGAACGCGTTGGTGCCGCCCAGGTCGAAGATGCCGAAATAGCTGAAGGTGACGTTGACGAAGCTCTGCACGCCGACGCCGTCGCCGAAGATGCCGACGCGGTCGTAGAACTTCTTGTAGTAGTCCCAGGTGCGCGCCACGCCGTAGTGCGCCTCGACCCCGGTGCGCTCGATGTTGGTCATCTGCTCGTTGCCCCAGATGTTGTCGGCATCGAACATCGCCGGCGCGCTGAAGTCGCCGCCGCCGAAGATCAGGTCGACCACGGTGCCGCCGGTGTTGTGGGTGGTGCCGCCGCCGCGCTTGTCGTCGCGCAGCAGATAACCCGCGCCGCGGCCGTCGCTTTCCTCGGCGCCGACCTTGGCGGTGGTGATGGTGACCTTGCCGCGGGTGATGGTGTAGCCCTCGGCCTCGGTGGATTCGGCGCTGTAGATGCGGCTGTCGCGGCCGAGCAGGTCGCCGTTGCCGGCATCGACGTAGAGCAGTTCGTGGACCGGGCGCTGGGCCTTGTTGAGGCCGCGGAAGGTCACCTCGAAGGCCAGCGTCGGCTGGTTGTCCTTGGCGAAATAGACCATGCGCGACTTGGGCTGTTCGAGGAAGCGGCCGGCGAAATGCACGCCGGCATCGGCGATGGCCTGCGCCGAGGACAGCTTCGGCTTCGGCGCGGCGCCGCCGTCGCCGAGGGTGAGGTCGAGGGTCTTGCTGATCGAGGTCAGCAGGCCGTTGCGCGCATGGGTGACCAGGTCGCCGCCGATCACCGGCAGGCCCTGGTAGTCGCGCTGGAAGCGCACGTGTTCGCTGCCGTCGGCTTCGACGATCACATCGCGCGGCTGGTAGCGCTCCGCGGCCAGCGCGGTGTCGGCGCCGGCGCCGGACAGACCGCGGGCGGCGGCATTGCGCGCCTTGTCGGCCTGCAGCAGTTCGCGCGCGCGCTCGACCGCGGGGTGGCGTTCCAGTTGCGCCGCCGGCGTCGCGCCCGAGCGCGCCGCGGCGTCGGCGAAGGGATGTTCGAGGTTGGCGCGCGCGGCCGGCGCATGCGCGGCGTTGCGCGCGGCGGCGGCAGTGGCCGCGGCCTGCGCGTTGGCGCCCGCGGCGGCGTTGCCGGCGTCGCGGTCGCGCTGCGCGGTCACCAGCGCGGTCGCGGTGGTGCCGGTGATGGCGAGCAGGATCGATGCGGTGAGCACCTTGTGCTTGATGGACATGGATTGGGTCTCCGGGTCATGCAAAGCGAAAAGAGAAAGAAACGCGAAGCGCCGGTGCGCGGCCGCGGCCGCGCACCTGGCGTTACTGCACAACGGCAGGGAGCGTGAGCGTGTCCAGCGGATGCGTCTTACGACGAGTGAAGGCACATCCGTTGCA
This sequence comes from Lysobacter enzymogenes, assembly GCF_023617245.1. Classification (NCBI taxonomy): domain Bacteria; kingdom Pseudomonadati; phylum Pseudomonadota; class Gammaproteobacteria; order Lysobacterales; family Lysobacteraceae; genus Lysobacter; species Lysobacter enzymogenes. The sequence continues at coordinate 30,227 of NZ_CP067396.1, forward strand.
GCTATTCCCCATTGCAGCGAACGCGGCGGCACACGCACCCCCCCACCTCGCGCGCGGCTCGCGGGCGGACGGCGTCGATGAAGTGGGATGCGCGTCTAAGTGCGCGCGCGTTCGGCGCGGCGGCGTTGTGATGTCGCGTCGGAGTCGTTGCACGCTGCGCAGGACGCGCGTTTCGGCGAATTCGGCAAAGCGCGATCGCGCGAAAGAATTCCAAAGCCTTGAGGCATCGGGCTCGCATTGCGGATGCGCGGCGAGCGGAGCGAAGAGCGTCGGGACTGAAGTCCCTCCCACAGGAACTGCCTGTGGACGAAACCTGTACGGCGCGTCAGCGCGGCGGCGCGGGCATGATGTGCGACAGGTAGATGCGGCTGTCTTCGAAGATCCGGATCGCCACCGCCACGCGCAGTTGCATCGACAGATCGAACGCCTCGGCCTTGGCCGCCGCGGACGCCGAGGCCGCATCGGCGAAGCGCTCGTCGGCGACGTCGCACGACAGCGTGCGGCCGTGGTAGGTGGATTCGTTGAGTTGCACCGTGAAGATCATGACGCCCCGCGTGGATGGCGAACGAAAAGGCCCCGGCCCAGCTTCGCCGCGTGCTCAGGGCGGCGATCCATCGTGTGGCTGATCGCGCGAGCGACAGCGGTGGTGAGCGGCGTCCGTTAGCGGCGCATGGATCGTGCTGCCGGGGCGCGCATAAAGTGACGCATGGCGCAGTTGTTTACCCTCGGGGGAACACGAGGCGCGCTGTAGGAAATTTCTGACCAAACGCTCGCGACGCGGGTCCGGCCCGCGGCGGGCGAGTCGTGGGCATGGGCGCCGCTCCGGGCGACGCGTCCGTCCGCGCCGCGCACCGGACGATAGTCGAGCCCTCCGGCGCCGCACCCGTGTGGGGCGCCCTCGCCGTCGCGCCACCGCTGCGCCGATTCGATGAACGCCGGCTGTAACCGTTATCGCCACCACGACTTTAGACGGATCAACCGTGCCGCGAGCGCCCCTAACGTGGCCGTTGCCGCGCCAGGGCGGCTGCCAAGGAATGCGCATGCCCGCCATCGCCAGGACCTCGGTCGCAGCCCCAACCCGCTCGCCACGACGCGGGCGCTGGCTGGCCCTGGCCCTGCTGCTGGCCTGCGTCGCGGCGCAGGCCGCGACCGGCGCGGGCACGGTCAGCCTGGTCGCCGGCGAGATCGACCCGCGGGCGCTGCCTCAGCCGCCCGGCCAGAACGGACCGCCGAGCCAGAGCCAGCGCGCCATCCAGGCGCTGACCAAGGCGATGAGCACGGTCAAGGGCAAGCCGATGCGCAGGAAGTCGCTGAAGCGGTACTGGCCCGGGCCGAGGATCAGAAGGTTGCCGTGGTGACCGATCGGGGTCAGGAACGCCACCACCGCGCCCAACGCCGTGCACACCACGAACGGCGTCGCCGGCAGCCCCAGCGACTGCGCCAGCGAAATCGCGATCGGCCCCAACAACACCGTCGTCGCCGCGTCGGAAAGGATCTGGGTCAGCAAGGCGGCGACGGTGAACATCACCAGCAGGATCGCCAGCGGCGGCCAGCCGGCGATCACGTGCAGCATGCCCTGCGCCAGCAACTGCGCGGTGCCGGTCTGCTCCATCGCCACGCCGAGCGGGATCACCCCGGCGATCATCACGAAGATGCGCACGTCGATCTCGCGATAGGCCTGTTCGACGTCGACGCAGCGGGTGGCGACCATCGCTACCGCGCCGAGCAGGAACGCCAGCGGCGCGGGCAGCCATTCGGTCGCCGCGGCGACCACGGTCGCGGCTAGGATCGCCAGCGCGATCGGCGCGCGCAGCCGTCGCCGCGCTTCGCCGGCGAACGGCACCAGCATCAGGAAGCCGTGGTGCGCGGCGAGTTCGGCGAAGCGCGCCGGCCGGCCCCACAGCACCAGCAGGTCGCCTTCGCGCAGGCGCGCGTCGGCCAGCCGCGGAGCGACCGCGCCCTGGCGCCGCCACAGCCCGGCGATCACCGCGTTGAACTGGCGGGCGAAGTCGAGCTCGCGCACGCTGCGGCCGACGAACTCCGAGCCCGGCGCGACCAGCGCCTGCACCAGCTGCGCCTCGCCGTCGCCCTGGGCGTGTTCGCCGAAGCGCGCGACCGCGTTGAGGTCGAGGCCGGGATCGTCGTGCAGCGAGGCCAGCGCGTCGGCCGAGGCTTCCACCAGCAGGATGTCGCCGCTGATCAGCGGGCTGCTCGGGCCCAGGTCCTGGCGGCGCAGGCCGTCGCGCAGCCAGCCGGTCAGCACGAAGCGGTCGCCGAGCGCCTTCTGCAGTTCGGCCAGCGGCCGCGTGCTCCAGCGCGAGCCTTCCACCACCAGCAGTTCGGTGCGGTAGCGGTCCAGGCGCAGGTAGCCGTCGTCGCCGTGTTCGCCGCTGCGCTTGGGCAGGATCCAGCGCGCGGCCAGCATGTACAGCACGCCGACCACCACCAGCGCCAGGCCGATCGGGGTGATCGAGAAGATGCCCAGCCCGGGCGCGCCGGTGCGCTCGATCAGGTTGTCGGCGAGCAGGAACGCCGGCGCGCTGACCAAGGTCAGGGTTGTTCCTAAAGAGGCCGCGAACGACATGGGCATGAGCAGACGGGAAGCGGACAGCCCGCGCGACTTCGCGAATCTCGTCAGGATCGGCAGCATCATCGCCGTGACCATGACGTGGTGGGTGAACGAGGACAGCGCCGCCACCGCCGGCATCGTCACCGCGATCGCGCGGCCCTCGCTGTGGCCGGCGGCGCGGCCGATCCACTGGCCCAGGCGCTCGGTGATGCCGGTCGCGGCCAGGCCGCCGGAGATCACGAACACCGCCGCGACGATGATCGCCGGTTCGCTGGCGAAGCCCGACAGCGCCTGCTTGGCGTCGAGCACCCCGGTCAGCACCAGCGCCAGCAGGGTCAGCATGGCGGTCACGTCCACCCGCAGGCGCTCGCTGACGAACAGGTACAGGGCGGCGCCCAGGATCAGGAGGAAGGCGATCTGAGAAAAGTCCATGGCGGCGATTGTGCGGGACTTGGCCGTGTCCGCGCCGTGTGCGTCGTCTACCCTGCCATCACGACCGCATTGGCTACACTTCCCGGTCAATTCGCCGCCGATGGCCGACGCTCCGCTCCAAACCGATGAATCTGCCGCATCCCCTGCCGCCCACGCTGCCTGCCGGAGACGATCTTGCGGCCGCAGACGGGCGTTTCCGCGAGGCGATGAAGGCGTCCAACATCGGCATGGCGATCGTCTCGCTCGACGGCGTGTGGCTGGAGGTCAATCCGGCGCTGTGCGCGATGCTGGGCTACCGCGTGGAGGAATTGCGCGGCCACCATTACAGCGAAGTGACCCATCCCGACGACCTGGCGATCAGCCAGAACCTGGTCGCGGCGCTGGTCAGCGGCGAGCTGGCCTCGGTGGACGAACACAAGCGCTACCTGCACCGCGACGGTTCCGAGCTGTGGGTGCAGCTGAACGTGGCGGTGATGCGCGACGAAGACGGCGCGGCGCGCTATTTCATCTCGCACATGCGCGACATCCGCGGCGAGCGCGAGGCCGGCATCGCGCTGAGCGCGCGCGTGGCCGAGCACGGCGCCGCGCTCGACGCCTCGCATCGCCAGTTGCAGCTGTTCGCCGACGCGGTCGCCCACGACCTGCGCGCGCCGCTGCGTTCGATCGAAAGCTTTTCCGCGCTGCTGGCCGACCGCGCCGGCGAGCGGCTGAACGACACCGACCGCGACTATCTCGCGCGCATCCGCGCCGCCGCCTCGCGCATGACCGGGCTGCTGGCGATGCTGACCGAGCTGTCGCACGTGACCCGCGCGGAGATGCGGATCGCGCCGGTGGACCTGAGCCTGCTCGCCGACTGGGTCGGCGCCGAGCTGCAGGACGCCGACCCGGCGCGCCGCGGCCAGATCGAGGTCCAGCCCGGGCTGCAGGTCGAAGGCGACGAGCGCCTGCTCAAGGTCATGCTGACCCAGCTCATGCACAACGCCTGGAAATTCTCGGGCGTGGAGGCCGGCGCCGACGCGGCGGTGCGGATCGAGGTCGCCGGCGAGGCGCGCGACGGGGTCCTGGCCCTGACCGTGCGTGACCGCGGTAGCGGTTTCGACATGCGCTATGCTCACAAACTGTTCGAGCCCTTCCAGCGCCTGCACGGGCCGGACCAGGGCGGCGGCCACGGCCTGGGGCTGGCGATCGCGCAACGGGTGGCCGAACGCCACCGCGGGCGCCTGCTCGCCCAGTCCGAGCCCGGCCAGGGCAGTACGTTCACAGTGGAGTTGCCGCTCGTGTCGAGAGGCGAGGAAAACGCAGATGCATAAGGAGATCCTGCTGGTCGAGGACAACCCCGACGACGTCGAGCTGACCCGGCTCGCCTTCGACGAGGCCAAGATCGCCAACAGGCTGGTGGTGATGGGCGACGGCGCCGAGGCGCTGGATTACCTGTTCGCCCGTGGCCGCTATTCCGACCGCGATCCCAACGATCTGCCGTCGATCGTGCTGTTGGACCTGAACCTGCCCAAGGTCGACGGCCGCGAAGTGCTGCAGGCGATCCGCGCCCACGAACCCACCCGCACCCTGCCGGTGGTGGTGCTGACCACCAGCACCGAGCCGTTCGACGTCGAAGCCAGCTATGCGCTCGGGGTCAACAGCTATATCCAGAAGCCGGTGGATTTCGAGCAGTTCGTCTGGGCGGTCAAGCAGGTCGGGCTGTACTGGCTGGTGCTGAACCACCCGCGCAATCCCTGAGTCCGCCGCGCCCGTCGCGGGCGCGGGCCGAAGCCTTCAGCGCGACCGCGCGCTTCAGCGCGACCGCGCGTGCGCTGGCCCGGACGGCGCCGCGGAGCGGCCGGAGCCGCTTAGCCGCCCCGCCGCCGCCGCGCTCAGAACGCCAGCACCAGCCGCGCCTGCAGCGCGTCGGCGCGCACGCCTTCGCGCACGCGCAGGTCGTGCGCGTACTGCACCTGCACCTGCGCGGCGTCGTTGGCCTGGTAGGCCCAGGTCAGCATCGCATTGGTGTCGTTGCGCGCGCCGGCGAGCTGCTCGCCGTGCAGGCGCTCGCGCATGCCGAAGGTCTGTCGCAAGCTCAGCGCCAGTCGGGTCTTGTCGGAGACGTGATAGCTCAAGTGGCCGATGCCGCGCAGCATCGGCCGCCGGCGCACGTCGGTGCTGCGGTCGGCGGTGTAGAACTCGGCCTGGCCGATCAGGTCCAGCGACCAGCGGTCGTTGAGCTTGCGCACATAGCCGACTTCCAGGTCCAACGCGTAGCGGTCCTCGCTGACCGCGAAGCCGCGGTCGCGGTGCTGGCCCAGCGGCAGCGACAGGTAGGCGGCCCAGCCCAGGTATTCGCCGCGGGTCTGGTCGGCGCGCGTCCACAGGGTCGCGCCGACGCTGGGATTGCCCAGGCCTCGCTCGCGGTAGCCGTCCAGGCCGATGCGCTGGCGCGCGTAGGGCAGGATCACCTCGACGTCGGCGGTGCGGCCGCCGACCTGGAAATAGTGCATGTAGCGCGCCACGGCGACATCGAGCTCGAGGTCCAGGCCGTCGACGGCCTTGTCGCCGCGCGCGTAGAACGCGTCGGCCCAGTTGTGCTGGGCGTACAGGGCGAGGATGCGCACGCCCGGCGGCGGCGCGGCGTAGTCGCCCGGATCGGGCAGGCCCGCGGCGGCGGCCGGCAGCGCGCACGACAACAGCGCCAGGGAAGCGACGCAGCGCAGCGCGGCGCGGCGGAGCGAGGTGTGGGGCATGACGGATTCTCCCGGCGGCGGACGCGGCGGACATGGCCGCCGTGCGATTAGTCCAAAGCCGCGCGCCGGGTTCTTGCGTCTGCGCGCCAGGACAGTTGACTGCGCGTTCCTGCGTTCGCGTCCTGCGTCCTGGCCGGCCCGGCCGCGCGCTCCTGCGCCGACCCGCGTGCGTGCGCGCAGCCTCGGCCCGCACGCCTGCCCCACGCGTCCGCGCACGTCGGCGCCCGACCGTGCCGATATGCGCGGCGCGCCGTTGGCGCTGGCAGCCAACTGCGCTGGCAGGCAGACGCTAGAAGCCGTTGCGCCGGCTGCGCAGCATCGGTGGCGCCGTCGCATCGCGCGGCCTGCGTTCCACCGCCGCCGCGACCGCCGGCGGCCCCTGCCCGCGAGGTCCGCCGCGCATGACCGCACCCCCATCCTCTCCCGCCGGCCTGCGCCAGAACGCGCTCGGCCTGTGGACCATCGTGTTCTTCGTCATCGCCACCAACGGCCCGCTGACCGCGCTGGTCGGCGTGGTCAGCACCGCGATCCTGCTGGGCAACGGCATCGGCGTGCCGGCGGCGTTCCTGATCGCCGGCGCGATCTACCTGGTCTTCAGCGTCGGCTTCGTCGCCATGGGCCGCTACATCCGCAACGCCGGCGCGTTCTACGCCTATGTCGCCAACGGCCTGGGCCGGCCGCTGGGCACCGCCGCGGCGTTCCTGGCCATCGTCGCCTACGCCGGACTGCAGTTCGCCTGCTACGGCCTGATCGGCTTCTTCGGCGCCAACGCGTTGGCCGGCTGGGGGCTGGCGCTGCCGTGGTGGGTGGTGGGGCTGGCGGTGGCGGCGCTGGTGCAGCTGTGCAGCATCCGCAACGTGGTGTTCAACGGCCGCTTCCTCGGCCTGCTGATGCTGGCGGAACTGGCGGTGGTGGTGGTCTTCGACGTGGCGGTGCTGGCGCACGGCGGGCCGGAGGGCTTCAGCCTGGCCTCGTTCCAGCCCGAGCACGTGCTGGTGCCGGGGCTGGGCGCGACGTTCGTGTTCGTCGCCGGCTCGTTCATGGGCTTCGAGACCACTGCGATCTACGCCGAAGAAGCGCGCGAGCCCGAGCGCACGGTGCCTGCGGCGACCTATATCGCGGTGGTGCTGATCGCGGTCACGCTGACCCTGTCCTCGTGGCTGCTGATCGTCAGTTTCGGGCCCTCGCAGGTGCTCGCGGCCGCGGCCAAGGACCCCGGCGGGCTGTGGTTCGACCGCGCCGGCTTGCTGGTCGGGCCGCTGCTCGGCGACGCGATCAACGTGTTGCTGATCACCAGCCTGTTCGCGGTGATCCTGAGCTTCCAGAACACGCTCTCGCGCTACCTGTTCGCGTTGGCGCGCGAAGGGCTGATGCCGGCCGCGTTCGCGCGCACCCATGCGCGCCACCGCACCCCGCACCTGGCCGGCTATGCGTTGACCGCGCTGGTGGTCGCGCTGCTGCTGCTGTGCGGGTTGGCCGGCGCCGATCCGATGACCCTGGTGCTGCCGCTGGGCAGCGCGCCGGCGGCGCTGGGCATCCTCGCCGTGCAGGCGCTGACCTCGCTGGCGGTGATCGGCTTCTTCCGCCGCCAGCCGCGCCACACCAACCTGTGGCAGCGCCTGATCGCGCCGGCGCTGAGCGGTGCGGCGATGCTGGTCGGGGTCGCGCTGATCGTGCGCAACATGCATTTGCTGACCGGCGGCGAATCGGTGTTCAACACGCTGATCCCGCTGGGCATGCTCGGGGTCGGTCTGGCCGGGCTCGGCCTGGCGCTGTGGCTGCGCAGCCACCGGCCGGAGCGTTACGCGCGGCTGGCGCGCTTGCTCGAGGAGGTGTGAGCGCCGTGGCGCTCACACCGCTCACACCGCAGCCACCGCGAGCGCGCGGCTGCGGTACTGGCGCGGCGAGCAGTCGTAGCGGCGTTTGAAGATGCGGCTGAAGTGGGTGGAGTCGGTGAAGCCCCAGCGATAGGCCAGCTCGGTGATCGAGCGCGAAGTCAGGGCCGGATCGCCGAGGTTGCTGGCGGCGCGTTCCAGCCGCCGGTGCAGGATGTAGCGGCTGACGCTTTCGTCGCTTTCCTCGAACAGCCGGTGCAGCTGGCGCAGCGAGGTGCCGAGTTGGCGCGCGACCAGCTTCGGGCCCAGACAGGGGTCGGGCAGGCATTCGTCGATCAGGCGGCAGGCGCGTTCGCGCAACGCCGCCGCCGGAGTGCCCGCTTCGGCATCGGCCTCGCCATGCGGGCGCGCCGCTTTCCAGGCCGGCGCGAGCAGCTGCAGCAGGGCTTCCTGCAGCGCGGCGCCTTCCTCGCCGCAGGTCGCGTGCGCGGGCAGGGTGCTGTCGGCGAGTTGCTCGACCAGGCCGCGCAACAGCCGCGCGCTGAGGCTGCCGGCGCCGATCTTGCCGAAGCTGCGCGCCGCGCCCCGCAGGCTGCGGCACACGCGGCTGCGCTCCAGGTGCAGCGACGCGTGCTCCATCAGGCCTTGCGGCAGGATCTCGCAACTGCGGGTGGGATCGATCAGCGCCAGGCTGCCCGGACTCAATTCCGTGGTCTCGCCGTCCTGGCGGATGCGCGAGCGGCCGTAGGTCTGCATGACCAGGAAGCAGTAACGATCGTCGAGGCGGTCGCCGCCGGGCGCGCGGTAGAGCAGGCGCGCCGCATTGGTGCGGATGCGCGCCAGCCGCAGTTCGGCGAAATCGCGGTAGCGCAGGTCGCCGATGAACAGCGAATGCTCGTGCGCGGGCTGGGTCTCGAACAGGCCGCATACGCCCTGCAGCGAGCGGCTCCAGGTATCGATGTCGTGGGTACTGCAGACCTGCTGGAACACGCGCCGTCTCCGCTGCGTCGCCGCGAACATGCGGCCCTTGCGAGCCTAGAAGAAGGCTCGCCGCCCGCGCATACCGCGACGCAGCAAAATCGCCATGTTCAGCCGTTTCGCGCGCGTTTTTCTGACCCGTCCTATGTCGCCGGGGCGGGACGGAGGCCGCCGCGCGAGCGGCCCGCGGCTCAGTAGCGGATCATCACCGACTTGAGTTCGGTGTAGTCGTCGACGAACGCCGCGCCGAATTCGCGGCCGACGCCGGATTGCTTCGCGCCGCCGAACGGCACCGCCGGATCGAGCAGGGTGTGCATGTTGATCCACACGGTGCCCGCGCGCACCTGCGGCACCAGCCGCAGCGCCTTGGCGATGTCCTGCGTCCACACGCTCGCGGCCAGGCCGTACGGCGTGCCGTTGAGCAGGTCCGGCAGTTCGTCCTCGTCGTCGTAAGCGAGGAAGGTGCCGATCGGGCCGAAGGTCTCCTGGTGCAGCAGCGGCGCGTCGGCGCGGTCCACGCGCAGCGCGGTCGGGGCGACGAAGAAGCCGGGCCGGTCGAGGGTTTCGCCGCCGCAGACGATCCGGGTGCCGTCGCCGCGCGCCTGGCGGAACAGCGCGGCGATCTTGTCCAGGTGCGGGCGGTTGGCGAGCGGGCCGAACTGGGTCGCCGGGTCCATCGGGTCGCCGATGCGCAGCGTGCGCAAGGTCGCGGCCAGGGCTTCGAGAGTCTCGTCGATGCGCGAGCGGTGGATGAAGAAGCGCTCGCCCGCGGCGCAGATCTGGCCCTGGTGCAGGAAGCCGGCTTCCATGATCCCGCCGAGCATGCGTTCGATCGGCACGTCGGGCAGGAACGCGACCGGGTTCTTGCCGCCCAGTTCCAGCGTGGTGCGCACCAGGCGCCCGTCGAACGCCGCGCGGCCGACCTGCAGGCCGGTCGCGACCGAGCCGGTGAAGCTGATCTTGGCGATGCCCGGATGCGCGCACAGCAGGCGCCCGCTGTCGCCGCCGCCGCAGACCACGTTGAGCGCGCCGGGCGGGATGCCGGCTTCGAGCGCGAGCTCGGCGATGCGCAGCATCGTCAGCGGGGTGAACTCGCTGGGCTTGATCACGCTGGTGCAGCCGGTCGCCAGGGCCGAGGCGAACTTCCACACCGCGATCAGGATCGAGAAGTTCCACGGCACGATGCCGGCGACCGCGCCGACCGGCTCGCGCCGGGTGAAGGCGGTGTAGCGCTCGTCGTGGAACGAGGGAATCGACGGCGCGATGGTTTCCCCGTGCAGGCGGGTGGCCGCGCCGGCGTAGTGGCGCAGGAACGCCGCCGCCTGGGCGATCTCGAACCCGCGCGCCAGCCCCAGCAGCTTGCCCGACTGCAGGGTTTCGATCTGCGCCAGCTCGTCGCCGTGCGCTTCGATCAGGTCGGCCAGCCGCAGCAGGCAGTGCGCGCGTTGCGCCGGCATCGCGCGGCCCCAGTCGCCGGCGAACGCGCGCTGCGCCGCGGCGACCGCGGCGTCGATCTCGGCCGCGCCGGCGGCGGCGACTTCGGCGATCGGCTCGGCCGTGGCCGGATCGACGATCGCCAGGCGCGCGCCGTCGCCCGGCACGGCGCGGCCGTCGATGAAATGGCCGTGCGCGCGTTGCAGGAACGCGGCGACTTCGGGCAGCAGGTCGGGTCGGGCCATGGCATCGTCTCGTAGGAATCGAAAGGTGAAGAACCCGCGGCGCCGGGAGTCCGGCCGCCGCGGGACTGCGCGCGATGGCGCGGCCGGCGCGCGCCGCCGCGATCTCAGGCGACTGCGACGTAGTGCTTGACGAACTCGTCGCTGAGGATCTCCCACACCGTCGAGGTGCCCTTGGCGACGAACCAGCCGTCGCCGGCGCGGTAGCGGGTGGTCGTGCCGGTGGATTCGTCGGTCAGCGCGACTTCGCCGGCGACCACCACCGCGTGCTCGGCGAACGGATAGACCAGGCGGAACTTGCCGCGGGTGGCGCCGAAGTAGCCGGCGCTGAGCGCATCGGTCGGCGCGCCGTAAGTCATGCGGCCGTACGCGCGCACCTCGCCTTCCAGCGGCTGCGAGCCGAGGTCGGCGACGGTGCCCCACGGGTCCAGCGCCTCGATGCTCAGGCCGCGTTCGATCGGAGTCATGCTCATGTTGCGATTGCCTCGGGAAGTGAAGAAGAAAGTCAGCGCCGGCCGTTCCAATAGCCCGACAGCTGGTGCCAGCTCTTGCCGAGCGTGCAGATCAGCGGACGCAGCTGGTCCTTGGCGTGGACGCTGGCGCGCGAGACCGAGCTCAGCAGCGCATAGCGCGGCGAACCGCCGAGGATGCCTTCGGACAGCACCTGGCAGACGATGTGGCTGGGGGTGACGCCGAACCCGGAATAGCCCTGGACGAAGAACGCGTTCGGCCGACCCGGCAGCGAGCCGATCTGCGGGAACAGGTTCGGCGACAGCGCCATCGGCCCGCCCCAGGCCAGGTCGATCGCCACGTCCTTGAGGTACGGGAACACCTTGAGCATCAGCCGCCGGTTCCATTGCTTCAGGTCGCGCGGGATGTGTTCGACGATCGGCGTGGCGGAGCCGAACAGCAGGCGGTTCTCGCGGGTCACGCGGAAATAATCGATGACCGGGCGGATGTCGCTGTAGGCGCCGCGGATAGGGCTGATGCGTTCGATCAGCTCGTCCGGCAGCGGTTCGGTCATCAGCTGGAAGGCGTAGGTGTTGATGGTCGAGCGGTGCAGCTCCGGCTCCAGGCCGTTGAGGAAGCTGTCGCAGGCCCACAGCAGTTTCTGCGCGCGCACCGAGCCCTTGGCGGTGCGCACGCGGATGCGTTCGCCGTACTCGACCTGCAGCGCCGGGCTGTGTTCGAAGATGCGCGCGCCGTGGCCGGCCAGCGCCTGCGCTTCGCCGAGCAGCAGGTTGAGCGAGTGGACGTGGCCGCCGCCCATGTGCAGCAGCGCGCTGCCGTAGGCCTGCGAGCCGATGATCGAGCGGACTTCCGCGCCTTCCAGGTAGCGGATGTCCTGGTCCGGGCTCAGCGCCTTGAACTCTTTTTCCCAGGCGCGCAGGGTCTTGGCCTGGCGCGCGTTGAAGCCGAGGTAGCCGTAGCCGTGGTGGAAGTCGGCGTCGATGCCGTAGCGCCGGATGCGCGACTGGATGATCGCCGCGCCCTGGTCGCTGATGGCGAAGATCGCGCGCACGCCGTCTTCGCCGACGTCCTTCTTGATCGCGTCGAGGTCGTGGCCGATGCCGGCCATGATCTGGCCGCCGTTGCGTCCCGTGCCGCCGAAGCCCAGGTGGCGCGCTTCCAGCACCACCACGTCGGTGACGCCGCGCTCGGCGAGTTCCAGCGCGGTGTTGATGCCGGAGAAGCCGCCGCCGATGACGACCACGTCGGCGTCGATGTCCTGTTCCAGCGACGGGAAGCGCAGGTCGTATTTCTTGGTCGCGGTGTAGTAAGTGGGGGTTTCGTCGCTATGCATCGGCGGCGGCAGCAGGTCGGCCAAGGTGTCGGGCCGATGGTCGCGGCGACGCGGCCGGCGGTCTCGCCTTTGCGTGCCCGCGCGCCTGTCCCTGCGCGCCAGCGCGGCGGCGGCGTGCGCTCAGTCGAGCAGGGCGGCGAGGAATTCGCCGGCGCCGGCATGGCCGCAGCGGCGGTAGGCGCGCTGGCGGTAGGTCAGCACGCTGGCCGCGCCGATCGCCAGCTCCGCGCCGATCTGCGCGGCGCTGCGCCCGCTCAGGGTGCGCGCGACGATCTGCCGCTCGCGCGCGCTCAGCGCCGGATAGGCCGCGCGCAGCCGCGCTTCCAGGCGCGCGAGCGGATCCGGCGCGGGCGGCGGCGGCTCGCGCCGGCTGAGCGCGGCCATCGCCAGCGAGCCCAGCGCCGCCAGCGCGCGCGCCGGCTCGCCGCGCGCGTGCGGGCCGCGATAGAAATTCAGCACCAGGCGCTCGTCGCCGCGCTGCCAGCCGAAGCAGACCTTGTCGGCGAACGCGGGCCGGCGAAAGCAGGTGTCGCGGTAGTCGCCGGCGGGAATCTGCGCGGCGCGCACGACCCGCACGAAACCGCGCGCCTGGCCGGCGTCGCCGCGGTTTAGCGGATCGAGCCGGTAGTAGCGCTGCGCATAGCCGCGGGCGCGCTCCTGCGCGTCCTCGCGGTCGCTGCATGAGAGCAGGGCTTGCGGCGCGGCGTCGGCGCTGACGCGATAGGCGAACACTTCCTCGACCGCGTCCAGGCGCCGGGCCGAGCCGAGCAGCACCGCGCCGAAACGCGCGCCGCCGGCCGCGGCCAGCACGCTCGCGCCGAGTTCCGGGTCCAGCGGTGCGTCGAGATCGCGGCTGCGCATGTACGGTCCGGCCGGCGGAAGACCGGGCGACGATAAGCGCGCCGCGCCGGCGCTGTCCATCGATCTGTGGACAGACGGCACGCCGCGGCGCGCGCATCCTCGGCGCAGGCCGGCGCGGCGCCGGAATCCTTCGGAGCGATCCCATGAGCAAGCCTTTCGCCTCGTCCACCGATCTGGCGGCGAAGACCGAAACCCTGGAAGTCCTCGCCGACGGCGTCTACGCGCTGACCGCCGAGGGCGACCCCAACGTCGGCGCGTTCGAGGGCGAGGATTTCCTGGTCTGCATCGAAGCGCGCGCCACGCCCGCGGCGGCGCGCGACTGGCTGGCGCGCCTGCGCGAGCACACCGACAAGCCGGTGCGCTATCTGGTGCTCACCCACTACCACGCAGTGCGCGTTTTAGGTGCCAGCGCCTTCGATGCCGAACACATCGTCGCCAGCGAGACCACGCGCAAGCTGATCGAAGAACGCGGCGAGCAAGACTGGGCCAGCGAACTGGGCCGGATGCCGCGCCTGTTCAAGCAAGCCGAAGGCGTGCCCGGCCTGACCTGGCCGACCCAGACCTTCGCCGAGCGCCACCGCATCGAACTGGGCGGCGACCGCGGCGCGCTGGAACTGCAGTTCTGCGGCCGCGGCCACACCGCCGGCGACATCGTGGTCTGGCACGACAAGAGCAAGACCCTGTTCGCCGGCGACCTGGTCGAGGCCGAGGCGGCGCTGTACACCGGCGATGCGTTCCACTTCGACTGGAGCGGGGCGACGCTGGACCGGGTCAAGGCGTTTCGCGCGCAGATCCTGGTCGGCGGCCGCGGCCGGGTCGCGCGCGGGACCGAGGCCTGCGACGCGGCGATCGAGCAGACCCGCGAATTCCTGCGCACGATGATCGCCCAGGTCGGCCGCGTGCACGCCGCCGGCGGCGGCCTGCGCGAGGCGTTCGCGGCCGCCCACGATGCGCTCGCGCCGAAGTTCGGGCGCTGGCCGATCTTCGAACACTGCCTGCCGTTCGACGTGCAGCGGGTGTGGGACGAACTCGACGGCATCGACTGGCCGCGCATCTGGACGATGGAGCGCGACCGCGAGGTCTGGGCGCAACTGCAGGACTGACGCCATGGCCAACGTCGCAGGCATTCCGGTGTGGCGCGAAATCGGCGCCAGCGCGCGCGCCAGCCGCGAACCGCTCGAGCGGCACGCGGTGGTCGTGGTCGGCGCCGGGCCGGTCGGACTGGCGCTGGCGCTCGACCTGGGCCGGCGCGGCCATCGCGTGGTGGTGCTCTCGCGGTTGGACTTCGTCGCCGCCGGGTCCAAGGCGATCTGCTTCTCCAAGCGCTCGCTCGACATCTTCGACCGCCTCGGCGTCGGCCAGGCCATGGTCGATCGCGGCGTCACCTGGAACGTCGGCAAGGTGTTCTGGGGCGCCGACAGCGAGCCGGTGTACCGCTTCGACGTGCTGCCGGTCAAAGACCAGCAGCGGCCGGGCTTCATCAACCTGCAGCAGTATCACGTCGAGGACATCCTGATCGACGCGCTGCAGCGGTTGCCGAACGTGGACCTGCGCTGGGGCCACCGGCTCACCGCGGTCGCGCAGGGCGAGGATGCGGTCGAGATCGCCGTGCGCAGCGCGCACGAGGAATACCGCATCCGCTGCCAGTGGCTGGCCGCGTGCGACGGCAGCCGTTCGACCGTGCGCGACCGGCTCGGCCTGGATTTCGAAGGCCGCGTGTTCGAGGACAACTTCCTCATCGCCGACGTGCGCATGGACGAAGGCGAGGGTCCGGCCGAGCGCTGGTTCTGGTTCGACCCGCCGTTCAATCCGGGCCAGTCGGCGCTGATGCACAAGCAGCCCGACGGCGTGTGGCGCCTGGACTTCCAGCTCGGTTGGGACATCGACCGCGCCGCCGCGGCGCAGCCGGAGAACGTCGAGCGCTACGTGCGCGCGATGCTCGGGCCACGGGCGAAGTTCCGCCGCGAGTGGTACAGCGTCTACACGTTCCAGTGCCGGCGCATGCAGCGCTTCGTGCACGGTCGGGTGCTGTTCGCCGGCGACAGCGCGCACCTGGTCTCGCCGTTCGGCGCGCGCGGCTGCAACGGCGGCCTGGCCGACGCCGACAATCTGGGCTGGAAGCTCGACCGGGTGCTGCGCGGCGCGGCGGATGCGGCGCTGCTGCACAGTTACGACTTCGAAGCGGTGCTGACCGCCGACGAGAACATCGCCCACTCCTCGCGCTCGACCGACTTCATGACCCCCAAGTGCGCGGCCAGCCGCGCCTACCGCGACGCGGTGCTGGAACTGGCGCGCGACTGCGCGTTCGCCCGTCCGTTGGTCAATTCCGGACGCTTGTCGACCGCGGTGAGCTACCCGGACAGCCCGCTCAACACCGCCGACGCCGACGACTGGGACGGCGGCGTCGCGCCCGGTTCGCCGGCGTTGGACGCGCCGCTCGGCGAGGGCTGGCTGCTGCGCGCGCTCGGCGATCGTTTCGTCTTGCTGGCCGACGGCTGGCGCGGCGAGCCGCCGCAGGACGTGGAGTTGTACGACCTGGGCGCGCGCGCCGAGGGTCTGGACGCGCTGCGCGCGCGCTATGCGCTGCGGCCCGGCAGTGCCTACCTGATCCGTCCCGATCACTACGTCTGCGCGCGCTGGCGCCGGCCCGACCGCGTCGCGGTCGCCGCCGCGCTGGCGCGCGCGCAAGGCAGGCCGCAATGAGCGCATTGAATCTGCAACCCAACCTGGCGCGCGCGGACGAGGTCTACCAGCGCCTCATCGAATTGCACCAGGGCCTGGACGAGGCCGCCAGCCGCCGCGCCGACGCGCGCCTGGTGCTGATCCTGATCAACCACATCGGCGACGCCGACACCGTGCTGGCGGCCATCGCCGTGGCCGGCCGTGTCGCGCGGCCCGCGCAGGAGGAACCGGCATGAACTACGCGAACGGCTTCGGCAACCACCACAGCAGCGAGGCCGTGCCCGGCGCGTTGCCGCTCGGGCAGAACTCGCCGCAGCGGGTGCCGTTCGGCCTGTATGCCGAGCAATGGTCCGGCAGCGCGTTCACCGCGCCGCGCGCGGAGAACCGGCGCAGCTGGCTGTACCGGCTGCGGCCGACCGCGCAGCATCCGCCGTACGTGCCCTACGCGCGCGACACCCTGCTGCGTTCGGGCCCGTTCGACGAAGAACCGGCCTCGCCGAACCGCCTGCGTTGGGACCCGCTGCCGCTGCCGCAGGCGCCGACCGATTTCATCGACGGCCTGGTCAGCTACGGCGGCAACGGCGATGTCGCCGCCGGCGACGGCATCGGCATCCACCTGTACGCGATCAATGCGCCGATGCGCGGGCGGGCGTTTTCCTGTGCCGACGGCGAATGGCTGATCGTGCCGCAGCAGGGACGCCTGCGGGTGGACACCGAGCTGGGCCGGATCGAGCTGGAACCGCAGCAGATCGCGGTGCTGCCGCGCGGCCTGCGCTACCGGGTCGAGCCGCTGGACGGCAGCGCGCGTGGTTACGTTTGCGAGAACTACGGCGCGCCGTTGCGGCTGCCCGAGCTCGGCCCGATCGGCGCCAACGGCCTGGCCAACCCGCGCGATTTCGAAACCCCGCTGGCTTGGTTCGAAGACCGCGACGAGCCGACCGAGGTGGTGCAGAAGTTCCAGGGCCGGTTGTGGACGATGGAATTGCCGCATTCGCCGTTCGACGTGGTCGCCTGGCACGGCAACCTGGCGCCGTATCGCTACGACCTGCGCCGTTTCAATACGATCAACACCGTCAGCTTCGACCATCCCGACCCGTCGATCTTCACCGTGCTGACCGCGCCCAGCGACACGCCCGGCACGGCCAACATCGACTTCGTGATCTTCCCGCCGCGCTGGATGGTGGCCGAGCGCAGCTTCCGCCCGCCGTGGTTCCACCGCAACGTGATGAGCGAATTCATGGGCCTGATCCACGGCGAGTACGACG
The DNA here is from genome assembly GCF_023617245.1 of Lysobacter enzymogenes. Taxonomy (NCBI): domain Bacteria; kingdom Pseudomonadati; phylum Pseudomonadota; class Gammaproteobacteria; order Lysobacterales; family Lysobacteraceae; genus Lysobacter; species Lysobacter enzymogenes. Next base: position 47,064 of record NZ_CP067396.1, read on the forward strand.
CCAAGGCCGGCGGCTTCGCGCCGGCCGGCGCGTCGCTGCACAACCAGATGAGCGGCCACGGCCCGGACCGGGCCAGTTACGAGCGCGCGATCGCCGCGGACTTGGCGCCGCACAAGATCGACGGCGCGATGGCCTTCATGTTCGAGAGCCGGCGGGTGATCCGCCCGACCCGCTTCGCCGTGCGCACGCCGCTGTCGCAGCTCGATTACGACGAATGCTGGTCGGACCTGGACAAGGCCCGGCTGGCGCCCGCGCAGGTGCCGGCGTGAGCCGGCCGCGCATCGACGCCAGCCACGATCCCGCGCTGCGCAGCTGGGTCGAAGGCGCGCAGGAGCACGCCCAGTTCCCGATCCAGAACCTGCCCTACGGCGTATTCGCCCCGCCCGGCGAGGCGGCACGCGCGGGCGCGGCGATCGGCGACTGCATCCTCGATCTGCGCGCGGCGGCTGCGGCCGGGGCGCTGCCGGCGGACGCCGTGCCGGCGTTGCGCGGCGACAGCCTCAACGAACTGTTCGCGCTGGCGCCGGCCGCGCGCGCGGCGTTGCGGCTGGCGCTGTCGCGGCTGCTCAGCGACGAGGCCTGCGCGGCCGCGGCGCGGCCGTGGCTGCATCGCGCCGACGACTGCGCGCTGCAGTTGCCGATGCGCATCGGCGACTACACCGATTTCTACGCCGGCATCCATCACGCCGAAAACGTCGGCCGCCTGTTCCGCCCGGACCGGCCGCTGCTGGCCAACTACAAACACCTGCCGATCGGCTACCACGGCCGCGCGTCCTCGGTGCGCGCCAGCGGCGCGCCGGTGCGGCGTCCGCACGGCCAGTGGCTCGCCGCCGCAGACGCCGAGCCCGAATTCGGGCCGAGCCGGCGGCTGGACTTCGAGCTGGAACTGGGCGTGTGGATCGGCCGCGGCAACCGCCTCGGCGAGCCGGTGCCGATCGCCGAGGCGCACGCGCACATCGCCGGGCTGTGCCTGCTCAACGACTGGTCGGCGCGCGACCTGCAGGCCTGGGAATACCAGCCGCTGGGGCCGTTCCTGGGCAAGAGCTTCCTGACCACGGTGTCGCCGTGGGTGGTCACCGCCGAGGCGCTGGCGCCGTTCGCGGTCGCCGCGCCGGCGCGGCCCGACGGCGATCCGGCGCCGCTGCCTTACCTCGACGATCCCGGCGACCGCAGCCATGGCGGCTATGCCATCGAACTCGAGATCGCGCTGCGCACCGCGCGAATGCGCCGCGACGATGCGCCCGCGCAAACCCTGACCCGCACCGCGGCCGCCCGCCTGTACTGGACCGCGGCGCAGATGATCGCCCACCACACCAGCAACGGCTGCAACCTGCAGCCGGGCGACCTGCTCGGCAGCGGCACCGTGTCCGGCCCGGGCGAGGACGAGTGCGGCAGCCTGCTGGAGCGCAGCCGGGGCGGCCGACAACCGCTGACGTTGGCCAACGGCGAGCTGCGCAGCTTCCTCGAAGATGGCGACGAGGTAAGCCTGAATGCGACGGCGCGCGCGCCGGGATACGTTCCGATCGGTTTCGGCGAATGCCGCGGCCGGGTCGTTGCGGACAGCGATAAAGCATAAAAATTATGCTTTTCTGAGGCGTTTTGGTGCCTTTATAAATCCGCGCACACCGACTGCGTGTCCGCATAGCGTCGCTTAGTCACGATAAATGCAGTGCATCTGCTCATCGCCGTCGTCGATGGTGGCTAGCGGACGCAACGTGCGCGAGGATCGCTGTCCGATGGGTCCGCGCGCAGGCACGCCGCGGACGGCCAGGGGGACGGATGAGCGATACATCGACGCAACGCTTGAAAGCCGGCGCGGTCGGCTGGGTCCAGATTCTCGCTTTCGTGTTCGCCACCACCGGACCGATGGTCGGCCTGCTCGGCGGCGTGCCGGTGGCGTTCGCGCTGGGCAACGGCATCGGCATCGTCGGCTGTTTCCTGTTGGCCGGCGCGGTGTACCTGGTGTTCAACATCGGCTTCGCCGCGCTGGCGCGGCACGTGGTCGATGCGGGCGCGTTCTACGCCTGCGTCGCGCGCGGGCTGTCGCCGTCGGCCGGATTGGTCGCGGCCGGGCTCGCGGTGAGCGCGTACATGGCGCTGCAGTTGTGCTGCTACGCGATGATCGGCTTCTTCATGGAACAACTCGGCCAGCGGCTGTGGGGTGAAGGCCTGCCGTGGTGGTTCTGCGCCTTGCTGGTCAGCGCGGTGGTGCCGTTCTGCAGCCAGCGCAATCTGGCGTTCGCCGCCTGGTTGCTCGGGCTGCTGGCGTTGGCGGAGTTCGCGATCATGGCCGCGTTCGTGATCGCGGTGCTGGCGCAGGGCGGCGGCCCGGAGGGGTTGAGCGCGCAGCCGCTCGCGTTGTCGCAGGTGTTCTCGGCCGGCTTCGGCGCGTCGATGGTGTTCGCGATCGCCTCGTTCTGCGGTTGCGAGACGGCGGCGGTCTACGCCGAGGAAGCGCGCTCCCCGCAGCGCACCGTGCCGCGCGCGCTGTACGCGGCGGTGCTGGCGATCGCGACGACCACGACGGCGGCGGCGTGGGCGCTGATCTCGGCGTACGGCCCGCACCGGGTGGTCGAGGCGGCGCTGCGCGATCCGGGCCGGCTGTGGTTCTCGATGGTGCCGCATTTCGTCCCGCCGGGCCTGGCCGAGGCGATGTCGGGCCTGCTGCTGACCAGCCTGTTCGCCGTCATCGTCGGCATGCAGAACGTGGTGTCGCGCTATCTCTACGCGCTGGGCCGCGACGGCGCGATCCGCGCCGAGCTGGCGCAGATGCATCCGGTGCAGGAAACCCCCTACGTCGCCAATCTGGTGCAGGCGACGGTGTCGGTGCTGCTGCTGTCGGCATTGGGTCTCGTCGAGCAGGACCCGTTGCGCATCGCCATCGGCGCGACTTCGGCGTTCGGCGCGATCGCGCTGGTGTGCGCGCAAATCCTCACCAGCCTGGCGGTGATCGGCTTCTTCCGCGCCCGCAGCGACGGCGGCGTGCTGGCGACGCGGGTCGCGCCGGCGCTGAGCGCGGCGGCGCTGTCGGCGTTGCTGGCGACCATGTTGGCCAACCTGCCGCTGCTGACCGGCGGCAGCGGCGCGGCGGCGTGGACCATCGCGATCGCGTTGCTGGCGATCGTGCTGCTGGGCGCGGCGTATGCCGCGGCGCTGAAGCGGCGCGCGCCGGCCGTCTACGCCGCGCTCGGCCGCGGCGGACGCTGAGCGATCGCCGTCGCCATGCTCAGCCGCCGGCGTACAGCCGTTCGGCGCGCTGGAACAGGATCCAACTGGTGGCGATGTACTTGTCGCCGCCCTTGGGCCGGTTGCCGCGATGGGTGTGGGTGAAGGCCGCCGGCGCGATCAGCAGGTCGCCGGCGCGCGGAGCGATCTTGCGGCGCTGGTAGAGGAACTCGGTCTCGCCTTCCTCGAAGCCGTCGTTGAGGTAGATCGTCCACAGCACGTGGCGGTGCAGGGTGTCGGCGTGCGGGTCGCGCGGGTACAGCTCGCAGTGCCAGTAGGGATAGCCGCCGCGGTTGGCGGTGTAGCGCTGCAGGTTGATCGCGCCGGGACGGAACACGGTCTGCGCCACCGGCGACAGCGCGTTGTCGTCCATCTGCGCCATGCGCTCGGCGGTGATGCGGTGGCGCTTGCCGTCGGCGCCCGGCGTTTCCAGCATCAGCGGCGCGATCATGGTGTGCGGATAGCGGCGCAGGTATTGCAGCAGGCCGCGGAACACCGCCAGGTTCAAGGTCTGCTCGACGTCCTTCCAGCCGTCGCGGCCGGTGATGGTGAGGTCGCGGCTGTCCTTGAGGTCGGGCATCACCCCGCCGCCGACGCGGCCGGGCTCGCTGTCGCGGCTGGCGTCGAAGCGGCGCACCAACTGCTCGCACTGCTCGCGCGTCAGCGCCTCGGGATAGACCTCGATGAAATCGTCGCCGCCGGCGGCGGCGGCGGGCAGCGGTTCGTGGACGGCGTCGGCGGGCGATGACATGGCGTGGGCGGGCGAAGGCAAGCGAAGTCCCGATCCTCGCACGTGCGCGCGAGGTTGCGGAAACGCAACGTCGCCCGAGCGGCCGCGATGTTGCGACCGCACGCACGCGACGAAAGGCCCGCTGCGCCTGCGCTGCGCGGTCGCGCGCGCCGAAGCTGACCGGGGAAAACCGCGCGTCGGCGCGGCCGCGGCGCGTTGCGCCGGCGCAACGCTTTGCCCGCGCGGCGCCGGCCCGGTGTCGGCCCCGCGCGCAAAAGCGCTTTCGATTCAATCGTTTGCAAAGTTGGCACGGGTCTGGCGTAGGACCTCTCGCCGGCCGCGACTGCCCCGCTTCCGGCGTTTCGAGCATCCCCCGTCTCGGAGTCCGCCATGTATCCGTCCGTCCCCCGCGTCGCCGCAATCCGCGCCGCCCGCCGCCACCGCCACGCTTCGGCGCTGGCCGCGCTGGTCCTCGCCGCCGCCCTGCCCGGCGTGCGCGCGGCCGGGCCCGGCGCCGACCCCACACCGGGCGCCGACCCCACCGTGGTGATCGCCCGCACCGTCCACCCGCGCATCGCCTATCGCGCGCTGCCGGCGCAGGACAATCCGGTGCGCACCGAGGCGACCACGTTCCCGGGCCAGGTGTTCCACGCCACCCTGACGCGTTCGCTGGCGCCGCTCGACGATGCCGCACTCGGCCAGCACGGCTCCGGCGGCCTCGGCGTCGCCGCGGCCGCCGATGCGGCGAGCGCGATGCTGGTGCCCGCGGCCGCCACCGGCGCGGGCGCGACGTTCGCCGGGCCGGGCGCGTCGGCGCCGCTCGGCGCCAGCGCCAGCGTCGGCGGTGCGGTGGTCGGCGCCACCGCCGGTCTCGGCGACACCCTCACCGGCGCGGTCATGCAGGCGCTGGCACCGCCGCCCGGGAGCGGGCGGTGAACGCGCGCCACCGCCCGTTGCGCCACGCGCCGCTGTGGCTCGCCGGCTGCCTGCTGGCGACCGCGATCGCCGGCGACGGCCGCGCGCAGGGCGCGCCGCTGGACCGCGCCGAGGTCGGCGCGGCCGGCCGCGGCCTCGACGGCCGCGCGGCGATCAACCAGGCCGCCGGCGCCGGCAACGCCCAGGCCAACCAGGCCGCGCTGTCGCTGTCGCCCGGTGGACTGGCCATCGCTTCGGCAAGCGCCGGACAGCGGGTCGAACGTCCCGGCCCCGCGGCGCTGTCGCGCGACGCGCAGGCGCGCATCGGCGCCGGCGCCTTCGACGGCGCCCACGGCCTGCTCCAGCTCAACCAGGCCGCCGGCGCCGGCAACGCCCAGCTCAACCGGTTCGCGCTCGCGCGCGGCGCCGCGAGCGCGCTCGACGATGCCGCGCTCGCCGCCGTCGCCGGCCCGCCGGCCGAGGCAGCGCCCACCCGCGCCGCGCCCGGCGCGCGCCAGGCCGACATCGCCGCGGACGCCCTGCGCGGCGGCCAGGGCGTGCTGCAACTCAACCAGACGGCGGGGACCGGCAACGCGTCGGTCAACGCCATCGTGCTCCGACTGCCGGGGAGCGCTCCATAACAACCACAACGGCGGAACGCAGTCGCGACACCCACCACCCTTCAGGAGAGAGATCATGAAAGCGCAACTGACCCTGCTCGCCCTCGCTTTGGCCGTCGCCGCGCCCGCGTACGCCGAAGGCGACGACGCCCGCATCCACAGCGACACCTCGGTGAGCAACCGCATCCATGTCGGCGGCCACGTCGGCGTGCGCGGCAAGATCCGGGTCGCGTCCGAATCGGCCGCGACCGTCGACCAGGACCAGAACGCCGTGGGCAACAGCTCGCTCGGCGACGGCGACCACGACGCCCACCTCGGCGGCAGCGCGCTGTCCAACGCCCAGGGCAACATCGGCGCCAACGTCGCCGCCGGCGTCGGCAACGCGCAGAGCAACGACACCGCGCTGTCGGCGGTGGACGGGCAGAAGGTGTTCGCCTCGGCGATGGTGTTCAACGACCAGAAGACCGCGTTCAACTACGCGACCTCCAGCCAGCAGGACACCTACTACGACGCCACCCTGGACGGCAGCGCGCTGTCCAGCGCCAAGGGCAGCATCGGCGTCAACGTCGGCGCCGGCGTCGGCAACGCGCAGAGCAACGGCATGGCCGCCTCGGTCAACAGCTCCGGCACGATCGCCAAGGCCGCCTCCGACAGCGAGCAGCACACCTGGCTCAACGAACTGGCCGCGGCCTGCGACCTGGACACCTTCGCCACCCTCGCCGGCAGCGCGCTGTCGGGCGCGCAGGGCAACATCGGCGCCAACGTCGCCGCCGGCGTCGGCAACGCCCAGCACAACGGCCTGTCCATCGCTACCGCGTCCTGCGGCAGCTGCCAATGACGCGCGCGCGGCCGCGGCGGCACGCGCCGCCGCGGCCGCGCTCCCGACGGAGAACCCCGATGAAACTCATGCATTCCCTGCTCGCACTCGCGCTCGCGGCGCTGGCCTCGCCGGCCTTCGCCGAGGGCGACGACGCCCGCATCCACAGCGACACCTCGGTAAGCAACCGCATCCAGGTCGGCGGCCGCGTCGCGGTCAAGGGCCAGATCCGGGTCGCGTCCGAATCGGCCGCGACCGTGGACCAGGACCAGCACACCCTGAGCAACGGCTCGCTCGGCGACGGCGACCACGACGCGCGCCTGGGCGACAGCGCGCTGTCCAACGCCCAGGGCAACATCGGCGCCAACGTCGCCGCCGGCGTCGGCAACGCGCAGAGCAACGACACCGCGCTGTCGGCGGTGGACGGCGAGAAGGTGTTCGCCTCGGCGATGGTGTTCGGCGCGCAGAGCGCGCTCGGCAACTTCGCCGCCACCAACACCGACGACACGTTCTACCGCGCCACCCTCGACGGCAACGCGCTGTCGAACGCCAAGGGCAACATCGGCGTCAACGTCGCCGCCGGCGTCGGCAACGTCCAGGGCAACGGCATGGCCGCCTCGGTCAACAGTTCCGGCACGGTGGCGCTGGCGACCTCCGACAGCGAGCAGCGTTCGCTGGCCAACGTCCTCGACAGCGACGGCCGTCGCCTCAGCCTGGACCTGTACGCCTCGCTCGGCGGCAATGCGCTGTCCGGCGCGCAGGGCAACATCGGCGTCAACGTGGCCTCCGGCGTCGGCAATCTGCAGCACAACGGCCTGGCGATCGCGACCGCGTCCTGCGGCGCCTGCGCTCCGCCGCCGCCGCCGCCGCCGAGCTGCACCAGTTGCGGCGACTGACCTCCCCCCGCCGCACCGCGATGGCCGCGCGACGGCCATCGCGGCCTTGCCGCCGTTTTCCCGTCGATGCCCCGCCATGTCCGCCTCCCCTGCCCGCGCCGCTTCGTTCGTTATCGCCCTTGCGCTCGCCCATGCCGGCGCCGCGCCGGCGCAGCCGTCCGCCGCGCCCGGCGAGCGCTACAGCGCGGTCGATCTCACCCGGCTCACCGGCGCCACCGCGACGCCGCTGCGCAAACCGATGCGCAGCCTGCGCGATCTGCGCTACCGCGAACTGCTGCGCCAGCGCTACGACTTCAGCTGCGGCTCGGCCGCGCTGGCCAGCCTGCTGCACTACGGCTACGGCCTGGACGTCGACGAACCGGCGCTGATCGAAAAGATGATGGCCGGCGCGGACCCGCGCGAAGTGGTGCGCAACGGTTTCTCGATGCTGGACATGAAGCGCTACGTCGAAGGCATCGGCATGCGCGCGCACGGCTTCCGCATCGACGCCGAGGCGCTGTACCGGCTGCAGATGCCGGTGATCGCCCTGCTCGACCTGCGCGGCTACCGCCACTTCGTCGTGATCAAGGGCGCGGCCGGCGGACGCGTGTTCGTCGCCGATCCCGCGCTGGGCCACCGGGTGATGCCGCAGGCCGAATTCGAGCGCGGCTGGAACGGCATCGTCCTGGCCGTGGTCGGCGACCGGCCGATGCGCGCGGATTCCTATCTGGTCGGCGACCGCAGTTCGCCGGCGCTGCGACGACGCGGCGACGCGCTCGAACGCGCCACCGCCGCACCGCGCGCCGCCGAATACGCGCTGACCCTGTCCGACTGGTTCTGATGTCCAGCGATTTGTTGAGGTGCCCGATGAAACGTCCATCGCTCCGACTTTCCTTGCTGTTGGCCCTCGCGGCCGCGACCCCACCCGCTGCGGCGCTGCCGCCGCTGCGCGCGGACCTCGTCGACGACGCCACCCTGGCCGCGCTCAACGGCCGCTATTTCGATGCGCAGATGCTGGTCGGCCTGCGCGTGGACCTGATCTCCAGCGTGGCCACGCCGCAACAGGGCGCGGCGATGGCCAGCGGCTCGCTGCTGGTGCTGCGCGACGGCGCCGGCTTCAGCGTGCGCAGCGACGCGCGCAGCGAAGCCGCGGCCGGCGTCGGCGCGGACGCGTCGGCGGCCGCCGCGAGCGGCGCGGAGTCGGTGCGCATGCATGGCATCGGCCAGCTCGCCCAGATCGCCGGCGACGGCAATCGCCTGTCGAACCTGGCCGCGATCGAATTCGTCGATGCCGCCGGCCTGGCCGCCGACGCCGGCGGCTTCAACGGCCGCACCCACAGCGACAGCGCCGCCGGCGCGCTGCGCGCGCAGGTGACCTTCCTCGACGGCGCCGCCGCGGTCGGCGTGCAGGCGCCGGGAGTGTCGCTGCAACAACGCCTCGACGGCGGCCTGGGCGGGATCGCCCAGAGCGGCCGCATCGCCGGCGACGGCGTGGCCGCGGGCAACCGCCTGCAGCTGCAGATCGCGACCGCGCCGATGACCCCGCAATTGGGGCGCGAACTCGGCTTGCTGCAGGCGCTCGCCGGCCTGCGCGGCGTGCCGCGCTGAATCCCCTCGACGCCGGCATGCAAGGAGGCCCGATCATGCGCGCCGCACCGCTGTCCCTCATCCTGGCCGCGACGCTCGCCGCGCCGGCCCATGCCGCCGGCGCGTCTGCGTCCGACGGAGCCCCGTCCGGCGAAGCCGCATCCGACCCATCGTCGTCGCCGCCTCCGTTCGCGTCGCTGCACCAGCGCATGCTCGAGATGAGCCGCGAACTGGCCGCGCAACGCGCCGAAATCGAGCGCCTGCGCGGCGAGGTCGACGAACTGGAACTGGCCGGCCGCGGTCGCGGCCTGGGCCCGACGCAGACCGCGGCGCCCGACGGCGCGCAGCAGGGCGCGCCGCGCGATGCGCGCGAGTTGGCGCAGGACGCGCGGCGCAAGGCGGCCGACGATGCGCGCGGCGAAGACCAGGCCGACCCGGGCAACAGCGGCGACGGCGCCGCGCCGGTGCAGATCGGCCAGGCCCAGCGCGACGAGGACGCGCAGCGCCGCGAACAGGAAAAGGCGCTGGTGGTGCGCGAGCATGCGCCGCTGTTCGAACGCCGCTTCACCTTCGACGCGGGCATCAGCTACAGCTATTACGATCGGCGCCAACTCGCGCTCAGCGGCTTCCTGGCGCTGGACGCGATCTTCCTCGGCAGCATCAACCTCGACCAGACCAAGGCCAGCATCGGCACGGTCGAACTCAGCGGCCGCTACGGCCTCAGCGACCGGCTCAGCGTCGAGGCCAGCCTGCCTTACGTGTATCGCGATTCGCGTTTCGTCAGCGGCGGCGCCGGCGGCGCGTCGAGCGTGGTCAGCGAAGTGCGCATGCGCTCGCAGGGGCTCGGCGACGCCAGCGTGGCGGCGTACTACCAGTGGGTGAAGGAATCCCAGCGCTGGCCCGACATCGTCACCAGCCTGCGCGTGCGCGCGCCGACCGGGCGCGATCCGTTCGGGCTCAAGCTGGTCCAGCCCGACGCCGACAACAACAACCTCAACATCCCCGAGGACCTGCCGACCGGCTCGGGGGTGTGGGCGGCGACGTTCAACGTCTCGGCGCTGCGCACCTACGATCCGGTGATCCTGTTCGGCAACCTCGGCTACACCTACAACCAGCCGCGCGATTTCGACGACATCTCGCCGGTGGCCGAACAGGTCTCGCCGGCGCGGGTCGCGCTGGGCAACACGGTGCAGCTCAGCGGCGGCCTGGCGATCGCGCTCAACGATCGCTCGGCGGTGAGCTTCAGCGTCGCCAGCGCCACCACCGGCGCCACCCACACCACCGCGCCGGGCGCGCGCAAGCGGCGCGTGGCCGGCAGTTCCAGCAACTCCACCACCTTCAACATCGGCGCCAGCTACGTGTTGCCTTCGGGCTGGACCTTCAACGGCCAGCTCGCCGCGGGGCTGACCCCGGACGCGCCGAACTTCGTGTTCTCGCTGCGCGGATCGCGCTCGTTCTGAGCGCGCCGCGCGGTTTCGCTTGCGGGCCATGACGTCGCACGGTGCCCGGGGACGGGGCGGAGGGTTTCCGCCCCGTTTTTTACCTCACAGGCTGTCCCAGCGGTCCTTGATTTCCGCGCAGGCGGCGGTCAGGCCGTCGAGCCGGCGCTTGCTGGCCTTGGGCGCGGTGTAGATCCTGCGGGTGGCGATGTCCACCACGTAACAGCGCGAAGGCCGCACCACGCCGGGAGCGGACAGCTTGCGTTCCAGGTGCGCCTGCAGCGCGGCGGCGACGTAGTTCGCGCCGGTCTCGTTCAGGGGCTGGCTCTTGGAAAAGTGCAGCTTGACGCATCCGACCGCTTCGCCCGACTGCGGATCGAGCAGCAGCGCATCGGGGCGGGCGACGACGCGCACGCCGGCCAGCTCGATCCCGTCCGCGCACCGCGCATCGGCCGCGACCGGAACCAGCGAATCGAGGTCGAACCCGGCGCTGAGTTCGACGAAGGAGTCGATGGCGTCGGCGGAATGGGCGCGGTCCTGGGTTTCGAACTCCGAGCCGCCGGCCTCGCGCCTGAGCGCCTGGGCGATGCCGTGCGCGCGCGCGCCGTCGGCCAGGCCGGACGCGATCAGGCCGGAGATGGCCTCGCGCGCATGTTGGTAGCGCACGGCCTTGACCGCCGGTACGTGCTTTTGGTCCCTGACGATCTGCCGCCGCCGGGCCGGCGTGGCCGTCATGTATTCGCCGAGTTTGTTGACCGAGATGCGAGGATCCATCCTGTTCCCTGTGTCGGTGATTGCACCGACACAGCTTAGCCGGCGGCCGTCTCTTCGCCTGCGACTTCCTCGGCCCCGCGCATGCCCAACCGCTGCATCAGCCGGTACAGCGTCACCCGCGACACATCCAATTCGCGCGCCGATTCGCCCAGCCGTCCGCGGTTGCGCTGCAGCGCGCGTTCGATCGCTTCGCGCGTGGCGGTGTCGCGCGCCTGTTCCAGGGTCACCGGCGCGCCGCCGCAGGCGTCGCCGATGTGCAGGTCGGTGGCGGTGAGGTAGCGGCCTTCGGCCATGACCACGGCCTGGCGCACCCGGTTGATCAGTTCGCGCACGTTGCCGGGCCAGGGATGGCGGTGCATGGCCTGGCGCGCGCACGGCGAGAAGCCCTTGATCCCGCGCGAGGTCTCCTGGGCGTAGCGCTGCAGCGCGTGGTCGGCGAGCAGGTCGATGTCGCCGCCGCGCTCGCGCAGCGGCGGCTGTTGCAGGCGCAGCACGCACAGGCGGTGGTAGAGGTCGGCGCGGAAACCGCCGTCGACGACGGCGCGGTCGAGATCGTGGTGGGTGGCCGAGACGATGCGCACGTCGACCGGCACCGGTTCGTGGCCGCCGAGGCGCTCGATCGTGCCCTGTTGCAGGAAGCGCAGCAGCGAGGCCTGGCTGTCCAGCGGCAGGTCGCCGATCTCGTCGAGGAACAAAGTGCCGCCGTGGGCCATCTCGATCCGGCCGAGCTTGCGTTGCTGCGCGCCGGTGAAGGCGCCGCGCTCGTAGCCGAACAGTTCCGACTGCACCAGGTGTTGCGGGATCGCGCCGCAGTTGATCGCCACGAACGGCTGGCGCGCGCGCGGCGAGTGCCGGTGCACGGCCATCGCCGCGAGTTCCTTGCCGGTGCCGGTCTCGCCGGCGATGAACACCGGCGCGTCGGTGCCGGCGACCTTGTGCAGGCTGCGGCACAGCGCGCGGATCGGTTCGCTCTGGCCGATCATGCCGTCCACGCCGATGCCGTCCGCGCCGTGGCCGCCGGCGCCGCAGGCCAGCGCGGCCATGCCGTAGGCGTGGCCGATGACGGTGTGCAGCACCGCCTCGGGACACGGCAGGGTGACGTAGTCGTAGCAGTAGTCGCGGATCAGCCGGCGGGTGGCTTCGTGTTCGAGCTGGGCGGCGGCGATGCCGGCGATCCAGCCGGCGTTGTGCGCGGCCAGGGCCGGGCCGAGTTCGTCGAGATCGCGCGCCTGGAAGCCTTCGCGCAAATCGATCAGCACCGCGTGCGGCAGGCGCGGGCTCGATTGCAGCTGGCGCAGCGCGGCACGGGCGTCGTTGGCGCGGCGCAGGTTCCAGCCCAGGCTCTGCAGCGGCGCCAGGGCGTGCATGCGGCCGGCGCCGCCGGGGCTGAGGTAGAGCAGCTCGCGCGCGGGCTCGCCGCGTCTCGCGGGAGATTTGGCGACGTTTAGCGCAGGCGCGGCGTAGCGCTGCGCCCGCTCGCTGTGGATACCGTTGGCCATGATGATCTGTCCCCGCGGGCGCAAAAAAAACGCGCAAACATTCCCTGTTGTTTACTCCAACGCAGTGGCTCGCGAAAGCCGGCCACCGACGGCCGGTCGTCTCGTCCTAGTGCGTTTTCGGCGGAGTGTTCGCAGCGCGGCGGCTGCGATAGCTACAGGTAGTGGCGCGGGTGCGCGGCGGGCGCATTGGATCGTGGCAGGCGCGGCGGCCGGGATCGCGAAATTCGCAGCGCATCGGTCGCGCGAAGGGCGACGCAACCGCGGCGGCGGACGCCGGCCGCCGCGGTTTGCGCGAAACGTTACGGTTGCTCGGCGTCGAACTCGTGGTGGTAGCGCACCGCGGTCTCGACTTCGCGCTTGCTGCCCAGGAACACCGGCACGCGCTGGTGCAGGCCGGTGGGCTGCACTTCCAACATGCGCTGGCGTCCGGTGCTGGCCGCGCCGCCGGCCTGTTCGACCAGCATCGCCATCGGGTTGGCTTCGTACATCAGCCGCAGCTTGCCGCCCTTGTCGGCGCACTTGGCGTCGAGCGGATAGCTGAAGATGCCGCCGCGGGTCAGGATGCGGTGCACGTCGGCGACCATCGAGGCCACCCAGCGCATGTTGAAGTCCTTGCCGCGCGGGCCCTGCTTGCCGCTGAGCAGGTCGCCGACGTAGCGCTGCATCGGCGGCTGCCAATGGCGCTGGTTGGACATGTTGACCGCGAATTCCTGGGTGTCCGCCGGAATCTGCATGTCGCGCGTGGTCAGCACGAAGCTGCCGACCTCGCGGTCGAGGGTGAAGGCGTGGGTGCCGTGGCCGATGGTGAGCACCAGCATGGTGCTGGGGCCGTAGGTGGTGTAGCCGGCGCAGACCTGCGCGGTGCCCGGCTGCAGGAAGTCCTTGTCTTCGGCCTGGGTCACGCCGTCGGGCGCGCGCAGCACCGAGAAGATCGTGCCGACCGAGATGTTGACGTCGATGTTGGACGAGCCGTCGAGGGGATCGAACAGCAGCAGGTAGTTGCCGCGCGGGTAGACGTCGGGAATCGGGTGCGAGGTGTCCATTTCCTCCGAGGCCAGGCCGGCGAGGTGGCCGCCCCAGGCGTTGGCTTCGAGCAGGATCTCGTTGCTGAGCACGTCGAGCTTCTTCTGCGCTTCGCCCTGGATGTTCATGCTGGCCGAGCCGGGGGTGCCGGCATCGCCGAGCACGCCGCCGAGGGCGCCCTTGCCCACCGCGATGGAGATCGACTTGCAGGCGCGCGCGACCACTTCGATCAGCAGGCGCAGGTCGGCGTTGATGCGGCCGGCGCGCTGTTCTTCGATCAGGTAGCGGGTCAGGGAGATGGCGGAGCTGGGAGTGGGTACGGCGGACATGGCTCTCGGGCGCTGGCGGCGAGGGGGCGCCATTGTCGCCGAAGTCGGTGACCGGGCGTGGTGCGCGCGCGTCGCTGTTCAGCTTGGGAGACAGCGGCCGGCGCCGGGCGACAGCGACGCGGGGCGTGCAGACCGCGTGTCTCCCGACGGCCGTCCGCGCGCGCGCTTCAAGCCCGCAGCGCGTCGACCTCGCGGCGCAGATGCCGCTCGGTGACTCCGAACGCGTGGGCGATCTCGCGCTGGTCGCAGCCGGCGCGCACCGCGGCGCGGATCGCGACCCGGCGCAAGGCCACGAACACGCCCCAGGCCGAGGGGATTTCGATGGTGCCGGCGGCGCTGGCGCGGTCGAGCAGGCGGCGGTGCACGGCCGCGTCCAACTCCGCGTCCAGACCCAGGCGCGAGGCGCAGGCGCCGCGGCCGCGCGGCAGGTAGACGCGGCGGCCGCCGTGGCGATGGACCAGGCGCAGCATCGCGGCGAAACCGCAGGATTCGGCGATTTCCGCCGCCGCCCACGGCAACGCGGCCAGCGTCTGCACCCGGTGGCGTTGGCAGAACTCGCACAGCGCATGGAAGTTTTCCCCGTCCGGCGTCGGCAGTCCGGCGAAACAAGGCGGGGCGGCCGCGGCGGCGGCGGCGGCGGGCGGAAGCGGCGTGGCATGCAGGTCCATGTCTGCGATGAACGCCGCTGCGCCGGCCACGTGAATGCGCGCGCCCGCGGCCGCCGCCTGCGGACCCGGCCCGCATGGCGCGGCGCCGCGCCGGCGTCCAGCGTCGGTGCGCGGCGATCCCGCCGCGGTTACCGGAGCGTGTCATGGCTTACCAGATCGAACCCTGCACCACCCCGCTGGCGATTCCCGAACGCCGCTGGAGCGCGAACGCCAACGTGGCGCCGGTCGGCGAGGAGACCCAGCCCACCGTGCAGTTCACCGCCTTCAGTTCCTGCATCGGCATCTGCGCGCGCAACAACGACGGCACCGAGGTGATCGGCATCCACCTGTCGGTGACCGACCAGGACGGCACGCAGTTCGCGAGCGCCGATGTCGCCACCGTGACCACGATCCTGCAGGACTGGAACTACGACATCGACACGGTGATCGTGCTCGGCCAGACCTCGGCCTGGGAGGCCTCGGTGCCGCAGGCCTACCAGGACCTGCTCGCCGCGCTCGACGATCCGACTGTGTACTCCTTCGGCAACGGCCAGTACGGCGCCGGGCTCAACGACGGCGATGTGCTGGAACCGACCTACTGAGCCGCGCGCGGCGGCGGACGCGGGCGGACCGGCTACCATGCGCACATCCGCACGCCACGCCATTTCGCCCGCGCCCGTCTCCGCCCGTGTCCGTCCCTCCGCGCAAGGTCCTGCACATCGACATGGACGCGTTCTACGCGTCGGTCGAGCAGCGCGACGAGCCCTCGCTGCGCGGCCGTCCGGTGGTGGTGGCCTGGCGCGGCGCGCGCTCGGTGGTGTGCGCGGCCAGCTACGAGGCGCGGGTGTTCGGGGTGCGCTCGGCGATGCCGGCGGTGCGCGCCGAGCGGCTGTGTCCGCAGGCGGTGTTCGTGCCGCCGGACTTCGTGCGCTACAAGGCGGTCTCGCGCCAGGTGCGCGAAATCTTCGCCCGCCACACCGACCTGATCGAACCTTTGTCGCTGGACGAGGCCTACCTCGACGTCACCGCGACCAAGACCGGCCTGCCCTCGGCCACCGCCACCGCGCAAGCGATCCGCGCCGCGATCCGCGAGGAAACCGAACTGACCGCTTCGGCGGGCGTCGCGCCGAACAAGTTCCTGGCCAAGATCGCCTCGGACTGGAACAAGCCCGACGGCCTGTTCGTGGTCAAGCCGCACCAGGTCGAGGCGTTCCTGGCGCCGCTGCCGGTCGGACGCCTGCCCGGCGTGGGCAAGGTGATGGAGCGCAAGCTCGCGGACGTGGGCGTGGCCACCGTCGCCGACCTGCGCGCGCTCGGCGGCGAGGCGCTGGAACAGCGCTTCGGCCGCTGGGGCCGGCGTTTGCACGAACTGGCTTACGGCCTGGACGATCACCCGGTCGAGCCCGAGCGGCCGACCCTGCAGATTTCCTCGGAAGACACCTTCGAGCGCGACGTGCCGCTGGAGCGCACCGGCGATGAGATCCGCGCGCTGGCCGGCAAGACCTGGGCCGGCTACCGGCGCGAACTGCAGCGCCGGCCCGGACGCATCGCCCGGACCGTGGTGCTCAAGCTCAAGACCTCCGACTTCCGCATCCTGACCCGCAGCCTGACCCCGCCGCAGCCGCCGGCGAGCGAGCGCGAGCTGGCCGACATCGCCAGCGCATTGCGGCTGCGGGTCGAGTTGCCGGCGGACACGCTGTACCGGTTGGTGGGCGTGGGATTGTCGGGATTCGCCGAGGAAGGCGAGGCGCTGGCGCAGTCGGATCTGTTCGCGGCGGGGTTCGAGCTGGACGCGGGGATGGATTCGTTCGCCGCCGGCGAGGCGGGTCTGGAGGATTGAGCGGGCGCGAACGCCGCTTCCCGACCATCCGCCGGGGATAACCAACGGCATATGCATCCGCCCGCCGTTGCGGACATGCTCGCCGGCGTCGCGTCAGCGTGGCGCCGCGACGCGCCGGATCGGCCGGGTCGCGCCGCGAACAGGCACTCGTCCATGACCGCATACGCTCCGTTGCGCCACCTCGCCGCCGTCGCCGTCCTGGCCGCCGCGTTCGCCGCGCCCGCCGATGCCGCGTCCGCCGGCATCGATCCGGCCACCCGCGCGGCCATCGAGGCCACCTGTTTCGATTACCTCGACGGCCAGCTCGAAGGCGATCCCGCGCGCGTGGCGCGCTCGCTGCATCCCGACCTGGCCAAGCGCCGCGTGCTCGGCGCAACCGCCGACGAGACGCTCGGCCTGCGCCGGATGAGCAAGGACGAACTGGTCGAACTGACCCGCCAGGGCGCGCTGAAAACCCCGAAGGCGCAGTGGAACCGCAGCTGCGCCGCGCTCGACGTCGCCGGCAACGTCGCGGTCGCGCGCGCGGAAACGCCGTGGTTCGTGGACTTCTTCCATCTCGGCAAGTTCGGCGAGCGCTGGGTCATCGTCAACGCGCTGTGGTACGCCAAGCCCAAGCCGGTCGAACCCTGAGCGCGGCGCGCTCGGCGGTTCGCGCGCGGCGCCATGCCGGCCGCCGCCGTCCCGCGCTACAGTGGCGCCGCGTCCACGCAGCGCGGCCGCGGCCTCCGCCGTCGCGTCGTCGTGGTCTCCCCTTGCGACCGGAGCCCGCCATGCAACGTCTTTGCCTTGTTCTCGCCGCGCTGGCGATCGCCTCGCTGCCGACCCTCGCGCAGGCCAAGAGCGCCTGCCATATCCAGGGCCAAGTCGGCGGCATGGTCATCAACGAGTGCACCGAGACCGACCAGAACGTCGCCGCCGATCAGCTCAAGCAGCAGTGCAACGGCGAGGTGCCGGGCCTGGCGGAAGTCGGCGGCCAGGCCGATGCGCGCGTGGTCGCGGCCTGCCCCACCGGCGCCGGCGGCGTGTGCGAGAACCCCAGGGGCACGCAGGCGCGGATTTATTACTACAAGCGCTCGGCGCAGGAACTGGCGACGGTGCAACAGGCCTGCCAGATGCAGGGCGGCCAGTGGATCAAGCCTTGAGTCCGCGGCGCGCGGCGCTGGCGTGGCTGGCGACGGCGCTGGTCGCGCCCGCGCTGGCGCAGGCGCAAACCGACACGCCCGCGTTCGACCGGCCCGGCATCGCGTTCTCCACCGGCACCCTGCCGCGCGGCGGTTTCGCCTGGGAACAGGGCCTGCCGGACTTCGAGCGCGACCGCAGCGGCGGCGTGCGCAGCACCGGCTACAGCGCCGCCACCACCTTGCGCCTGGGCCTGACCGACCGGCTGGAACTGCAGCTGTCGGGTTCGCCGTACAACTACGCGCGCCAGCGCGGCGGCGGCCAGCGCGACAGCGCGCGCGGCGCCGGCGACACCGCGCTGGCGCTGAAGCTGGCGCTGCCGTCGCGCCACGAAAAATTCAGCTGGGGCTTAATCGGCAGCGCCGCGGTCGCGACCGGCGACCGCGACTTCAGCGACGGTCGCGACCAGTACGCGCTCGGCGCCACGGTCGCCTACGACTTCGACGACGCCACCTCCGGTTCGCTGTACCTCAATGTCGAACGCAGCGGCGGCGCCGACGCGTGGACGTTCTCGCCGAGCCTGAGCCGCGCGTTCGGCGCGCGTTGGGGCGGCTATGTCGAGGCCGGCTGGACCCGCACCGAACGCGCGCCCGACACCGGCGTGGCCGGCGCCGGAGTGACGTTCATGGCCACGCCGACGATCCAGCTCGACGCCTCGCTCGACGCCGGGCTCAACGACGCCGCGCCGGACTGGCAGGGCGGCATCGGCGTGTCGATCTTCTTCGACTGATTCCGCCGCGACCGGCGCGCGCGCGGCGTGCGCGCTGCGCCGCCGCGCTATCCTGGCGCCTGTCCCCTTGAGCGCCGCCGCATGCAAGACAACGTCTACGCCCCGCCCGCCAGCGACGTGGTCGTGCCCGCGCCGAGCGGGCAAGGCAACGAGTTCTACGTGGTCGCGCCGCTCAAGTTCTGCCTGCTGTTCTTCTTCACCCTGGGCCTCTACCAGCTGTATTGGTTCTACATGCAGTGGGCGCGCTACCGCCGCCGCCATCCCGGCGAAACCCTGTGGCCGGTGGCGCGGGCGATCTTCTCGATCTTCTTCGCCCACGCCCTGGCCGGCCGCATCGACGCGGCCGTGCGCGCGCGCGGCGAGCGCCACGACTGGGCGCCCGGCGCGGTGGCGACGATCTACGTCGTCTCGCAGATCGCCAGCAGCGCGCTCGACCGGCTGAGCTCGCGCGAGATCGGCTCGCCGTTCACCGACGTCGCCAGCCTGGTGCTGCTGGCGCCGGTCGGCCTGAGCCTGCTGCGCCTGCAGCGCGCGGCCAATCTCGCCTGCGGCGACCCGGACGGCGACGGCAACCGCCGCCTGAGCGCGCTCAACTACGTCTGGCTGGTCCTGGGCGCGTTGCTGTGGCTGAGCCTGCTGGCCGGTCTGTTCGCGCTCTACGTGCTGCGGGTCTGAGCCGCGCCGGCGCTCAGGCCGCCACCGAGGCGTCGGCGCCGAGCCCGGCGGCGATGGCGCGGGCATAGTCGCGCGGCTGCGGGCCGGCGCCTTCGAACGTCCACAGGAAGCCGCCGCCGATGCCGTCGCCGGCCCAGCCGGCGAATTGCGCGCGCACCTGCGCCGGGCCGCCGCCGGTGTCGACGCCGGGGATCACGAAGCTCGCCGGGAAGCCGTTGCCCAGGCGCGCGCGCAAGGCGCGGATCCAGTCGGCCGGATCGTTGCCGCCGCCGCCGGCGTAGCACTGCAGATTGAAGCCGACGACCAGGCCCGGGTCGCTGGATTCGAGTTCGGCCAGGCAGTCGATCCAGCCGGCCTGATCGTTGTAGGGGCAGAAGGTGACCTGGAAACCGATCGCGCCGAGCATGCGGCAGAACGCGACCATGCTGGCCTGGTCGAGGCCTTCCTCATTGTCCAGGTCGATCGCGTCGATGGCCGGGAACAGTTGCCTGAGCGCCAGGAAATTCCGGTACAGCGGGCTCTGCGGCCCGGTGCCGAATTCGGCGATCAGGCGCTCGATGTTGGCGAAATCGCCCACGCCCCAGCCGCCGATCGAGAACAGCACGCGCTCGACCGCGTCGGGCCCCTGCTTGAGCTGCCCGATCAGTCCGGCCCAGCCGGCGGGGCCGACGTAGCTGCCGTTGGCGACGATCTCGGTGTTGTTGTAGTAGACATCGCCGTAGTACGTGTCGGGCTTGCTGTCGCGGTAATGCACGTGGCCCAGCGCCAGCACGACGGTGTTGAAGCCCGAGCGCTTCACCCGCTCGACATAGGCCGGGCCGTCGGCGCCGAAGAATCCTTGGCAGTAGGCGGCGACGATGGGCGAGGGCAGCAGGTTCATGGCGCGGCTCCGAAGCGGGAAGGTGCTTGTACCAACGCGGCGCGGCCGCCGGAACTGCCACGGTTGCGGCGCGCATGCGCGGTTGTGCGACCGGCTTGGCGCTCCGCCACGTCGGTGAACGCGCCGCGGCCGGCGTGGCGGCGCGCCGCGGCGGGTGCTAGCGTCGCCGGCAGTGCGCGCCCGTCGCGCCGTCGCCGGAGGCCCGATGCGCCGTCTCGTTGCGTTGTGCGGTTGCGCCCTGCTCGCCCTGGCCGGATGCCAGCGCGCCGCCGCGCCGGCGGCTCCGGCGGCCGCGTCCGCCGACGAAGGCCAGCACGCGCAGGCGCGCCGGATCGAAGCCGATGTGCGCTTCCTCGCCGACGACCTGCTGGAAGGCCGCGAAACCGGCACCCGCGGCTACGATCTGGCCGCGCTGTACGTGGCCCAGCGCCTGCGCGCGATGGGGGTGGAGCCCGGCGGCGAGGACGGCAGCTATTTCCAGGCGGTGCCGCTGCTGCGCGCGCAGCGCATCGACGGCGGCGGCGCGTTCCGGATCGAGCGCGCGCTCGGCACGGTCGAACTGCGTTTTCGCGAGGACTACCTGCCGCTGCCGGACTTCGCCAGCGGCCAGGCCGAAGTGACCGCGCCGGCTGCGTTCGTCGGCCAGGCGGTCTACGCGCCCGAACTGGAGCAGGACGACTTCGCCGGCATCGACCTGCGCGGCAAGATCGCGGTGTTCTTCAACGGCGCGCCGGCGCGCTTCGACCGCGACCGCCGCGCGTTCTACAGCTCTACCCGCGAGAAGCTCGCCGCGGTGGCGCGGCGCGGCGCGGTCGGCGCGGTGATGGTGTCCACCGACGAAGAGGAAAAGCGCTACCCGTGGCAGCGCAGCGCGCGCCAGTGGGACAAGCCCGGCATGCGCCTGCGCGGCGCCGACGGCGGCGCGCTCGACACCTTCCCGCAGCTGCGCGTGGTCGCCCAGGTCGCCGCCGCGCGCGCCGGTGCCGTGCTCGATGCCGGCGACCGCAGCGCCGCCGAGCTGTTCCGCCAGGCCCGCGGCGGCCGGCTGCGCGGCTACGACCTGCCCGGCACGCTGAGCCTGGCGGTGCGCAACCGGCTCGAACCGGCTAGTTCGCGCAACGTGGTCGGGCGCCTGCGCGGACGCGAACCGGCGCTGGCCGACGAGCATGTCGTGTTCACCGCGCACCTGGACCACCTCGGCATCGGCGCGCCGGTAGGCGGCGATGCGATCTACAACGGCGCGCTCGACAACGCGCTGGGCGTGGCGGTGATGCTGGAGGCGGCGCGGCAGCTGCAGCGCGGCGCGGCGCCGCGCAAGCGTTCGCTGCTGTTCGTGGCGCTGACCGGCGAAGAGAAGGGCCTGCTCGGCGCGCACTGGTTCGCCGGCCATCCCACCCCGGCCGGCGCGGCCCTGGTGGCCAACGTCAACATGGACATGCCGGTGCTGCTGGCGCCGACCAGCGATGCGATCGCGATCGGCGTGGAGCATTCCACGCTGCAGGCGGTGCTGCAGCGCGCGGCCGCGCAGACCGGGGTGGCGCTGTCGGCCGACCCGATGCCGGAAGAAAGCATCTTCATCCGCAGCGACCAGTACGCCTTCATCCGCCGCGGCGTGCCGGCGGTGTACCTGATCGGCGGCCTGTCGGGCAGCGAGGCGGCCCGGGGCCAGCTCGGCGCGTTCCTGCGCGGCGACTATCACCAGCCCGGCGACGACGCCTCGCAGCCGATCCAGTACGCCGACGCGGCGCGGCTGGCGCGGCTCAACGCGCGCATCGGCGAAGCGATCGCCGGCGAGGATGCGCGGCCGGCGTGGAATCGCGGGAATTTCTTCGTCGAGACGTTCGGCGCGGCGGCTAAGCCTTGAAGGGTTTTGCGCGGCCGATAGAAAAGCCTCGGGCCTGAAGGCCCTCCCACAACAGCCTGCGCAGCCCGAGGGCCCGCTTTTGTGGGAGGGCCTTCAGGCCCGACGCTTTCCGCCCGACCCGCGACACCCCCGCCTATACTCGCCGCATGAGCGAACCCCACCTGCGCACCCTCGGCCTGCTCGGCGGCATGAGCTGGGAATCGACCCTGCCGTACTACCGGCTGATCAACCAGACCGTGCGCGAGCGCCTCGGCGGCCTGCATTCGGCGCACCTGCTGCTGTACAGCGTCGACTTCGCCCAGGTCGAGCGCCTGCAGCACGCCGGCGACTGGGACGCCGCCGGCGCCCTGCTCGGCCGCGCCGCCTGCGCGCTGCGCGACGGCGGCGCGCAGTTGCTGGTGATCTGCACCAACACCATGCACAAGGTCGCCGACGCGGTGGAGCAGGCTGCGCAATTGCCGCTGCTGCACATCGCCGATCCCACCGGCGAGGCGATCCGCGCCGCCGGCCTGAGCCGCGTCGGCCTGCTCGGCACGCGTTTCACCATGGAGCAGGACTTCTATCGCCGGCGCCTGGTCGAACGTCACGGGCTGGAGGTGCTGGTGCCCGAACCGGACGGGCGCGACTTCGTCCATCGGGTGATCTACGACGAGCTGTGCGTCGGGCAGATCCGCGACGCTTCGCGCGAGGGCTATCGCCGCATCGTCGACGGCCTGGCCGCGCGCGGCGCGCAGGCCGTGATCCTGGGCTGCACCGAGATCGGCTTGTTGCTCGGCGCGGACGACGTCGACCTGCCGTTGTTCGACACCACCGCGCTGCATGCGCGCGCCGCGGCGCTGGCGTCGATCGGCCAGGCCTGACCGGCGCCGGGTGGTGCCGGCCGCGGCGGCGGGCGACACTACGGCTTCCACTGCGAAAGGAGTGCGCAATGAACGATCGTCCCAATCCCGGCTGGTTCGGCCGCAACTGGAAATGGTTCGTGCCGACCGGCTGCCTCAGCGTGCTGCTGTTCGCCGCGCTGGCGCTGGCCGGCCTGATCGGGCTGGGCATCAAGGGCGTATCGGGGCTGATGAGCGGCAGCGAACCGGTGCGCCACGCGATGGACCTGGCCAAGGCCAACCCCGACGTACGCGCCGCGTTCGGCGAACCGCTGGAGACCGGCATGGGCTTCCAGGGCTCGCTGACCACCAACAACGACAGCGGCGAGGCCGACCTGTCGCTGCCGATCAAGGGCCCCAAGGGCAGCGGCCGGATCTACGTCAAAGGCACGCGCGAGGCCGACCGTTGGAGCTACCGCTTGATCGAAGTTGCCATCGACGGCAGCGAGCGGCGCATCGACCTGCTCGGCGCCGATGCCGCACCCGACGCCGCGCCGGAAGCGGCATCGCCGGAGCGCTCGGCGCCGGACGAGTCGACGCCCGAAGAAGAAAGCGACCCAGAGGCTCCCGCTGAGGAATCCGCGGCGGCTTGAAGCGCGGATCGGTTGCGAAGCGAGGCGATGAACTGGATTCCGCCGAGCGTCGGAACCAACCCTCGCCTCGGTTTTTGCCTTACGTTTGCCCCGGCTTTCGCTTTTGCCGTTGCGGGTGCTCCCCGATACGCCGATACGCCGATACGCCGATACGCCGATACGCCGATACGCCGAGTCGCAGCACCGCAGCCCCGGAGGGCGCGCGCATGGATGCGCGCGCGCGCCATGGGGCAGGATGCCCCTTATGGCGCGGCCCCGCGCCGCTGCGAGCCATAGTGGCTCTTGATCCGAAAAAACAAGGCCTTTTCTTTGGTTACTTTCTTTGTGGCTTAAGACAAAGAAAGTGACCCGGCCGCTTGCGGACGGAAGCTCTTGATCTTCGCTTGTCGTCACCCGAACGAACACGCAAACGCAGAGCCCACCGCGGCACGCCCCCTGTAGGAGCGGCGCAAGCCGCGACCGCGCCATCGCAAACACAGTGAAGGTTTCGTCGTAGTTGCGTTGCCGCGGTCGCGGCTCGCGCCGCTCCTACAGTCGGATACGCAACCCTACGCCCGTCATTCCGGCGAAAGCCGGAACCCATTTTGATTTTGCTGTTGCTTCCGCCGTTACCGATGTGTCGCGCGACGACAAGCCACCGTCAAAAGCTTTCGTCCGCAAGCGGCCGAGCTACTTTCTTTTGTCAGCGCGACAAAAGAAAGTAGCCAAAGAAAAACGCTTGTTTAAGGTCACAAGCCACTAAGTCCAGCACCCGGCGCGGGGCCGCGCCATAAGGGACATCCTGTCCCATGGCGCGCGCGCGCATCCATGCGCGCGCCCTTCGGGGCTGCGGAACCATGGCCTCGTTCGGGATCGCGTCCAAGCCAAGAGCGAGAGCAACGGCAACGGCAGCGGCTAGAGCTAAAGCAAAGATCGAAGCCAAAGCCAAAGCAAGCCAGACTCCCTCCGATCCTTCGCTGATCCTTCGCCGATTCATACCGCCCCGCTCGTCCACCACCCTCACCGAATCCGCACCGCCTCCAACCGCGCCAGCTTGTCGGGATTGCGCATGATGAAAATATCCCGCAACGCCCCGCCTTCCTCGTAACCGAAGCTGATCGCCGCCTCGATCCGTCCGGCCCGCTCCAGGATCACCCCGCGCGAGCCGTTGAGGTCGACGAAGGTCCAGCGATCTTCGCGGCATGCCGGGTGCAGCACCGAGGCGATGAAACCCAGCACCGCGTCGGCCCCGTGGATCGCTTGCGCCGCCGCGGTGGCCTTGCCGCCGCCGTCGGCGTGCAGGGCGATCTGTTGCGACAACAATGAGGCCAGCGGCGCGGTGCGGCCCTGCACGATCGCGGTCTCGAACGCGGCCAGCAACCGGTCCTGTTGCTCGGCGGGGGTGACGTGGCGGACCTTGGCCTGCTCGATGTTGCCGCGCGCGCGCTGCACCAGCTTGCGGCAGGCGGCTTCCTCGATCTCCAGGATCGACGCCACCTCGGCATAGGGCTGATCGAAGATCTCGTGCAGCAGGTAGGCCGCGCGCTCCTTCGGCGTCAGCCGCTCCAGCAACAGCAAGAACGCGGTCGACAACGACGAGGCCAGGGTCCAGTGCGCTTCCGGTCCGCCGTCGCCGCCGGCCTCGGCGAACTCGGCCTGGATCGGTTCGGGCAGCCACGAGCCGACGTAGTCCACGCGGGTGCGGTGGGCCGCGCGCAGCAGGTCGATGCAACGGCGGGTGCAGGCGGTGGTCAGCCACGCGGCGGGGTTGTCGATCGCCTCGCGCCCGGCTTCGCGCCACTTGAGGTAGGTGTCCTGGACCGCATCCTCGGCGTCGGCGCGCGAGCCGAGGATGCGGTAAGCCAGGCCGGTCAGCATCGGTGCGTGCTGGGCGAAGAGTCGGTCGTCGTGGGCGGCGGTCATGGCGCGTCGATGCGAAAGCGAAGGTGGGGCCGGCGCCAGGATAACGGCGTCGCTGCACTGCCGGGCGGAGGCGTCAGTGCTTGGATACCTGCAGGCGGTTCCACAGGTTGATCATCGCCGCGAGCGAGGCGATCGCGGCGAGTTGCCCTTCGTCGTAGTGCGCGCGCAACGCGGCGCGCAGCGCGCCGTAGTCGGTGTCGTCCTCGACCCGGGTCAGCGCCTCGGTCCAGGCCAGCGCGGCGCGCTCGGCCGGGCTGAAGTCGGCGACGTGGCGCCACACCACCAGCCGGTCCAGGCGGTCGTCGCTCTCGCCGTCCTGGCGCGCCTCGCGGGTGTGCATCTTGACGCAGAACGCGCAGCCGTTGATCTGCGAGGCGCGCAACTGGATCAGGTGGTAGATCGCGCGCGGCAGGCCGCTGGCGTCCGCGGCGGCCTGGACCGCGCCGTGGGCGGCGCCGAACTGGCTCAGGACCTGGGGGATTTCGCGTTCGAACTTGATCGCTTCGGGGGTGCTCATGGGGATCGTCCTGGTGGATGTAAGGGGCTTACATCGGGTTCGACGATCCAGCCGGGGGCGGCGTGACATGGGCGACGGATTTTCTTGTCGGGAGCGGTTTGCGTCGTAGGTGCGGCGTCGCGGTCGCGGCTCGCGCTGCTCCTACAGGGGCTTCGGCGGCTTCGTATCCGGCTGTAGGAGCGGCGCGAGCCGCGTCCGCGAACCCGCGCCGGCCGGCGCGACCCGCCGCTCAGATCACCCGCAACGTGATCGCCTTCAACACCGCCCGGGTGCGGTCGCGCGTATCGAGTTTTTCCAGGATCACCGACACGTAGTTCTTGACCGTGCCCTCGGCCAGGAACATCGCCCGCGCGATTTCCTTGTTGGAGTAGCCGCCGGCCATCAGCCGCAGCACCGCGACCTCGCGCTCGGTGAACAAGGCGCGCGGCGCGTCGTCGGCGTGGTAGCGGTAGCGCGCGCGCACCGGTTCGGTGCTGACCGGCTGCAGCAGGGTCGCGCCCGCGGCGACGCTGGCGATCGCCTCGCGCAGGTCTTCCGGCGCGGCGTCCTTGAGCAGGAACCCCTGCGCGCCGGCTTCGGTGGCGCGCAGCAGCAGTTCGCTGTCGTCGAAGGTGGTCAGCAGCAGCACCGGGGTGCGGTCGCCGCGTTCGCGCAGGGCCAGCAGCGCGTCGATGCCGTCCATGCCGGGCATGCGGATGTCGCTGAGCACCACGTCCACCGGCGTCTGCGCCAGTTGCTCGAGCAGGGCCCGGCCGTCGTCGGCCTCGAACGCGATCTGCAGGCCCAGGCGTTCGAGCAGCGCGCGCAGGCCGGCGCGGACCAGGGCCTGGTCGTCGGCCAGGGCGATGCGGATCGGCGCGGCGCTCATGCCGGCGTCGCCGCGGTCGGCGCACGGGGTCCGGGCAAGGGCCGTTGCAAGGGGAAGCGGGCGTGGATGCGCATGGCGCCTTCGGGACTGAGGGAAAAATCGAGTTCGCCGCCGGCCGCGGCCACGCGTTCGCGCATGCCCGACAGGCCGTTGCCTTCGCGCAGCGGCGCGCGCACCCGGCCGTCGTCGGCGATGCGCAGTTCCAGCGCGGCGCCATCGCGGTGCAGGGCGACCCGCAGGCGCGTGGCGTCGGCGTGGCGGGCGGCGTTGGTCAGCGCTTCCTGGACCACGCGCAGCAGGGTTTCGGCCAGGGCGGGATCGGTGAGGTTGAGTTCGTCGTCGAGATCGAGCTCCAGCGCCGGCCGCGGCAGCGGCGCGGCCAGCGCGCGCAGCGCGGTGGCCAGGTCGAGGCCGCGCGCATCGCGCAAGGCCTGGACCACGCTGCGGATGTCGCCGAGCAGTTCGCCGGCCAGTTGCTGCGCCACCTGCACTTCGCGGCGTTCGGCCAGGTCCGGCTCGGCGGCGAGCGCGCGCAGGTTCAGCATCATCGCGGTGAGCTTGTGCCCGGCGACGTCGTGCAGCTCGCGCGCCATGCGCAGGCGTTCGGCGTCGCGGGCGCTGTCGGCGAGCAGGGCGCGGGTGGCGAGCAGGTCGGCGTTGACCAGGGCCAGGCGGTCGCGCGCCTGTTCGGCGCCGCGCGCGTAGTGCGCGACCAGCACGGCGAAGCCCTGGAAGCCGATGAAGCACAGGGTGATGATCAGCGCGCCGCGGTTGCCGGCGGTGGACAGGATCAGGTACAGGGCGAGGTTGAGCGCCGCGGTCATCGCGACCACCCGCCGCAGCGGATAGCTCATCGCCAACTGCGCGACCAGGATCACCAGCAGCGCCGGCGCCGCGCCGCCGCGCGGGGCCAGGTAGCAGATCGCCAGCGCGGTGATCGCCTGCAGCGAAAACCAGAAGCCGCGGCGCGCGCGCGCGGTGCCGACCAGTTCGTCGCCGAGGAAGGCGAACAGGAACACGGCCATTACCGTCCACACCAGCGGGCCCTGGGTGGCGCGGTCGTACGGCAGCGACAGGCCGACCCCGAGCCAGCTCAGCACCGCCGGCAGGTTCAGGGGTTGCAACAGCGTGCGCAGCGGCGGGGGCATCGGCATGCGGCCATGCTGCGCGGCGCGCGCCGCGGTGGCAACGGGGCCGGCGCCGAAAGTGACTTCCGGCACGGCGCATCGATGACCGCCGGGCGCTGCGCGCACGGCGACGCGCGCCGAGCATGGCGCCATTCCGGCCCGGTGCGCCGGCAGGAGCGGCGAGGATGGAACTGGCGGACGCGTACGCGGTGGTGAAGTGGCTGCACATCGGCCTGGGCGCGATCGCGCTCGGCGGATTCTGGGGCGCCGGTTTGAGCCGCAAGGGCGGCGCGCTGCATCGCCGCGCCGGCCAGGCGTTCGCGCTGGCGATGGCCGGCATCATCGTCACCGGCGTGCCGATGGCCGGCTATGCGCTGCACCGCGGCCACCCGGTCACCGCCGCGTTCCTGGCGTACCTGCTGGTGATCACCGCCACCGGCGTGTGGAGCGGCTGGCGCGCGATCGCCGACAAGCGCGACGTGCGCGCCTACACCGGCCCGGTGTTCGTGGCGCTGGCGGCGCTGTCGTTCGCCAGCGGCGCGGCCATGCTCGCGCTCGGCCTGGCCAAGGGCCATCCGCTGCCGATCGGGTTCTCCGCGATCGGCCTGGGCATCGGCGCGAGCATGCTGCGCAAGCGCCGCAATCGCGACGCGCTGGCGGCGCGGCCGCGCTGGTGGATGATCGAGCACTACAACGCGATGATCGGCAACGGCGTGGCCGTGCACATCGCCTTCCTCGGCATCGGGCTGCCGCGGTTGCTGCCGATGCTCGGCGGCGCCACCCTGCAGCAGCTAGCCTGGTTCGGGCCGCTGGCCGTGGCGCTGGCGGCCAAGCTGTGGGCCGACCGGCGCTGGGGCGCACAGCACAACGCGGCGAAAAAGGAAAGTGCACAGCGTTGAGGGCGAAGACGGCCGCCGCGTTGCAACCGCGGCCAGGGTGGATGCATCACACCCGATGACTTCCTCATTCACGGCCACGCATCATGATCCCGTCCGCCCTGCGCTTCGCCACGCTGACCGCCGCGCTGTCCGCGGCCGCCGCCGTCCACGCCGCCGCGCCGGCGCCCGCCGCCGCGGGCCCGGATCTGGGCTGCCACGTCGGCGCCTATCGCCTCGACGACGGCCGCTCGCTGACGCTGGGCCGCATCGACGAACCCTCGGCGCTGCGCTGGCGCCTGCTCGACGGCCGCACCGGCAAGCTCGCCCGCAAGGACGGCGCGCTGGTCGCCACCGTCGGCTGGAGCGACCGCGCCGATACGGTGAAGGTCGAACTGGGCCGCTGCGGCGAAGGCGTGGTGTTCGACGGCCATCGCGGCGAGCCGGTCGAGCTCGATGTCGTCGACACCACTTTCGAAGGCGCCGGCGTGAAACTGCGCGGCAGGCTGGTGCTGCCGGCCGGCCAGGACAAGGTGCCGGTGGTGGTCATGGTGCACGGCTCGGAGAACTACTCCGGCGTGGATCTGTACTACCAGCAGTATCTGTTCCCGAGCGAAGGCGTGGGCGTGTTCGTCTACGACAAGCGCGGCACCGGCGGTTCCAGCGGCAAGTACACGCAGAACTTCCACGAGCTCTCCGACGACGCCGTCGCCGCGCTGCGCGAGGCGCTGCGCGTGGGCGGCGAGCGGGTCGGCCGGATCGGCTACCTCGGCGGCAGCCAGGGCGGCTGGATCGCGCCGCTGGCGGCGAGCAAGACGGCGCAGGCGCAGTTCGTCGAAGTCGGCTTCGGCCTGGCCGACGGCGTGCTGGCCGAGGACCGCGACCAGGTCGTGCTGGACCTGCGCGCGGCCGGTTTCGGCGACGCGGCGACCTTGCGCAAGGCGCGCGAACTCACCGACGCCACCGGCCTGATCGCGTCCAGCAGCGGCCAGCGCGGCTGGACCGAGCTGGCGACGGTGCGCAAGAAGTACGAAACGCAGCCGTGGTGGAAAGCGGTCAAGGGCGAGTACAGCGGCCTGGTCGCGACCCACACGCGCGACGAGGTCATGGCCGAATTCAAGAAATACGACTACGAAGTCAGCTGGGACTACGACCCGATGCCGGTGCTGCGCACGCTCAAGACTCCGCAGCTGTGGGTGCTCGGCGGCGACGACATCGAGGCGCCGTCCGGGGAAACGCAAAAGCGCCTGACCGCGCTCGGCCGCGCCGGCCGCCCGATCACTAGCGTGGTGTTCCCGCAGGCCGATCACGGCATCCTGGAATACGAATCGAAGAACGCGCAGGGCGAGCGCCAGCACACGCGCACCGCCGACGGTTATCTGCGCATGCTGCTGGACTGGATCAAGCGCGGCACGCTCGACGGTTGGCCGTACGGCACGGCCAAGCAGTTGGCCGGGCCGAAGTGACGGCCGTTGTGGGAGGGCCTTCGGGCCCGACGCTCTCCGGTCCGCGTGTGTCTGATGTCGATCGCCGCTGAAACAAAAGCGTCGGGACTGAAGTCCCTCCCACAGGAGCGATCCGCTCAAGCGCACGCGGCTGTTGTGGGAGGGCCTTCGGGCCCGATGCTTTCCGGTCCGCCCGCGTCGGATGTTGATCGCCGCTGAAACAAAAGCGTCGGGACTGAAGTCCCTCCCACAGGAGCGATCCGCTCAAGCGCATGCGGCTGTCGTGGGAGGGCCTTCAGGCCCGACGCTCTCCGGTCCGCGTGTGTCTGATGTCGATCGCCGCTGAAACAAAAGCGTCCGGACTGAAGTCCCTCCCACAAGAGCGATCCGCTCAAGCGCGTGCAGCTGTCGTGGGAGGGCCTTCAGGCCCGACGCTGTCCGATCCGCCCGCGTCGGATGTTGATCGCTTCTGAAACAAAAGTGTCGGAACTGAAGTCCCTCCCACAGGAGCGATCCGCTCAAGCGCACGTGGCTGTTGTGGGAGGGCCTTCAGGCCCGACGCTGTCCGATCCGCCCGCGTCGCAATTCCCGCTGCGGAGCGGAAATTGCCGAGTTCCCGGCGCGCATGCGACGCACATTGCAGTTTGACGACCGCGGTGATGGCGAATCGTCATGACGATCTTCCGCATCGTGCCCCGCGCTTTACGAACCGGTAACCGTCGCTTTACACCTGCGCGCACGCAATCCACTAGAACGTCTGCTCCTCACTTCAATGCAGGAGCAGCCCCATGCGCATCACCATCGTCGGCGCGGGTTTCAGCGGCAGCGCCTTGGCCAGCGAACTGGCCCGCAACGCCGGTCCCGGCGTGGAGCTGTGCCTGGTCGGGCAGCCGGAAAGCTACGGCCGCGGCATCGCCTACGGCGAGGCGCGGCCGGAGCATTTGCTCAACGTGCGCGCCAGCGACCTGGGCGCGACGCCCGAGGCGCCGGGCGGTTTCGCCGACTGGCTGAACCTCATCGACCGCGCGCGCGGCAGCTATCTGCCGCGGTTGCTGTTCGGCGAATACCTGCACGCGCAGCTGCAGGCCGCGGTGGCCGGCAGCACCGCCGCTTTCAGCCAGATCCGCCACGAGGCGATCGCGGTGGAGCGCGCCTCGGCGGGCTTTCGCGTGCACCTGGCCGACGGCAGCGACTTCCTGACCGATAAAGTCGTGCTCGCGGTCGGGGCGTTGCCGCCGCAACCGCTGGCCGGGGTCGGCCCGCGTTTGGCGGTGCATCCCAGCTACATCGGCTGGCCGTGGCAGGACGGCGCCATCGACGCGATCGCGCCCGACGCGCGCCTGCTGATCGTCGGTACCGGCCTGACCATGGCCGACGTGGTGACCACGCTGCGCAAGCGCGGCCATCGCGGCCCGATCGTGGCGTTGTCGCGCCACGGCCTGCTGCCGCGCGCGCACGAGGACGCGGCGCCGGCGCCGGTGGCGCTGCCGCCGGCGGTGCTGCACGCGCTCGACAGCCACGCGCCGCGCGAACTGCTGCGCGCGTTGCGCAACCTGGCGCCGGTGATCGACGACTGGCGCAGCCTGGTCGATGCGCTGCGTCCTTACCTGCAGGGTTTCTGGGCCGGGATGCCGGCCGCGCAGCGCGGCGGTTTCCTGCGCCACCTGCGCTCGTACTGGGAAGCGCTGCGCCACCGCATCGCGCCGCAACTGGCCGAGGAACTGCAGGCGCTGCGCGAATCCGGGCAGTTGCAGATCCGCGCCGGCCGCCTGCTGCGCGCGCGCCGCGGCGACGACGCGGTCGAGGCGCTGATCCGCGAGCGCGGCGGCCAGCAACTGCGCAGCGAACGCTTCGACGTGCTGATCCGCGCGACCGGCCTGGACACCGATGTGGAGCGCACCACCCACCCCTTGATCGCGCATCTGCGCGAATCGGGGCTGGTCGCGGCCGATCCGCTGGGCCTGGGGCTGCGCGCCTCGGCGCGGTTCGAAGTGCTCGACCATAAGGACGTGGCCGTGCGCGGCTTGTACGCGATCGGGCCGTTGTTGCGGGCGCAGCTGTGGGAGATCACCGCGGTGCCGGAACTGCGCGTCGCCGCGCGCGATCTCGCCGGGCGGCTGTTGTCGACCGCGGCGGTAGCGCGCAACCGGCCGGTGCTGGCGACGGCGTAGCTTCGGCGTCGCCTTGCAGGAGCGACGCGAGTCGCGACCGCCGACTCTCACGCTCGCGGCGGGGCTGTCGCCGCAGGCCGGTTTTCGCGGTCGCAGCTTGCGCAGCTCCTACAGAGGCTTCGGCCGGTTTCGTCGAGCGCTGCGCAGGTCGGTATCCCGGTGTAGGAGCGACGCGAGTCGCGATCGGTCGCGCTCGCGCCGCCTCAACGCGGCCGGGTCGCGCCGATGTCCACGCGCGCGGCGTCGCGCACCGACACCCGCACGGCGGTCGGGGCTTCGTCGAGCGTCCACGGCAGCGGCAGGTTGTCGGCGAGGACCTGGATCCGGTGTTCGCCCACGCTCACCCGGGCGAAGGCGAATGCGCCGCTGCTGTCGGTGCGCGCGGCCCAGCGGCCGTCGAGGAGGACGGTGACGTTGGCGGCCGGACGTTCGGACGCGGCGCGCACGCCGTCGCCGTTGTCGTCCAGGTACACCACGCCGGCGATGTCGCCGCTGGCGGCGTCCGGCGCGGCGCCGAGCACCGGCAGCGGGCGGCCGGCCTGCCAGTCGTAGCGCAGGGTCAGCAAGGCGGAGCGTTCGCGCGGCAGGCGCTGGAACGGCGAATCCAGGGCCAGCGGGTCGAGCAGGAACGGCGAGCGCTGCGAGCCGCGGCTTTGGAACAGCGCCGCGCTCAGCGACCAGCCGCGCGCGAGTTGGCCGGTCAGGCTCAGGTTGACGTCGCCGCCGCGCAGCGCGCTGGGGCCGTCGCCGTCGGTCCAGCGCGCGTTGCCGTCGAGGTTCCAGCGCTGGCCCAGGCGCAGGCCGCCGTACAGCGACAGGCTGGCGCTGCGGGTGGCCTGGCGCGCGCGCTGGCCGAGTTCGGCATAGGCCAGCGACAGCGACAGGTGCTGGCCTTCCGGCAGCGGCAGTGCCTGGTCGAGGCTGGCCTGCCAGCTGCGCTCGCCGCCGCCGGCGTCGGCGCGGTCGAGCTGCAGCCGGGTCTGGCCCCAGTCGCTGCGCCAGTCGGCGAAGGCCTGCAGCGAATACGCGTCGCCGCCGCGCTCGGCCTGGCGCAGGCTGGCGCTGGCGCCGTAGCCGAGCCGGGTGCTGGCCTGGTAGCGCGCGAACGCGGTGGCGTAGCGGCCGTCGAAGCCGCCGCCGCGGATCGAACGGATCTCGTCCAGGCTCGCGTTCCACAGCCAGCGCCCGTATTGGTAGCCCAGCCGGTAATAGCCGCCGCGCACGTCCTGGTTGATCGGCAGCGCGCCCCAGGCCAGGCCGGGGTCGAGCGAGAACACGCCGGCGTCGTGGCGGAAGCGCCCGCGCCGCGCGCTGGCGTCGATCCAGCCGCCGCTGGCGTTGCCGTCGCGGCCGTGGCTGTTGAGCAGGTTGAACTGGACCGAGTCGGCGCCCGAACTCCAGCGCGCGGCCCAGTGTCCGGCTCGGGTCGCGCCGGCGAGGTAGGCGGCGTCGCCGCGCGCGTCCGGCGCGATCCGGCCGTCGCTGCCCAGCAACGCCGCCGAGGCGGTCCAGCCCGGCGCCGGCCGCCATTGCGCGCCCAGCGCCGCGACGTCGCCGTCGGCCAGTTCGAAACCGACCGTGCGGGTGCCGGCGAACACGCCGGCGCGTCCGAACGCGACGTAGACGCTGCGGCCGTCGTCCGCGCGCGTCCATTGGCTGCTGGCGCCGGCCATCGCCACGGTCGGCAGGAAGAAGCGGTACTGGTTGCGCTGCAACTCCGGCGCCGGCGTGGCGATCACGCCCAGGCCGTTGTCGCCGCGCCAGCCGCCTTCCAGGTACACGCCGCGCTGCCACAGCGTGGCCGCGCCGCCCCAGTCGCGGCCGCCGTCGCGGTCGCTGCGCAGCGCGGCGGCGTCGAGCGAGAACGCGCCCCAGTCCGCGGTTTCCCAATAGCCGCCGAGGCTGAGGCCGCGTTCGTCGTAGGCCTCGCCGCCGCGTTCGTTGCGGGCGTAGTCCAGGCTCAGCCGCAGCGAGCGCGGCAGGCCGCTGTCGTCGAGCGCGTCCTCCGGGTCCGGCGGCAGCGGCGCCAGCGCCTGCGGGGCGATGATGCGGTCGCGGTAGTCGGCCGCGGCCGCGCCGTCCTGCGCCGCGGCCGGCGCGGCGCAGGCGCACAGGGCGAGCGCGAGCGCCACGGCGAGGCGGCGCGGTCGCGGCGGACGGGCGCGGGCGGTCATCGCGCGCGGCTCAAGGCGTCAGGCGCAGGTCGAGCGGCAGGGTCTGCCGGTCCCACTCCAGCGCGCCCTTGAGCTGCAGCGGATAGGCCAGCGCCGGCGGCGCCGAATCGGCGTCGTCGGCCTGCGGCGTCAGCGCCAGGGTGCGGGTTTCGCCGGGCAGGATCGGCAGGCTCGAAGGCTGCAGGCCGTAACGGCGACCGCCGGCGTCGATGCCGTCGATCAGGCCTTCCAGGCGGGTGTGCGCATTGCCCTCGTTGCGCACGCGCAGCACCGGCACGCGCTGGCCGTCGACCTGCGCGGTGGTCGTCTCGACCACGCGCAGCCGCGCCGCGGCCTCGCCGACGGCGAGGTAGACGATGATGCCGATGCGCCCGGACACCGGCAGCGCGAGCGCGCCGCCGGCGCTTTCGGGCTCGCCTTCCAGCAGGATCGCGAAGCGGCACTCGCCGGCCGGGGCGTCGGCCGGCACCGCCACTTCGAAGCGGTAGCGGCGCTTGCCGTTGGCGGCGATGTCGATCTGCGCCGCTTCCAGTCCCACCCACGGCCGGCAGCTGCCCGGCGCCAGCGCGGTGTCGAACGCCACCGCGCCGTGGGCGTCCATCGTCCAGTCCGCGGTCTTGAGCGTGTAGCGCGCCGCGCGCGCGGAGACGTTGGTGATCTCCACCACGTTGCGATAGACGCTGCCGGGCTTGGCCCGGTCTTCGAAGCGCGGCGGCGAGACCAGCGCGGAGAAGCCCTGCGCGCCGGCGGCGGCCGGCAGCAGCGCGAGCGGAAGGCAGAGCACAGCGAAACGGCGCACGAGCGAGCGCATCAGGGTTCGTCCAGGTCGATTTCGAAGGAGAAGGTCAGGGTTTGCGCGCGGTCCAGGCGCTGGCCGTCGGCCTGCAGGTCCAGGCGCAGGCGGTCGCGCAGCGCGTCTTCGCCGATCGGGCCGGCGTAGACCAGGGCGCGCTCGCCGCTGACCAGCCGGCCCGGCAGCAAGCGCCCCTGGGTGGTCCAGGCGACCTGCAGCGGGCCCGAGGGCGAGGCCGGCAGGGTCATGTAGATGCGGCCGTTGCGGCCGCGCCAGGCCGCCACGTCCAGGCGCAGGGCGACCTCGAGCGCGCCGGCGACGCCGCGGCCGCGCGCGCCGGGCACGTTCGCGTCCCAGCGCATCTGCACGTTCGGGTTCATCACCTGGCTGCCGCTGTCGTCGACGCGATGGGTCGCCGCCGACGCGGCCGTCGCCGCAAGCCACAGCGTGGCCACGGCCGCCCCCTGTAGGAGCGGCGCAAGCCGCGACCGCGAAACTTCACGCTCGCCGCGCAACTTCCGCCGCAGGCCGACCGCCGCGGTCGCGGCTCGCGCCGCTCCTACAGCCAGCCGCCGCCACCCGCGCGCGCTCACGGCGCGCTCAAGGTGTAGACCACCCTGCCCGTGTAGGTGCCGGCGCCGACCACGGCATCGTTGGCGTAGCGGAAAGTGTGGCAGCTCTCGCGCCAGGTGTTGATCTGAAAACTGGCCAGCGCCTGGGTGCCGGGCTGGAAGGTGCCGGCCGGGATCGGCTGCCCGCCGGTGTCGCCGTTGCCGCTGCTGGTCCAGGAAATCTGCGAGAACGCGATGCTCTGGCCCTGCGCGTTGGTGAGGCCGGCCGGCACGGTCGCGGTCAGAGTGGCCGCGCCGCCGCTGCCGCTGCGGCGATAGAAACCGCCGACGTAGATCTGCGCCGGCACGTTGCAGAACGCGTAGCCGTCGTAGTTGCTCACGCCCGAGGAGGCGGTGGTGGTCATGACCTGATCGACGCCGTTGCCGAGCGCCGCCGCCGGCACCGTCGTCGACACCACATCGACGCCGCCGCCGTTGCCGGGCGTGCCGTTGCCGGTGTAGGTGCCGGTGTAGATGCCGTCGCCGACGCGCAGGTAGATGCCGCGCGAACCGGGATTGATCGTCGCGGTGAACGCGCCCGCGGCGGGCGCGAACGCGGCGGCGGACAGCAGCAGGGCCCAGCCGCGCAGGCGTGCGGTCATGGCGAAGTCTCCGGGGAAGGCGCCGCCGCGGTCGGCGGCGCCGGATCCGCGCCGGATCGGCGCGGGGCGCATCGGTTGGTGGTGCGGCCGGCGCGCGGCCGGCATGCGGCTTACGGCATCGACGCGGTGTAGGTGACGCGGCTGTTGTTGGCGTTGACGCCGCCGTAGGTGCCCGGCGCGACCACCGCGCCGTTGAGGTAGGCGTAGGTCCACTTGGCGTCGAGGTTGACCACCTTGCCGCCGGCGCCGGGCGCGACGGTGCTGCTGGTGACGGCGCCGTCGGCCAGGGCCGGCGCGGGCAGCGCGGTGGCGGTGGTGTTGGTCGCCACCGAGGTCTGGATCTGGCTATAGGAAATGCTGTCGCCGGCGCCGTTGCCGAGCGCGCCGACGGTCGACGACGACAGGGTGATGGTGCCGTTGTTGCCGACCAGCTTGGCGGTGACGCCGCCGTTGCCGAGGTCGCCGGAGGCCGCGGTGGCGGCGACGGCGGCGCCGCTGCCGAGGTTGGCGGCCGGCACGGCGAAGGCGATCTGGTTGATGGTGGCGGTGTTGCTGTAGTCCGCGCCGGCGCCCACGCGCAGGAACAGGATCTTCGGCACGGTGATCTGGAAATCGAGGCGGGCGGTGGCGGTGATCGGCGACGCGGTACCGGTGGAGTACTGCGACTCGGCCTGGGCCAGCAGCGGCAGGCCGGCCAGCAGCGAAGCGGCCAGGAGAGCGGTCGGGAACTTGCGCATGGATGGTGTCCGAAGGGAGTCGGCGCCGGGGAATCCGGGCGCTCCGGCCAGACAACGCACAATCCATGCCAGAACGTGATTCACATCGCAGATTGATTTGTTAGTGCGGCGTGATCGTCGAATACTAAAACGTGAACTGGTTCATAAAAAATTCCGCCGCGCCAGGGTGGGCGGGAAGCGCCGTGGCACGTCATCCGCGCGCGGGCGATGTGACGTCTTAGGTCAATAACTCCGTCCTGTCGGGTGCCAGTCCGGTGCATCGGAGTCGGCATCGCAGTGACTTCCGGCACGCCGCATCGATGACCGCCGGGACTGCGCCCGCGCCGCGCCGCGGCCGAGCATGGGCGCCATCGGATCGCGAGCCCGCGACCGTCCGCCCAAGCCCGCCGCCGCTGCGACCGGAGAGCCGCCATGCACCTGAGCCACCTGCTGCAAGCCACCCCGACCTGGGTGTTCGTCCTGTTCGCCGTGCTGCTGGCGCTCGGCCTGCGCC
Organism: Lysobacter enzymogenes; assembly: GCF_023617245.1. Classification (NCBI taxonomy): domain Bacteria; kingdom Pseudomonadati; phylum Pseudomonadota; class Gammaproteobacteria; order Lysobacterales; family Lysobacteraceae; genus Lysobacter; species Lysobacter enzymogenes. Next base: position 84,498 of record NZ_CP067396.1, read on the forward strand.
GCCTGCGCACCGGAGTGCAATCGCTGGCGCGGGTGTGGGCGGTGCCGGCGATCTTCATCGCCTGGGGCCTGTACGGCCTGGTCGTGCACCTGGGCGCGGCGCCGACGAACCTGCTGCACTGGATCGCCGGCGCGGCGGTCGGCGGCGTGCTCGGGCTGTGGTCGCTGGACCCGGCCGCGCTCGCCTTCGATCACCAGCGCCGGCTGGTGCGCCAGCCCGGCAGCGCGCTGCCGCTGCTGCGCAACCTGGGCATCTTCGGCGCCCACTACCTCCTGCAGGTGTTCGCCGCGACCCACCCGCAGCTGCGCGACAGCGCGATGGGCTGGGACCTGGTCGTGTCGGGCTTCAGCGCCGGCTACTTCGTCGGCTGGGCCGCGCGCTTCCTCGCCGGCCAGCGGCGCGCGCCGCAGACCGACCTGGCATCGGCCTGAGTTGCGGCCTGTTTGTGGTGGGAGGGCCTTCAGGCCCGATGCTTCCGGCTCAGGTCGCGGTGCGCGGAGCGAACAGCATCGGGCCTGAAGGCCCTCCTACGAACGCCGCGCCCGCTCAGACCACGGTGTTGGGAACGTACGGCCGCTCCGCCGGCAACAGCGCCGCGGCCTCGTCCAACCGATCCGCCTGGACCAGATCGTGCACGCGATGCGCGAGCGGCGTGACGTCTTCGATCCGCTGCGTCCATTCGTCGATGTAACGCGGCACCGCTTCGCCGCCCAGGCCGATCTGGATCGAGCGATGGTCCAGCGGCCCCAGCCGCAGGCTGCGCTCGGGGTCCCACTGGATCCGCACCGGTGTGGCACCGCGATGGCGCTGCCATTGCGCCGGCGTCATCGCCGGATCCGGATGCGAGGAGCAACTGTTCGCCAGCGCCCACTCGAACCCGTCGCGTGCGATGTCGATGGCGAGGATGCGGCGCTGGTTGTCGTCTTTGAAGCCCCAGCCGGCGCGGTACAGCATCCAGCGGAACGAGGGCTTGATCCAGGTCATGCGCGAGCGCGAGAACGGCGCGACGAAGCGGCCGGCGGCGAGCGCGGCGTCGGCGATCGGGTCGTTGAAGGCCTGGTAGACGCGGATCGTGGCGTCGTCGTAAACGGCGCGGATCTGGCGATAGGGAACGCCGCTGGAGGTCTGCGCGGCGGCGTCGCGGCCCGCACCCATGTGCGGGGTCTGGCTCGGGTTTTCGTCGTTCATCGGCCGCGAGTGTAGCGCGCGGCTTTCGAAGACGACGGCGGCGCCGCTCGTGACGGATGGGCGGCGAGGTTCGCGTCGTCGGCGCGGTGTCGCGGTCGCGACTCGCGTCGCTCCTCCAGGAAGGGATGCGGGCGAATCGCGATTTTGCGGATCAGACGTCGCCGTCGGTCAGCCAGCCCTCGCCGGTGCCGCGGTTGAACACCGCGTCGCTCGCCAGCACGTCGCCGGCCGGGATCGAGTCGTGCTTGCGCAGGCGCTGGTAGATCGGGGTGAAGTCCGGCTCGGTCGCGCGCATCAGCTGTTCGAAGCTGTCGATGACGAAGTAGGTCTTCTGGAAGGTGTCGATGCGGTAGCGCGTGCGCATGACCCGCTCCAGATCGAAACCGATCCGGTTGGGCGCGTTCGACTCCAGGCTGTAGATCGATTCGCTCTTCGACGAAACGATGCCGCTGCCGTAGATGCGCAGTCCGTCGGCCTGCTTGATGAGGCCGAATTCCACCGTGTACCAGTACAACCGGGTCAGGTGCACCAGCGCATCGGGATCGATCCCGTGCGCCTTCACTCCGCCCTTGCCGTAGGCCTGCATGTAGTCGGCGAACACCGGGTTCATCAGCAGCGGCACGTGGCCGAACAGGTCGTGGAACAGGTCCGGCTCGGACAGGTAGTCGATCTGCTCGGGCTTGCGGATCCACCAGGTCACCGGGAAACGGCGGTTGGCGAGGTGGTCGAAGAAGGTCAGCTCCGGCAGCAGGCCTTCCACGCCGATCAGCTCCCAGCCGGTGTGCGCGCGCAGGGTGCGGTTGAGGTCGTCGAACTTGGGGATGCGGTCCGGCGTCATGTGCATGGCGCGCTGGGCGGTCAGGAACTCGTCGCTGGCGCGGCCGACCAGCACTTTCTGCTGGCGCTCGAACAGCTGCGCCCACACCGCATGGTCGTCGCTGGAATACGAGCTCCACGGCTGTTCGACCACGGCGGTGGTGTAGACCGGCACGTAGCCCTTGTCGGTGAGCTGGTGTTCGACGCGTTGCGGGGTGGTGTTCATACCGACTCGCTCCTGGGCCGGCCTGGATCGGGCCGACGTCCTCATGGCCGGCCCGGATCGGACCGATACGACGACTTTAGCCGCGCCCGGGCGCAATAGGTTTGCGTTGTTGCGCCTGAAACCCGGTTTGGCGCAACATCCTTGCGTGTATCGCCCCGGAGCCGCCGAAAATGGCCACCATCGAGTTGGACCGCACCGACATCGTCCTGCTGGCCGAGCTGCAGCGCGACGGCCGCCTGACCAACGCCGAACTGGCCGAGCGCGTGCACCTGTCGGCCTCGGCCTGCCTGCGCCGGGTGCAGCGGCTGGAGCGCGAGGGGGTGATCCGCGGCTACCGCGCCGAGGTCGACGCGGCGCGGCTGGGCCTGGGCCTGCAGGCGTTCGTGCGCGTACGCCTGGGCCGCCACGACAGCGAGGCGGTGGCGGCGTTCGCCGAATTCGTCGGCGACTGGGACGAGGTGGTGGCGTGTTACGCGCTGACCGGCGACATGGATTATCTGCTGCAGATCGTGGTGCGCGATCTGGAGCATCTCTCGCGCTTTTTGCTGGATCGTCTGCTCAATCAGGCGGGGGGCGCGGACATCAACTCCAGTCTGGTGTTGCGGACGGTGAAGGAGTTCAAGGCGTTGCCGTTGCCGGCGAAGTGAGGGGCTAGGCGTTGGCGAGGTGGGTTTCGGCTCTGTCGTTTGAGCTACGTATCCGACTGTAGGAGCGGCGCGAGCCGCGACCGCGACAACGCAACTACGCCGAAACTTTCACTGTGTCTGCCGTGGCGCGGTCGCGGCTTGCGCCGCTCGTACAGTCGGATACGCAACCCTACGGCCGTCATTCCGGCGAAAGCCGGAACCCATGTTGACGTTGCTGCTGCTTTCGCCGCTACCGATGTGTCGCGCGACGACAAGCCACCATCAAGAGCTTTCGTCCGCAAGCGGCCGAGCTACTTTCTTTTGTCAGCGCGACAAAAGAAAGTAGCCAAAGAAAAACGCTTGTTTAAGGTCACAAGCCACTAAGTCCAGCACCCGGCGCGGGGCCGCGCCATAAGGGGCATCCTGCCCCATGGCGCGCGCGCGCATCCATGCGCGCGCCCTCTGGGGCTGCGGGACGTGTGCTTCGCTTGGGGTTGCGTCCAGGCGAACGGCAACAGCAGCAACAACAACAGAGTGGATTCCAGCTTTCGCTGAAATGACGGTCGAAGATCCGGGTTCTACGAGGATTGGCAGCACAGGCTCCAACACCCCGTTCTCACCGCTTCCAACGATCGGGCAGCGCCCCGCCCACCGAACGCAGATACGCCTGCAGCCCGCGCCGTTCGTCCGCCGCGAAGACCTCCCCGGTCGCCGCATGAGTCGCGATGCGGTCCGGACGGAAGCTGCGGAAATCCTCGCGCAGGCGACACCATGCGCCCAGCGTCCAGCTGCCGCCCCAGAACGACAGGCACAAGGGTTCGATCTCGCGCTCGCTGGCGCGCGCGCCGCTGTCGCGGTACGTCAGGCGCAGCACCCGATGCTCCTGGACCGCGGCGTAGAGTGCGTCGATCAGGCCGCTGGATTCGATCCGGCCGGCCAGCTCGGGGGCGAAGATGCGGGTGCGGGCGGCGCGCTCGCGCAGTTCCGGCGGCAGCACCGCTTCGATCTTCAGTAAGGCCGCGGTGGCGCCGCGGCCGAGGCGCTCGCCGCCGAAGGCGCGCACGAAGCGGGTGCCGACCACCAGCGCTTCGAGTTCGTCGGGACTGAACATCAGCGGCGGAATGTCCGCGCCCTTGCGCAGCACGTAACCGACGCCGGCCTCGCCCTCGATCGGCACGCCCGAACGCTGCAGGTCGGCGACGTCGCGGTAGACGGTGCGCAGCGAGACTTCCAGCGTCTGCGCCAGCTGCTGGGCGGTGATGGCCTGGCGGCGGCCGCGCAGGGCATGGATCAGCAGGAACAGGCGGTCGGCGCGGCGCATGCCGCATGATCCCGCGTCGCGCCGTCGCGCTCAAGCGCGCCAACGTCGGGATACCGCTTCATCCGCGCAGTTCCGAGCGCGCGGTCGGCGCCAGCCGCAGCAGCTGCGGCGCGCGCCGGAGTCCGGCCCGCAGCGCGTCGGCGACCGCGGCGCGCCACTGCGGCGTCTCGGCCAGCCGTCGCGGCGCCTGCGCGTCGGCGCAACGCGCGAACCAGACCAGCGCCGGTTCGCCCTCGCGCACCGGCAGGCGCGGGAAGCCGTTGGGCGTGTCGTCGCTGACGTAGACGCCGAGCAGCGACAGCCCGGCCGGTTCGAACAACGGGGCGAAGTCGCGTTCGAAGCGCTTGAGGAAACCGGCCTGCGCCGGCGCGTCCAGCTCGCACACGCCGATGCAGACGATGCCGTCCGCGTCCGCCGACGCGCCGACCGGCGCGCGCTCGCGTTGCGCCGCGGGCAGCGCCGAGCGCGGCCGCGCTGGCTTGAGCAGGCGCACGTCGTCGCTGTCGATCATGGTCGCATTCGCGGCGTCGCGATGGCGCTTCCAGGTCGGGCCGCCGTAGAACCCCTGCAAGGCCTCGACCCGCGCGGCATGGCCGGGAAAGCCGCGCACCCAGGTGTAGCGGTCGGGTTCGTCGAGTTCGCGGAACTGGCCGATCACGTGCATGCCCACCGCTTCCTGCGGCTCGATCAACTCGCGTTCGAACAGTTCGATCAATTCGTCGCGGCGGCCGGGCTTAAGGGTGTAGCGGCGCAGTTCGATCACCGCGTCCTCGTGCGGCAGGCGCCCGCCCGCGTCGCGTCGGCGCAGCCACATGTGCCAGTTGGTTTCCCAGCTGGCGCCGCCGTCGATCGAGAACTGCTGGTGCCAATGCGCGGTGTTGGCGCCGATCGCGCTCCAAACGAAGCGTGCGCGCACCGGCCGGCCGTGGTGTTCGAGTTCGCCTTCGAACACGCCGACGCCGTCGGCGAAGCCGCCGCTCACCGGCGGCTCCAGCACGCCGTCGTGGCTGCCGGCCCACCAGATGTTCCAGCGCCTGCGCTGCAGGTCGAACAGGCGCAGGGTCATGCCCTGGAAGGTGTCCTCGCCGCCGTCGCGGCGCCAGTCGCTGAGAAAGGCGTCGACGTTGCCCAAGCCGCCGAGCACCGGTTCGCAGCTCTGGGTGGCGTGGAAGATCTCCCAGTCGTCGCCGCCGGCCAGGCGCTCGCGCAGGCGTTCGTTGCGCACCTGCCAGTGGCCGTGGAGGAAGTCGAAGTCGTGGCGGCCGTCGTGGTTCATCGCAGTCCCGGGGCGTGGAAACCGGGTCAGGATGCGCAGGGGCTGCTGCCAACGCCTTGGCAGCAGCGGTAGCCCGCGCAGGAGCGGCGCAAGCCGCGGTCGCGCCGCTGCGATGTCCGGCGCTGTTAGCCCACGGGTGCGTAAGGTCTACAGGGCCGGCGTCGTATCCGCGCTATCGCGGTCGCGGCTTGCGCCGCTGCTACAGGGGGTTAGGGGCCGGTCACGCCGGCACCGGCGGGAACCGGACGCAGACTTCGAAGCCGCGGCCCGGGCCGCGCGGGTCGTCGCCGCCGCGCTCCAGGCCCTGGCCGCATTCGATCCTGGCGCCGTGGGTCTGGGCGATGCGCGCGACCAGCGACAGGCCGATGCCGCTGCCGCCGTCGGGGCTGCCCGGCGCGCGGTAGAAGCGATCGAAGATGCGTTCGCAATCGTCCGTCGCCACGCCGGGGCCGTTGTCGGCCACGCGCAGCACCGCGCCGCCGGCCTCGGCCGAGCAGCTCACCGCCACCTGGCCGTCGGCGCCGGCATGGCGCACCGCGTTGTCGATCAGGTTGCGCAGCAGGATGCCGAGCTGGTCGACGTCGCCGAGCAGGCGGGTCGGTTCGGCGCGCAGGCTGATGCGCTGGCGGCGCTCGCGCGCCAGGGTCTCGAAGTCGCGGATCACCAGCACGATCAGGTCGGACAGGTCCAGCGGCGCCAGCCGCACGCTTTCCTCGCCGGCGTCGAGCCGGGCCAGGTCGAGCAACTGTTCCGACAGCCGCGCGCTGCGCTGCACGCCGGCGTTGAGCTTTTGCAGTGCGGCGTTCTTGGCTTCCAGCGTGGTCGCGCGCAACGCCAGTTCGGCGTGGGTGCTCAGCACCGCCAGCGGCGTGCGCAGCTCGTGGGCGGCGTCGGAGATGAAACGGCGCTCGTGCTGCACGGCCGCGTCGACGCGTTCGAGCTGGCCGTTGAAGGCCTCCACCAGCGGATGGAATTCCGAGGGCAGCGGATGGGTCGGCAGCGGGGTCAGGTCGAGCGGCTGGCGTTCCTGCAGAATCCGCCGCAACGCGGTGATCGGCCGCAGCGAGCGCCCTATCACCAGCCAGGTCGCCAGCGCGAACAGCACCAGGATCAGCGCCGCGGCCAGCAGGCTGCCGACGATCCAGTTCTGCAGTTCCTCGATCGCCATGCGCTTGGTCCGGCCGACCTGCACCACCAGGCCGCGCGGCTTGTCGGTGAGGGTGTAGACCTGCCAGCGTTCGCCGTCGATGACGCGGCGGGCGAAGCCGTCCTTGAATTCGGGATTGAGCGGTTGCAGCGGCGCGGCCGCGGAGTACACCACGTTGCGGCCGTTGGCCCAGACCTGGAAGCTCATCTTGCGGTCGGCATCGACCGGCACGGTGGCGCGGGCGGGATCGCGCGAGGGCAGGCGGTCCAGGCCCTCGGGCATCGAGCCGAGCACTTGTTCGGCGATCTCGCGCAGGGAGTTGTCGAGCATGCCGGTGTGCTCGCGGCCGAGTTGCCAGATCTGGCAGCTCAGCCACACGAACCAGGCCAGCAGCACCGCCTTGAACAGCACCCAGGTGAGCTTCCAGCGCAGCGAGCGGCCGGCCGGGAACTCGCGCGACTGGCGGCAGCGTTCGCGCCAGCTGTTGAGCTGGCGTTCGCGCTCGCGCCAGCGCGCTTCGCGCTCGCCGTCGCCGGTGCCGGCATCGCGGCCGTCGATCGCGCTCATCGGCGGCCGCCGCGCGGCGCGGACGCACGCGCCGAGGCCGCGCGCGGACGGGCGCGCAGTTGCGGGCGCAGACGCGTGCGCACGGCGGCCATGTCAGTTCGGCCCGCCGCCGACGCGGTAGCCGTAGCCGTGCACGGTCACGATCAACTGCTCGCCGAGCTTGCGCCGCAGCTGGTGCACGTACACCGCGATGGTGTTGCTCTCGATCGTGCCGGAGCTGCCGTAGACGGCTTCCTCCAATTGTTCGCGGGTGACCACCCGGCCCTGGCGTTCGAGCAGCAGGGTCAGGGTGCGGAACTCGTGGCCGCTGAGGGTGACCGGCTCGCCGTCGCGGGTGACCAGGCGCCGCGCCGGGTCCAGCACCACCGCGCCGCAGCTGAGCACCGGCGAGACCCGGCCCTGGCTGCGCCGCATCACCGCGCGCAGGCGCGCGCACAGTTCGTCGAGCTGGAAGGGTTTGACGATGTAGTCGTCGGCGCCGGCGTCGAGCCCGGCGATGCGCTCGCTGAGCTTGTCGCGCGCGGTCACGATCAGCACCGGAGTGGCGTCGTAGCGGTTGCGCAGCGCGCCGAGCACGCCCAGGCCGGAGCCGCCGGGCAGGCCGAGGTCGAGCACCACCGCGTCGAAGTCGTGATCGACCAGCGCGGTCTTGGCCAGCGGCGCATCGGCCACCCAGTCGACCCGCCAGCCGTCGTGACCCAGGCCCGTGCGCACGGCCTCGGCCAGCATCGCGTCGTCTTCCACCAGCAGGATGTTCATCGCCCGGTCGTGTCTCGGTGTCGCTCGGATGGGTGTCGCTCGGATGGGTGTCGCTCGAATGGGTGACGCGGCAAGGGGGTTGCGGCGATCTGCCGCATCGTCCGCAGCCACTGTGCGCCGGCACGATTAAAAAGTTCTTAAAAGCCGGCGCGCAGGATGGCCGCGCCCGCAGCGCAGGCCGCCGCGTCCGCGGTGTTCCGCGCCGATGCTACCGCGTCGCCGCGCTCCCCCCTCCGCCGCTTACCGGAAACCCGCGATGAACCCCCAGCTCGCCGTGACCCGTTCCGAACCCTCCCTCGCCGCGCCCGCCGGCCTGAGCGTGCGCGCGGTGACCCGCGCCGACGCGCCGACCCTGATCGCGCTGTGCCAGGAGCACAGCGACCGCCGCGCGCTCGAACGCCGCCCCTACGGCCCGCCGCGCGCGGACGCGCTGGAGCTGATGGAGGTGCTGTTCGAACCGCCGTTCGGCGCCTGGGCCTGGCTGGCCGAAGCCGACGGCGAGGTGATCGGCTACGCCAGCGCCACCGCCAGCTTCTCCATGCTCGAGCGCGCCTACTGCCTGCAGCTCGACGATCCCTACGTGCGCGAGCCGTGGCTCGAACGCGGGGTGGAGACCGCGCTGCTGGGCCAGGCGCTGGACGCGGCGCGCCGCTTCGGCTGCCTGAACCTGCAGTGCCAGTCGCCGCAGTGGAGCGAGGCCGCGCGCGAGCTGGAAGCGCCGCTGCGCGCGGTGCGGGTGGAGGCGGTGCGGTATGTGGTGCGGATGGAGGATGAGGTCGCGCCGGTGTGAGCGCTGCGCGGGACCTCGTCGCGGGCGAGTGGCTGCGAATTCGCTCAGCCACCGTCGTTCCGGCGCAAGCCGGAATCCAGGTTGATTCGAAGGTTTATCCCGCCAAGACAATCGCAACCGCCGCCGGCGCGCTGAGCCGACGACGCGAGCGCGCATCGGCATCCAATCCGCCGGGCACCGCTACGACAACGCGGGCCGTGCCTGCGTCGTCAGCCGCGCATCGCCCTCACTGCGGCCCCGCCGGCGGATCGCGCCGCGGAAACTCCAGCACCACGCCGCTGTGCACGTCGCCCGGATCCGGCCGGTTCCACAGCACCGGCACGTTGCGCGGGCTCGGCGGTTCCAGTTCGTCGTTGACCGGAACCAGCTCGGCGTCTTCTTCGTCTTCCCAGCTGTAGCGCTTGCGCGGCGGCAGCGGGTCGCGCAGGCGGAAGGCGAACGCCGAGGCCACGCCGGCCACGGCGCCGCCCAGGTGGGCCTGCCAGGAGACGCCGGCCTCGCGCGGCAGCACCGTCAGCAGCATGCCGCCGTAGAGCAGGAAGGCGATCATCGCCGCGGCGATGGACGGGCGGTCGCGGCGCAGCAGGCCCAGGGTCATGACCAGGAACATCAGGCCATGGGTCAGGCCGCTGGCGCCCAAGTGATGGCTGCCCGGCTCGCCCAGCAGCCATGCCCCCAGCCCCGAGCCCAGCCACACCACCGGCAGCGCGCGCAGCGTGGCCTTGGGATAGACCGCGCCGGCCAGGGTGCCCAGCAACAGCAGCGAGGTCGCGTTCGCGGCCAGGTGCTCGATCGAGCCGTGCAGCAGCGGCGCGGTCAGCAGGCCCAGCAGGCCCTCGGCGGTCCACGGCGAAACCGTGAACGGGCGGATGTCGAAACTGCCCTGGGCGGCGTACACCGCCGCCAGCGCCAGCACGAAGGCCAGGCTGGCGTTGAGGGCCCGGGTCAGCCGCGCGCGGTCGGTCTTGCGCTGCGCCGGGGTGTCGGGGATCGGGGCGTCGGTGGGCAGGTGCATGGGAACCAGATTGGCACCGGCGGCGGGCAAAACAAGCCGGCCGCGGTGGGCTTCATTGTCCCGCCGGCGGGATTGGGCCGCCGTTCGCATTCCGGCCCGGGGCGCCGGGCCCGGTAGAATGGCGCGATGACTACCGAACTCCCCACCGTACGCCTCAAGAACGCCTGGAAATCCACCCACCCCTGGATCTTCCAGCGCCTGGTCGACAAGCCGGCCCAGCGCCCCAAGCCCGGCAGCATCGTCGAGGTGATCGGCGTGGACGGCGAATGGATCGGCCGCGGCTTCTACAACGGCCACTCGCGCATCGCCCTGCGCATGCTCGAAAACGATCCGGACGTGGCGGTCGACGCCGACTGGTTCGCGCGCAAGATCGCCGCGGCGGTGTCGCTGCGCCGCGACGTGCTCCGGCTCGACGAGGTCAGCGACGCCTGGCGCGTGGTCCACAGCGAGGGCGACGGCATCAGCGGCCTGGTCGTGGACCGCTACGGCGACCTGCTGGTGGTCGAGTACTTCAGCGCCGGCGCGTTCCGCCACCGCGAATGGATCTACGACGCGCTGCGCGCGCAGTTCCCCGGCTGCCGCTTCTACGCCTTCGCCGACGAGCACGTGCAGAAGCAGGAAAGCTTCGACTTCCGCGGCACCGAGGCGGTCCCGCCGGCGGTCATCACCGAATACGGCATCAAGTTCCGCGCCGACCCGGCCGGCGCGCACAAGACCGGTTTCTTCGCCGACCAGCGCGAGAACCGAGAATGGCTGTCGCAGCAGGTCGCCGGCAAGCGCGTGCTCGACCTGTGCTGCAACACCGGCGGTTTCGGCGTCTACGCCAAGGCGCGCGGCGCCGAGGAAGTGATCGGCGTGGACATCGACGCCGACGTGATCAACATCGCCAAGGGCAACGCCAAGCTCAACGGCGCCCACGTCAAGTTCGTCCAGGCCGACATCTTTCCGTACCTGCGCGACATGGGGAATGCCGGCGAGCGCTTCGACGTGGTCATCCTCGACCCGGCCAAGATGACCCGCGACCGCGAGCAGGTCATTCCGGCGCTGAAGAAGTACCTCGACATGAACAAGCTGGCGCTGAGCGTGGTCAAGCCCGGCGGTTTGTTCGCGACGTTCTCGTGCACCGGCCTGGTCAGCGAGGACCAGTTCCTCGACATGCTGCGCCGCGCCGCGTTCTATGCCGGCCGCACCGTGCAGGTGCTGCGCGTGGCCGGCGCCGGCGCCGATCACCCGTGGCTGGCGCAGGTGCCGGAGTCGCGCTACCTCAAGGCGGTGTTCTGCCGCGTGCTGGACTGAGGCGCGGCGGATCGGACCCGCGGCGTCGGTAGCGTCGTTTCGAACGCGCCGCCTCGGCCGTGTCCGCTCAATCGCGCCACCACAGGATCGCCGGCGGATCCTCCGGGCGCGCCTGATCCAGCCGCCGCAGCGCGTCCACGTCCAGGCCCGGCAGGTGCGCGCTGAGCGCGCGGGTCACGTCCTGGTAGCCGGGCCAGTCGGTGCGCAGTTCCAGCCGCTCGCCGCTGGCGGTGCCCAGTGCGAGGTAGACCAGGCGGCGGTCGGCGGCGTCGATCGCGTAGCCGTCGATGCCGTCGATGTCGCGCCAGCGGATGCCGTGCACGCGGCCGGCGCCGTCGTCGCGCCAGACGCCGCGCGGGTCGGCGTACAGTCGGGGGTCTCGCGGGTCCATGGGCGGGCCTTCGCTTGTGCGGAACGGGCCTGCGGCGACCCGGCGGCTGCGGCCAAGATTGGCACAGGCGCGGGCGGCAATGCTGTTCCGTATGGAATATCGAATGTGGATCTTGCTGATTATTTGTGACCGAAATCGCAGTCGATGCGACGCCGCGCGACGCCGGCGCCGGTCGCAGGACCTGAGACTCACCCGTTTAGACTGGCCTTTAGACTAGGCGCCCCGTGGGTGCCTGCCGCCACCGCCGCCGCGCGCTGGCCCGGGCACGGACGGCCCGCTCCCCCCTCTTTCCGCCCGCCCCCGCCCCCGCCTCGAGTCCCGATGTCCCCGACCCTCGCCGCCGCCGCCATTCTCGTCGCCGCCCTGTTCGGGGCCGCGCTGGCCTGGCTGCTGGCCCGCGCCGGCGCCGCGCGCGCGCACGCGGCCGCGCGCGCCGAGCTGGGCGACCGGCTCGATGCCGCCAATACCGAGCGCGCGCAACTGGCCGAGCGCTGCGCGCGCATTCCCGAGCTGCAGGCGCGGCTCGACGACCTCGAGGCCCAGCGCGGCCAGCTGGTGCGCGACAGCGGCCTGCTGCGCGAGGCCATCGGCCGCAGCGGCGCCGAACTCGACAAGGAACAGCAGGCCCTGCAGCGCCTGCGCGTGGAATTCGAGCAGCTCGAACGCGAACGCGACGCGCTGGCCGGCGACCTCAACCGGCGCACGGTCGAACTCGGCCGCGTCGGCACCCAGCTGGAGGCCGAGCGCAACCAGGCGCAGGAGAAGATCGCCCAGCTGCGCGAGGTGCGCGACGAACTCAGCGTGCAGTTCCGCAACCTCGCCAACGAGATCCTGGAAGAGAAGAGCCGCCGCTTCACCGAGCAGAACCGCAGCCACCTGGGCCAGCTGCTCGATCCGCTGCAGCAGAAGCTGAGCGAGTTCCAGGCGCGGGTCGAGACCGTCTACGACAACGAAACCCGCGACCGCACCGCGCTGGGCGAGCAGGTGCGCCAGCTGATGGCGCTGAACCAGTCGCTCAGCGAGGACGCCAAGAACCTCACCACCGCGCTCAAGGGCTCGAACAAGGCGCAGGGCGCCTGGGGCGAACTGGTGCTCGAGCGCGTGCTGGAGTCGGCCGGACTGCGCAAGGGCGAGGAATACGACGTGCAGGAGAGCCACGGCACCGAGGACGGCGAGCGCCGCCCGGACGTGACCGTGCACCTGCCCGAAGACCGGCACATGATCGTCGACGCCAAGATGTCGCTGGTCGCCTACGAGCAGTTCGTCAGCGCCGAGGACGAGGACACCCGCGCGCGCGCGCTCAAGCGGCATGTCGAATCGATGCGCCAGCACATGCGCGGCCTGTCGGAGAAGCGCTATCAGGAGCTGTACGGGCTGCGTTCGCTCGACTTCGTGCTGATGTTCGTGCCGATCGAACCGGCGTTCATGCTCGCCGTCGCCAACGACCGCGGCTTGTTCATGGAAGGCTGGGACCGCAACGTGCTGATGGTGAGCCCGTCGACGCTATTGTTCGTGCTGCGCACGGTCAAGCACCTGTGGCGGCAGGAAGCGCAGAGCCGCAACGCGCAGGAGATCGCCAAGCGCGGCGCGCTGTTGTACGACAAGCTGGCCGCGTTCGTGGCCGACCTGGACAAGGCCGCGAACCAGCTCGACGGCGCGCACAAGACGCTGGAGGCCGCGCGCGACAAGCTCGGGCGCGGTAAAGGCAATGCGATCCGCCAGGCCGAAATGCTGCGCGAGCTCGGGGTCAAGCCGAACAAGGCGATGCCGGCGAAGCTGGTGGAGCTGGCGCTGGACGAGGATGAAAGCGACGGCGAAGACGTTTCGGCGCCGCTGGCTTTGCCTGTGGCTGATGATGCGGCGGTGGCGGGGGGCGATGGGTCGGGGTCAACCGAAGCGACGTAGCTCCGCCGCTGCACCCCGAAGCTGCGAACTCCCAAGCTCGTCATTCCGGCGAAAGCCGGAACCCATTTTGACTTTGCTGTTGCTCTTGCTCTTATCGAAGCAACGAGTGACGACAAGCCGCAATCAAAAGCGTTTCGTCCGCAAGCGGCCGAGCTACTTTCTTTTGTCAGCGCGACAAAAGAAAGTAGCGGCGGAGTCAATGTCCAAGTGCATCACCCTGCGCCCGCGGGTTTTTGAGTTCCTCATAGAGCACCTCGACGGGCGAGCGCCTGCCCAGGCTACGACGGGGGCGGTTGTTCATTTCCCACGCCACCTCTTTGAGGCGCTGCGCAGAATGCACCGACAGATCGGTGCCCTTGGGAAAGTATTGCCGCAACAAGCCGTTGGTGTTTTCGCAGGTTCCGCGTTGCCACGGGCTATGGGGGTCGGCGAAGTAGATCGCTAAACCAGTGCGTTCGCTCAACTGCCGATGCGATGCCATTTCCTTGCCCTGGTCGTAGGTCAAGGTCTTCTTCAAACTTTCCGGCACACCTTCGAACGCCGAGCTGAAGGCCTCCAGCACCGTGTGCGCGGTCGCGTCGGCGAGCTTGACCAGCTTGACGTACAAGGTGCGGCGGCAGACCAATACCCCAATCGCCGAGCGGTTGTGCGCGCCCACGATCAGGTCGCCCTCCCAATGCCCCGGCATCAGGCGCTCATGCGCGGCCGGCGGCCGCAGGCGGATGTTGGGCAGATCCGGCAGATGGCCGCGGGCGTCGCTTCCCTGGCGCGTGCGGCGGCCGGACTTGCGCCCCTGCCGCAGCAGACGGGTCACCTGGCGGCGCAATTCGCCGCGCGGCATCGCATAAATCGCGGTATAGATCGTTTCGTGCGACACGCGCAGCCAGGGCCGGTCCGGGTACAGATCCCGCAGTTTGTCGGCAATCTGTTGCGGCGACCAGCACCGTTCCAGCCAATAGCGCACGCGTCGCCACAGCACGGTGTCGCGTCGCAGCTTGCGGCGCACCCGCGCCCGTCGCCGCAGTCGCTGGGCCCGCCGGCCCGCCCGGGTCGCATCGTAGCCAGGGTCGAAACGAGGGCGTCCGCGCAGCGGCGGCCCCGAATGGGACCGAAACCCATTACGGCGCAACTCGCGAGCAATTGTGCTTTGCGCCCGACCCAACGTCTGGGCGATTTGCCGTCCGCTCGCCCCTTGGGCGATCAAGACCATGATGGCCCCGCGCTCTTCTGCGCTCAGATGCGAATACTGCTGACCCATTCACAGTGCCTCACTGAGGTGATGCACTTGAGGTTAGAGACCAGCAACCAAAGAAAAGGCCTGTTCTTTTTCGGATCAAGAGCCACTAGGGCTCGAAAGGGGCGCGGGGCCGCGCCATAAGGGGCATCCTGCCCCATGGCGCGCGTGCGCATCCATGCGCACGCCCTCCGGGGCTGCGGGGCGTGGGCCTCGGGCGAGGTTGCGTCCAAGCCAAGGACAACGGCAACGGCAACGGCAACATCAAAATGGATTCCGGCTTTCGCCGGAATGACGAGTTTGGGGTTTTGCCGCTTCAGAATGCGGCGGCGTGGCCGCGTCGCTTCGGTTGGCTTTCGCCGGAACGATGGCGATGGGTCGCATCGCCAGCGGCCGAAGCCCCTGTAGGAGCGGCGCGAGCCGCGACCGCGCCAATACGGTAACGGCGAACGTTTCATCGTAGTTGCGCTGATGCGGTCGCTGCGCGCATCGCTTCCACCGCGGCGCGCAAAAACAAAACGGCCCGGATTCGCATCCGGGCCGTTCGCATATCCGCTGTCGCGTCGCCTCAGCGCACGCCGGCGCCGTCGGTCGGCATCACCGGCATCGCGTT
Source organism: Lysobacter enzymogenes (assembly GCF_023617245.1). Lineage (NCBI taxonomy): Bacteria > Pseudomonadati > Pseudomonadota > Gammaproteobacteria > Lysobacterales > Lysobacteraceae > Lysobacter > Lysobacter enzymogenes. The sequence continues at coordinate 99,668 of NZ_CP067396.1, forward strand.
CGCCGGCACGCTGGGGTTGCTGTCGTCCTGCAGGTAGTCCGGCAACGCGGTGTCGCCGTTCTTCTCCAGGCGGTCGCCGAAGATCTGGTAGTCGCGGCGCTGCATCCACGAGTCGCGCACCAGCGCGTATTCGTCCTCGGCGCCTTCGCGCAGGTTGTCCAGCGGCAGCAGCTGGGCGCGGATGTCGACCAGCTGCAGGCCCTGCAGGCCGATGCGGATGCGGTCGCGTTCGATCCGGCGCAACGGGCTCAACGGGGCGTCGCCGACCGCGCCGAACGCGTCGCGCACGGTGCGCGGGCCGAAGAACGGCAATTCGAAGTAACGCGAGCGCTTCCAGCCCCACACGCCCAGCGTTTGGCCGAAGTCCTCGCTGCGGTTCGGCAGCTTGGCCGCGGTGGCCGGGTCGAAGATGCCGCCGATGCCCAGCGTGGTGTTCAGCGCGAACCGGCCCAGCGACTGCGCCGCCTGCTTGGGCTTGCCCTGCAGCAGCGCGTTGACCATCGACACCGGCTGGCCGAGGTTGTTGAAGAAGTTGCTGACGCCCAGGCGGATCGGCCGCGGCACCACCTTGGTGTAGGCGCGTGCCAGCGGCTTGGCCACACCGCGGTCGACCGCGTTGTTGAAGCGGTGCATCTTGCGGTTGTACTTCTCCCACGGGTCGTAGCCGCCGGGCACGTTGGCCGGCGCCGGCAGGGTGGGATCGGCGACCGGGTTGTACTCGCCTTGCGGGTTGCCGTAGAGCGCGTCGAAGTCGCGCTCGGCCTGGGTGCGCGGGTCGTCGGCGGCCGCGGCCGGCTCGGCCGGCGGCGGCGTCGCGGCGGTCGGGTCGACCTGGGCGAGGGCGTAGTCGAGCGAGACGTCCGGCGCGGGCTGCGCGTCGGCGCTGGCGGACGCGCCGGCCAGGGCTTCGGCCTGGGCGGCGTCGGTCGCGGCAACGGCCGCATCCAGCGCGCGCGCCGAGTCGGTCAGCACCGGTGCGCCGGTGTCGGTCGCCTGGGTCGCGGCGTCGGCCTGCGCGGCCGCGGCCAGCGCCGCGGTGTCGATGGTCAGCGCGGACGGATCGCCCGGCAGGACCGGGGCGGCGTCCTGCGCCGCGGCCGGGACGGTGTGCGCGGCCAGGGCCAAGGCCAGCGCGAGGGGGAGTGCGTGGGGGCGCATGGTTGCAGTCTAGTCTTCCGGGACAACGGTGGGGGCGGCCAGGCCACGTCCGTGGGCGTCGGCGACCGCAACGATGAGATGCATGCAGCGAAAGCGTTCCGGCGGCGCGGTCCTCAGCGGCCGAAGCCGAGCGAATCGTCCAGGCGGTAGGCGGCGCGCAACTCGGCCAGCCCGGTCGGCTCGCCGACCACGGCCACGCCCGGCGCCTGCGCGGCCAGTTCGGCCAGCAGCGCCAGGCCGGCGCTGTCGACCGAGGCCACGCCGGTCAGGTCGAACCGGCGCGCGCCGGGCGCGAGCGGCCGCGCCTGCGGCCACAGCGCGGCCGCCGCGGCGCGGTCGAGGACGCCGGCGAACGCCAGCGTCTCGCCGTCGCGCCGCACGCTGGCCGGAGCCGGGCTCACTTGTTGCCGCTCGCCTGCGCCTGCAGCTTGCCGGCCTTGATGTCGGCGGCGACCTGGGCGATCGACTTCTGGCTCAGCGGCGCGTCGAACTGGTTGCGGAAGGTCTGCACGAAGCTGACGCCTTCCACCATCACGTCGAACACCTTCCACTGGTTGCCGGTCTTGCGCAGCAGGTAGTCGACCGGCACCGGCTCGCCGCCCTGGCGCAGGAACTCGCTCGACACCTTGACGATGGCGCCGCCGCGCAGCGGGGTCTCGGACTTGATCCGCACCTGCAGGCGGGTGTTGAAGTCGAGCAGGGCCGAGCCGTAGCGCTGCATCAGGCTGCTGGTCAGCGCGTCGGAGAACAGCGCCACGTCGGCGTCGGCCGCGCCGCGGCCGTGGGTGCCCAGGACCAGGCGCGCGGCGTAGTCGCGGTCGAACAGCTGGTTGAACTCGGTGGTGACGAACTGGCTCAGCGCGGCGCGGTTCTTGCTGAACTCGGCGCGGCGCGATTCCAGGGTCGACAGGATGCGGGTGGTGTTGCCCAGCACCATCGCGCTCGGCGTGCCGGCGGCCGGCGCGGTGCCCGCGGCGGCGGTGGCCTGGGCCAGGGCCAGGGACGGGACGCCTGCGAACAGGGCGCAGGCGAGGACGGAGGCGGTCAGGATGCGCTTCATGGCTTGCTCTCGCTGGAGGGGGCGGGTTGCTCGCCCTTGAGGTAATCGGGGGTGCCGGCGTCGGCGGGCTTGGCGGGTTCGGCGCCAGTGCCGTTGCCCCCGCCTTGTGCGCCACCGCCGCTGAACATGTACTTGCCGACCAACTGGATCAGATCGATCGCCGGCTGGGTCAGGTAGATCTCGTCGCCCGGCTTGAGGTCTTCCGGGTCGCCGCCCGGGGTCAGGCCGATATAGCTCTCGCCGAGCAGGCCGCTGGTGAAGATGCCGGCCGAGGTGTCGGCGGAGAGCTTGTTGTAGCGCTTGTCGATGGACAGGGTGACCACCGAGGCGTAGCTCTTCGGGTCCAGCGAAATGTCGGCGACCTGGCCGACGTTGACGCCGCCGATCTTCACCGGCGCGTTCGGGCGCAGCGCGCCGATGCTGGTGAACTTGGCGGTGACCTCGTAATTGTCGCGGCCGAAGCCGAACTTGCCGTTGGTGGAGGCGATCGCCAACACCAGCAGCGAGGCCAGGGCGAGCAGCAGGAACGCGCCGACGGCGAATTCGATGCGGGGACTGCGGACGGACATGGGCACCACCTTGGGGATAAAGCCCGCGCGGTTCAACGCGGCTGGGGAAACGGTTTGTCTGCTACGGCAACAGCGAACGTCTTGAAGCCCCTCTCCCGCGTGCGGGAGAGAGGTTGGGGTGAGGGCCGCGCGCAGCGCGCCGCTCCGATCACCCGCGTGCCCTCATCCGCCCCTGCGGGGCACCTTCTCCCGCCAGCGGGAGAAGGGACATCGTTACTTGAACAAGAACGCCGACATCACGAAGTTGAACATCAGCACCAGCAGCGAGGCGTTGACCACCGCCTGCGTCGTCGCCACCGAGGTGCCCTCGATGGTCGGCTCGGCGTGGTAGCCCACGTAGGCCGCCACCAGCGCCGCGGTGCCGCCGAATACGGCCGACTTCACGAACGCCATGAGGAAGTCGTCGAAGAAATCCACGCTGTCCTTGAGCACCTGCCAGAAGATCCCGGGCTCCAGGCCGATCACGTGCACCGATTCGAAATAGCTCGCGCTGATCGCCAGGCTGCAGAAGAAGCCGGTCAGCAGCGGCACGCACAGCACCGCCGCCCAGAACCGCGGCGCCACCGCCTTGCCGACCGGGTCGATCGCCATCAGGCCGAGCGCGGTGATCTGGTCGGTCGCGCGCATCAGGCCCAGTTCGGCGGCGATCGAGCTGCCGGCGCGGCCGATGAACAGCAGCGCGGTCAGCACCGGGCCGAGCTCGCGGTACAGGCCCAGGCCGAGCATGGCGCTGACCTGGTTGGCGGCGCCGTAGGTGTCGAGCGCGCGGTAGCCCAGCAAGGTCACCGACAAGCCCACGAACGCGCCGCCAACGGCGATGATCGGCAGCGAACGCGCGCCGATCTTGTAGATTTCGCGGATCAACTCGCGGAAAAAGTCGGCCGTCGGCTTGGACGCGCGGAACACCGACAGCGAGAACAGGCCGGCGCGGCCCAGCGAGCGGACGACATCGAACAACGCCATTACGCGGCCTCCGAATTGCGCGGCGCGGCGTCGAAGCCGATCGGGCCGTCGGGCTCGCCGCGCAGGAACTGGCGCACCAAGGGGTCGTCGCTGTGCTCCAGCTCGGCCGGGGTGCCGGAGAAGACGATGCCGCCGTTGGCGATGACGATGGCGTGGTCGGCCACCGGCAGGGTTTCGTGGACGTGGTGGGTCACCACGATGCTGGTCAGGCCGAGGGTGTCGTTGAGCCGGCGCACCAGGCTCATGACCACGCCCGAGGCGATCGGGTCCAGGCCGGTCAGCGGTTCGTCGTAGATCATCAGCGGCGGGTCCAGCGCCAGCGCGCGCGCCAGCGCCACGCGCCGGGCCATGCCGCCGGACAGTTCGCGCGGATACGCGTCGGCGGCCGCGCTGAGGCCGACCGCGTGCAGCTTCATCAGCACCAGCCGGCGGATCACCGGGTTCGGCAGCCTGGTGTGCGCGCGCAGCGGCAGGGCCACGTTCTCGGCCGCGGTCAGGTCGGTCAGCAGGCCGTTGCCCTGCAGCAGCACGCCGATGCCCTTGCGCAGTTCCAGCAGCTCGCGCGGGTTCTGCGGCACCGGCCGGCCGAACACTTCGACCGTGCCCGAGGCCGGCGCCAGTTCGCCGGTCAGCGCCGACAACAGGGTCGACTTGCCGCTGCCGGACGGGCCGAGCACGGCGACGATGCTGCCGCGCGGCACGCTGAGGTTGATCCCGCGCAGCACGCTGCGGCCGCCGCGGTCCAGGCGCAGGTCGGTGAGGCGGACGATGGGCGTTTGCTTCGACATGCGGGGGCGGCAATCCGGTGGGGCGGAAGGCGGACGTCTACAAAACGGCGCAGCTTGGCCCAGCCCGCCTGAACGGGGGTGGAGCGCAAGACATTGTCGCAGCTTAGCCGGTGACGGGCGCCGTCGTCGCCGCATCAGTTGCTTGACCGCCGCGGTTCGATGCGAGATCGGCGCTCGTTCGGCACCGGATCGGCGCGTTGCCGGCGCCGACGCCGGTGCTCGAGCGCTATTCGAGCCTGCAACGATTAAGCGCCTTTTAAGGCCGGTCCGGCCGCTGCGCGGCGGCGGCCGGCGAACCGCAACGAAGCGCAGGCGCCGGCCGGGCGGCGCGCGGTAACCGCGCGTAACGGCGGCGCGACGGCGGCGCGTCATGTGCGCGCCGCGCCGGCGCACACGCCCGATCCGCTGCGCGCGCGCCGCGCCGCGGTACGGCAAGATGGCGCCCTATGCCGGCGCGTCCCGATTTCCGCCTCTACCATTCCAATGCGCTGGATGTGCTCGCCGGCCTGCTCGCGCAGGAGCTGCGCACGCCGGCGCCGGGGCAGCCGCTGCTCGCACCGGACACCATCCTGATCCCGCAGGTGGCGATGCGGCGCTGGCTGCAGGCGACCCTGGCGCAGGCGCACGGCATCGCCGCGAACCTGGAGTTCCTGACCCCGGGCGAATTCGTCCAGCGCGCGCTCGGCGCCAACGTCGCCGGCGGCGAGGACGACCTCGACGCCGCCGCGCTGCGCTGGCGGCTGTACGCGCAACTGGCCCAGCCGACGCAACTGCGCGAACCGGCGCTGGCGCCGCTGCGCGGCTACCTCGACGGCGACGACCCGCTCAAGGCCTGGTCGCTGGCCGGCGAGCTCGCCGGCCTGTTCGAGAAATACCAGGCCTGGCGCCGCGACTGGCTGCTGGCCTGGGACGCCGGCCACGAGCGCGGCGACCCGCAGGCCGCGCTGTGGCGCAAGGTCGCCGGCGGCCGCCGCTACCGCGCGCGCCGGATCGACGAATACCTGCACCGATTCGGCGGGGATGCCGGCGGCGACGGCGCGCGCGACGACGCCCCGCGCGGGCTGCCGCCGCGCCTGTTCGCGTTCGCCACCCTCAACATCTCGCCCGACGTGCTGCGGGTGATCGCCACCCAGGCCCGCGCCGGCACCCTGCATTTCTACCTGCCGACGCCGACGCGCAAGTACTGGGGCGACCTGGGCACCCTGGCCGAGCGCCTGCGCCAGGGCGACGCCGCCGCGTTCGGCGAGGACGACAACCCGCTGCTGCAGGCCTGGGGCGCGGCCGGGCGCGACTTCATGGCGGTGCTCGGCGGCTACGAAGTGGTGCACCCCTCCGGCGAGATCGCCGCCTACGCCGACCCGGAAGACAGCCGCCACGACGACCCCGCGCGCGACAGCCTGCTGCAGCGCCTGCAGCGCGACCTGCTGCACCGGCGCGCGCTGCCGGCGCAGCCGTGGCGCGCGCAGATCGACCGGCTCGACGCCAGCGTGCAGGTCCACGCCTGCCACACCCGCCTGCGCGAAGTGCAGGTGCTGCACGACCAGCTGCAGGGACTGCTGGATCCGCAATCCGAGCAGGGCCGCCGCTTCGACCCGCCGCTGCAACCGCGCGACATCGCCGTGCTCGCGCCCGACATCGATCCGTATGCGCCGCACATCGCCGCGGTGTTCGGCGGCCTGGCCGGGCGGCCGGGCTTCATTCCCTACGCGCTGGCCGACGTCAGCCCGCTCGCCGCCGAACCGCTGGCCGAAGTGTTCCTGCGCCTGCTGGCGCTGCCGGTGTCGCGCTTCGGCCTCAGCGAAATCCTCGACCTGCTGGCGACCCCGGCGATCGCCGAACAGGCCGGCCTCGACGGCGACGGCCTCGACCGGCTGCGGGTGTGGCTGGGCGAAGCCGGCGCGCGCTGGGGCATCGACGCGGCCCATCGCGGCCGCCACGACGCGCCCGGCGACGACGCCTACACCTGGGCGTTCGCGCTCGACCGCCTGCTGATCGGCCACGCCGCGGGCGGCGACGACGACGACGGCGCCCTGGTCGCCGGCGTGGCGCCGTACGCCGAACTCGAAGGCGCCGCGCTCGACGCGCTCGACGCGCTGATCCGGCTGCTGCGGGTGCTGGCGCGGTTCGAGCGCGGCCTCGCCGCCGAGCTGAGCCCGGCGCAGTGGTCGCAGCGCCTGCTCGGCCTGCTGCGCGCGCTGCTGCCCGAGCGCCCGCGCGACAGCGCCGACCAGCGCACGCTCGAACGCCTGCGCTCGCTGGTGGAAGCCTTCGCCGGCGACGCCGCGGCGGCCGGCTTCGACGGCGCCGTCGCGCCGGAAGTGGTGCGCGCGCATTTCCGCGCCGCGCTGGCCGAGGCCGACACGCGCGCGCCGCTGCTGACCGGCGGGGTCAGCTTCGGCCGCATGGTGCCGATGCGGCTGATCCCGTTCCGCGCGATCTGCCTGCTCGGCATGAACGACGGCGACTACCCGCGCCGCGACCCGGCCGGCGGCCTCAACCGCCTCGCCGCGGAACTCGGCACAGGCGCGCGCCGCCACGGCGACCGCTCGCTGCGCGACGACGACCGTTTCCTGTTCCTGCAGCTGTTCGGCGCGGCGTCGGACGCGTTCTACCTGAGCTACCTCGGCGCCGATCCGCGCGACGGCAGCCAGCGCGAACCCTCGCCGCTGGTGTCGGAACTGCTCGACGCGATCGCCCGCTACCACGCCGATCCGGCCGCCGCGCGCGCGCAGTTCGTGGTGCGCCAGCCGCTGCAGCCGTTCGCGCCGGCCGCGTTCGGCGGCGATGCGGGCGAGGCGGCCGAGCCGCGCCGTTTCAGCTACCGCAGCGAATGGCGGCCGGCGGTCGACGCCGGCGCCGCGCGCCGCGGCGAGTTGGGGCCGTGGCTGCAGGACCCGCTGCCGCCGTTGCCGGACGACGGCGGCGAGCGGCGCCTGAACTACCAGGACCTGCGCAGTTTCCTGCGCGATCCGCCGAGCGCGTTCCTGCGCCAGCGCCTGGGCCTGCGCCTGCCCGAGGAGATCGAGACCGCGCAGGACGTCGAGCCGCTGGTGCTGCCCGGCCGCGGCCTGCTGCGCCAGCAACTGCAGCGCGCGGTGTTCGATGACCTGATCGCCGGCGGCGGCGCGGTCGATCGCGAGCGCCTGCAGGCCTCGCTGCGCGCGCGCGCCTTGCTGCCGTCGGGGCCGCTGGGGCGGCGCCAGCTCGACGCGCTGCTCGGCCAGGTGCGGCCGTACGCCGACGCGTTCGCGCGCTGGCGCGAGGGCGCGGCGCAGACCCGGCCGTTCGAACTCGAGGTCGACGGCACCCGCCTGCTCGGCAAGCTCGACGAGTTGTATCCCAGCGGCCTGGCGCGGCTGCGCTTCGACACCTTGCACGGCCCCGCGCAGATCGCCCACGGCCTGGACTGGCTGGTGCTGTCGGCGCTCGACGACGGCCGCCCGCTGGCGCAATTCGCCCAGGCCAGCGACGGCCCCGGCCCGCACGTGCGCGCCGCGCTGCCGCCGCGCCAGGCGCGCGCCGCGCTGGCCGCGCTGCTGCGCCTGCGCGACTACGGCCTGCGCCTGCCGCTGCCGTTCCTGCCGCGCGCGGGCTGGCTGTGGTACGAGGCGGCGATGCAGGACAAGGACGGCTGGAGCCGCGCCGAAGCGCAGTGGCACGGCGGCCCGCGCCACTGGGGCGAAGGCGGCCAGCCCGGCGTGCGCCTGGCGCTGCGCGGGCGCGATCCGTTCGCCGACGCCGACCTAGGCGAGGAATTCCGCGCGATCGCCAAGCGCGTGTTCGATGCGGTGGTGCTGGGCCGCGACGAGGACGCCGCATGAGCGCGTCCGAATCCTCCAAGCACGAATCCTCCAAGCACGAATCCGGCAAGCACGAACCCGCCGCGCGCGATCCCTTCCTCGACCTGCCGCTCGACGGCCTGCGCCTGATCGAGGCCAGCGCCGGCACCGGCAAGACCTACACCCTGGCCACGTTGGTGGCGCGGCTGGTGATCGAGCGCGGCCTCGGCGTGAGCCGGATCCTGGCGGTGACGTTCACCGACGCGGCCACCCAGGAACTGCGCGAACGCCTGCGCCGGCGCCTGCTGCTGGCCGCGCGCATCGCCGCGGACGATCCGGCGCTGGCCGAAGCCGACGACGATGCCGAGCGCGCGCTGACCCGCGCGCTGGTGCGCGCGCAGGCCGACATCGAAGGCGAAGCGGCGCTGCGCGCGCGGCTGCAGCGCGCCGCGCGCGAGATCGATCTGGCCGCGGTGGTCACCATCCACGGCTTCTGCGCGCGCGTGCTGGCCGAGCACGCGCTGGAAACCGGCCAGCCGTTCGCCGCGCCCGAGCTGATCGGCAGCGAGCGCGAGCTGCTCGACGAGATCGCGGTGGACCTGTGGCGCGCGTTCGGCAACGACGCCGGCGAAGCCGAACTGCTGGCGTTGCAATGGCCGGGCGGGCCGCCGTCGCTGGCCGCCGACCTGGGCGCGTTGCTGCGCACGCCGCTGCTGCTGCCGGCCGCGCCGGCTTCGAGCCAGGACCCGCTGGCCGAACTCGACCGCGCCGGCGCCGCGCTGCGCGACGCGTTCGCCGCGCACGCCGACGACGCCTTCGCCGCGCTGGCCGCGGCCATCGCCGGCAAGGCGCTCAACGGCAACAGCTACCGCGCCCATCTGCCCGACGAACTGCGCGCGCAGTTGCGGGCCTGGTGCGCCAACGGCGACTGGTCGCAGCCGCTGGACGAGCGCGCGGCCAAGCTCGCGCCGTCCGCGCTGGCGTCGAAAGCCAACAAGGGCAAGGAAGCGCAGGTGCCGGCCTCGCCGCTGTTCGACGCGGTCGCGCGCTACCTCGACGCCGCGCAGCAGCGCGAGCAGTGGCTGGCGGGGCAGCGCCTGGCGCTGGTGCACCGCATCCGCGCGGCGGCGGCGCAGCGCCTGGCCGAGCTCAAGCGCGTACGGCGGGTGCAGAGCTTCGACGACCTCATCGCCGATGTCGCCAGCGCGCTGGAGGGGCCGCACGGCGAGGCGCTGGCGCGGCGCCTGCGCGAGCAGTACGCGGTGGCCCTGGTCGACGAGTTCCAGGACACCGATCCGCGCCAGTGGGCGATCTTCCGCCGGGTGTTCGGCGAAGCCGCGCGCGAGGACGATTCGCCCGCAGGCGCCGGGCTGTTCCTGATCGGCGACCCCAAGCAGGCCATCTACGGCTTCCGCGGCGGCGACGTGCACACCTACCTCAGCGCCGCCGCGCAGGCCGAGGCGGCGCCGCCGCTGGACCACAACTTCCGCTCGCGGCCGTCGCTGCTGCGCGCGATCGCCGCGCTGTACGCCCAGGCCGGCGAGGCGGCCTTCATCGATCCGCGCATCCGCTTCCGCGAGGTCGAGGCCGGCGGCGCGGTCGCCGACGAAGACCTGCAGCGCGCCGGCGCGACCGCGCCGGCGCTGGTATTGCGCGCGCTGCCGGCGCCGGACGACGGGCGCAAGACGCCGGTGTGGAGCTCGCCGGAATCGCGCGAGCTGGCCGCGCGCGCTTGCATCGCCGCGATCCACGGCTGGCTCGCCGACGCGCGCGACGGCCGCGCCACGATCCAGGGCCGGCCGCTGCGCCCGGCCGACATCGCGGTGCTGGTGCGCAGCCACGAAGAAGCCGCATCGATCCAGCGCGCGCTCGGCGCGGCCGGCATTGCCGCGGTCGCCGCCGGCCGCCGCAGCCTGTTCGCGACCGAGCAGGCGATGGAAACGCTGACCCTGTTCGACGCGCTACTGCATCCCGGCGACAGCGGCCGCCTGCGCGCGGCGCTGGCGACGCCGCTGCTCGGCCTGGACGGCGCCGCGGTCGCCCGCGTCGCCGCCGACGAAGCCGAACAGGCGCGCTGGCAGGCGCAGGCGCTGCAATGGCGCGAGCGCTGGCAGCGCCACGGCCCGCTGGCCCTGCTCGCCGACCTGTGCGCGCAACAGGCGCCGCGGCTGCTGGCGCTGGGCGACGGCGAGCGCCGCTTGACCAATCTGCTGCAACTGGCCGAGACCCTGCAGGAAGCCGACCGCCGCGCGCTCGGCCTGCACGGCCTGCGCGACTGGCTGCGCCTGCGCATCGCCGAGGCCGACGACAGCGACGAGAAGCAGCAGCTGCGGCTGGAATCCGACGCGCACCGGGTGCAGATCCTGACCCTGCACAAGAGCAAGGGCCTGGAGTTCGGCCTGGTGTTCCTGCCGTTCGTGGCGCTGGGCCGCGAGCCGCGCAGCGGACGCTGGTGCGAATACCCCGATCCCGAGCACGGCCGGGTGATGCAGCTGCAAAGCGACGTATTCGATCCGGACGCGCCGCAGTGGCAGGACGCCAGCGAGCGCGCCGCGCAGGAAGCCCGCGCCGAGGACGCGCGCCTGCTCTACGTCGGCCTGACCCGCGCGCGCCATGCGCTGTGGATCGCGACCGGGCCGCTGTACCACGCCGCGCTGTCGCCGCTGCAGCCGATGCTGGCCGATCCCGCGGCGCTGGCGCGCGAGCCCGGCGTGGCGATCGACGCCGCCGCGATCGAGCCGCCGCCGCGGCCGCTGCCGCCGGCCGCGGCCGGCGCGGTGCCGCCGGCGCGCGAGGCGCGCGCGCGCGCCGCGCGCGACTGGTGGGTCTACAGCTTCACCCAGCTGACCAACGAAGACAGCGGTTTCGACCCGGCCGCGCAGGACGAGCGCGGCGCCGAGGACGAACCGCAGGCGGCGCCCGACCTCGCCGCGGCCGCGCCGCTGCCCGGCGACGCGCGCTTCGGCGGCAGCCGCTTCGGCAACGTCGTGCACAGCGCGCTCGAACGCGTGGACTTCGCCGCGTGGCGCGATTGGCGCGACGGCGATGCGCCGCCGCCGGGCCAGGACGAGGCGCTGGCCGCGGCCATGCGCAGCGAGGGCTACGCCGAAGCCGACATCGACGACGGCCTGGCGTTGCTCGCCTCGCTGGTCGGTCGCACCCTGGTCGCGCCGCTGCCCGAGGGCGCGCGCCTGTGCGACGTGCCCGAGCCGGCCCGGCGCAGCGAAATGGAGTTCCACTTCGGCCTCGACGCCGCGCCGGTGGACGCGCTGCTGGCGGTGCTGCACGCGCACGGACAGGTGCGCGAGCGCCGCGGCTTCGGTTCGCGCCGGCGCCTGGAAGGCCTGATGACCGGCAAGATCGACCTGGTCTATGCGCACGAGGGCCGCTATTACGTGCTCGACTACAAGACCAACCGCCTGCCCGGCTTCGACGCCGCACAGGTCGAGCGCGCCATGGCCGAAAGCGAGTACGACCTGCAATCGCTGATCTACACCGTCGCCCTGCACCGCTGGCTGCGCTTCCGCCTCGGCCCGGACTACGACTACGAACGCGACTTCGGCGGCGTGCGCTATCTGTTCTGCCGCGGCCTCGACGCCGCCGATCCGGGCGCCGGCGTGCATGCGGCCAAGCCGCCGCGCGCGCTGATCGAGGCGATGGACGCGCTGTTCGCCGGAGCGGCGCGATGAGCCTGCTCGACGCCTTGTTCCGCGACGGCGCGCTGCGCACCGTCGATCATGCGCTGGCGCAGGCGCTGCGCCGGCTCGACCGCGACACGCCCGACCTGGTGCTGGCCGGCGCGGCGCTGGCCTCGCAGGCGATCGCGCGCGGCCACGCCGCGTTCGACCCGCGCCAGCCGCAGTCGCTGAGCGAGGCGGCGATCGAATGGCCCGACCCGCAGGCGTGGCTGGACGCGCTGGCGCAGTCGCGCTGGGTCGCCACGCCCGCGGCCGGCGCGGCTGCCGATGCCGCCGCGCCGCTGGTGCTGGAACACGGCTTGCTGTACCTGCGTCGTTACCGCGAGTACGAACGCCGCCTCGCCGCCGGCCTGCGCCGGCTGCAGGCGTTCGCGCCGCCGCCGGCCGACCTCGCCGCGCTGGCGCCGCTGTTCGCGCAGCTGTTCCCGCACGCGCGCGACGACGACCGCCAGGCCCGCGCCGCCGCGCTGGCGTTGCTGCAATCGCTGCTGCTCGCCACCGGCGGCCCCGGCACCGGCAAGACCACCACCATCGCCCGCCTGCTGGTGCTGCTGATCGCGCAGGCGCGACTGGACGGCGTGGCGGCGCCGCGGATCGCGCTGACCGCGCCGACCGGCCGCGCCGCCGAGCGCATGGCCGAGAGCCTGCGCGCCGCGGCCGAACGCCTGCGCGAGCTGCCTGCGTTCGCGACCGAGGCGGGCGAGGCCGCGGACAAGACCGACGCCGACCCGCGCAACGGCTTCGACGCCGGCCTGCTCGAGGCGCTGCCGCAACAGGCCGGCACCCTGCACCGCCTGCTCGGCGTGGTGCCGGATCGCCCGCGCTTCCGCCACGACGCGCGCAACCCACTGCCGTTCGACATCGTCGTGGTCGACGAGGCGTCGATGGTCGACCTGCCGCTGATGTGCAAGCTGATCGAAGCCGTGCCCGACGGCGCGCGCCTGATCCTGCTCGGCGACCGCGACCAGCTGCCGTCGGTGGAAGCCGGCGACGTGCTCGCCGCGATCGTCGATGCCGCCGGCGACGACGACGGCCTGCCCGCGGCGCAGGCGCAGGCGCTGCGTCCGCTGCTCGGCGACGCGGTCGCGGTGTTGCCGGCGCCGACGCCGCTCAGCGCCAACCGCGTGCACCTGCGCCGCGGCTATCGCCAGGCCGACAGCCTGCGGCTGGCGCCGCTGGCCGACGCCGTGCGCGAGGGCGACGCCGACACCGCGCTGGCCCTGTTGCGCAGCGGCGAACTGGCGGGCGTGCACTTCCACGAAGACGCGCACGACCCGCTCGCCGGCAACGGCCGCGAGCGCCTGCTGCCGGCGTGGCGCGCGATCGGCGAGGCCACGGACCCCGAACAGGCGCTGGCCCTGGCCGCGCGCCTGCGCCTGCTGACCGCGCTGCGCGACGGCGGCCAGGGCGCCGCCCCGCTCAACGCGCGCATCGAAGAGGCCCTCGCCGGCGCGCACCGTTCCGCCTATTTCCACGGCCGCCTGCTGCTGATCACCGAGAACAGCTACCGCCACGGCCTGTTCAACGGCGATATCGGCGTGTGCTTGCGCGCGCGCGCGGCCGACGGTCGCGAAGATCCCGCCGCCGGTACCGTCGCTTGGTTCGCCGGCGGCGCGCAAGGCGTGCGCGCCTACCACCCCTCCGCCCTGCCCGCGCACAGCGGCGCGTTCGCGATGACCGTGCACAAGTCGCAGGGCTCGGAATTCGAGCGCGTGTGGCTGCAGCTGCCGCGACAGGACGCGCGGCATCTGTCGCGCGAGCTGGTCTACACCGGCATGACCCGCGCGCGCAGCGAACTGCACGTGGCGGCGAGCGAGGCGGTGCTGCGCTCGGCGCTGGCGCGGCACGCGGCGCGGGTGTCGGGGTTGGCTTGGCGGTTGGGCTGAGCGCTAAACCCGCAACCGCTTCCTGTAGGAGCTGCGCGAGCTGCGACCGCGACAGCGCGACGACGACGAAACTCCGGCAAGCTGCCGCGCGGGAAGGCCGATGGGCATCAAGCGGACGTCGCAAGCGCGGTGTCGCGGTCGCAGCTCGCGCAGCTCCTACAGGGAGCGGTCGGTAGATTCGACGAGCCTCAAAAAAACCCTGCCGCCTCGACCGCGAGACGACAGGGACTCCACACAACGAAACTATCCGGCGCCGCGCGCCGTCGCGATCAGGCCAGCGCGGCGTCTTCGTCGCTCGGCGTATCGTCGCGCCGCGCCGGCGCCGCGTCGGCCTTGGCCGCGCCGCGCGCCTTGCCCGGGCGCTTGCCGCCGTTGTCCATCGCTTCGGCGATGGCCTCGATCGCTTCCACCACCGGCACCGCGATCGCGCGGGTGTCGCCGGCTTCCTTGGCCAGGCCGTGCGCCATCGCCGCTTCGGCTTCCTCGGAGGCCTTGCGGAAGCGCTTGGCGTCGGGGCACAGCACCTGCATGTAGTCGGCGTCGAAGTTCAGCCGTTCGACCAGGAAGTCGACGAACGCGCGCACCTTCGGCGATTGCACCTGGCCGCGCGGGAACACCGCGTTGAATTCGTACTCCGGGCCGGTCCAGCCGGCCAGCACGCGCTGCACGTAGCCTTGTTCGGCGAAGGCCTTGACGGTGACGTCGGCGGCCAGCATCAGCGCTTCGCCGCACAGCAGCGCGCCGCGCAGCGGGCCGGGGTCGTTGGCGACCATGACCGGATCGACCACGTAGTCGACGGTGCGCTCGCCGTCGCTGAGCGGCCACACGTATTCGTTGTTGCTGCGCCGCGACTTGGGCATGGCCAGGGTGCGGTGGTGGCGCAGGTCGTCGGGGTGCAGCGGCTCGCCGTGGCGGGCGAGGTAGTTCGGGCTGGCGTAGATCTGGGTGCGGAACACCGCCAGCTTGCGCGCGATCAGGTTCGAGTCCGGCAGGCTGCCCAGGCGCAGGGCGACGTCGATGCCCTGGTCGATCATGTCGACGGTCTCGTTGCTGAGGTTCATCTCCACCCGCACTTCGGGATGGCGCGCATGGAACTCGCCCAGCAGCGGCGCGATCCAGGTGATGCCGACCGAGTACGGCGCGGTGATGCGCAGCCAGCCGCGCGGGCCGCCCTGCAGCTGGCCGACCGCGCTTTCGGCCTCGGCCAGTTCGCGGGCGATGCGCTGGCAGTGTTCGTAATAGACGTTGCCGGCCTCGGTCAGGCCGAGCTTGCGCGTGGTCCGGTGCAGCAGCTGCGCGCCCAGGCGCGTTTCCAGCTCCTGCACCTTGCGGCTGACCGTGGTCTTGGGCAGGCGCAGCGCCTGCGCGGCGGCGATGAAGCTGCCGCTTTCGACGACTTTGACGAAGATCAGCGTGTCGTTGAGATCGTGAGCCATGGGGGTATGGACTCCTGGTTCGGTGGCCGGAACACAGCGGCGCGTACCCGAAGCCGGTAAGCGATTGTGTTCGAACGCGAGGCGGAAGGTGTGTCGATGTGTAGGTGTGTACGTGCAGCGAACAGCGATGCGCGGCCGCCCCGCGGTGCGTCGCGACGACGCGGGCGGATCGCGGTCTGCCGGCATGCGGCCGGCCAGTCCCTTGCTGCTTGGCGCCCGCCGGCTCCTGCCGGCGCGGTGTACGTGATGACGGCTGTCACCGGCAGGGATTGATCGCCTCCACTGCCGTCGTCGCGGGCGAACCGAGACAGTGGCGCCGTCGTGCGATGCACTGCCTGGCGGACCCCTTGCCGCGCTATCGCGCGCTATCGGGTTGGGGACGGGCCATCCGGCCTTCAAGGGGCCTCGGGTCGGGATTGGACCGTTGCCGGGACAATTATTCCCTGAATCCCGGGCTAATCAAGACCCGTTCGCGTCTCTAACCTGTGCCGCACATCGTCACGAGGTCCCCCCGCCATGTTGACCCCACGCCAAGCCAGGTACGCATTCCTGCCACTGATGCTGGTGGCCATGTCCGCCCTGATCGGGCTGGCCGTGGTCGTGTTTCGCCAGGGCCTGGCCCAGGGCGCCGAAGAAGCGTGGATGCTGGCCTGGGTGCTGGCCTTCACCATCGCCCTGCCCGCGGCGATGTTGCTGATGCCGGCGATCGGCGCCGTGCTCGCGCACTACACCCGGGATGACAAGCATCACGTGATCATCCCGGTTGTGGGAGAGAAAGTCCCAGGAGCGGGACAATGAAAGCCCCTTTGGTTGTACTCGGTGCCACCGGCGGCGTCGGCCGCGGGGTCGTGCAGGCCGCGATCGACAGCGGCCGCCCGGTCATCGCGGTGGCGCGCCGGTCCAGCGAACTCAAGGCGCTCAAGGCCGGCTACCCCCAAGCCGACCTGACCGTGCTGGCCGGTTCGGTCGCCAACGACGCCGCCGGCGCCAAGCTCGCGCGCGCCTTGCGCAAGCTCGGCCGGCCGTTCGCGGGCGTGGTCGCGGCGGTGTGCGGCAGCGCCGAGCGCGGCCGCCTGCTCGACAGTCCGGCGCAGTTCCTGCGGCGCAAGCTCGACGAGGATCTCCTCCCCCACCTCGCCGCGGCCCGTCACCTGCTGCCGCTGTTGGCCGAAAGCGATCGCGGCGGCACTTACGTGCTGATCGGCGGTCCCGGCAGCGAGCACCCGTGGGCCGGCTACGGCCACCGCTCGATCGGCGCGGCCGCGCTGCGCATGCTCGCGCGGGTGCTGCACGACGAAGCGCGCCAGCAGGCCGTGCGGGTGCAGCTGCTGGCCGTCGACACGCCGGTGTGCACCGAGTTCAACCAACGCCATTCGTGCCCTGAATGGCCCAGCGCGCTGTCGGTCGGGCAGCGCGCGCTGGCGCTGATCGACCACGACGCCGGCGACGAACCGCCGCGTCCGATCGTGCCGTACGCGGTGCGCGCGCCGGGACCGGCGTTGTTGCCGCCGCGCATCCACCTCCCCTCTCCGCCCGCCAGCCGCGAACACGCAACGCCCGCCAGCTCCGCTCCGCCCGCTACCAGCCCGCCCTCTACCAGTCTTGCCCCTACCAGCGCGAACACCGTACCCAAGACGGTCCCGCTTCCCGCAGCCGCGATCGCAACCGCGCAAGAACCGGACTGCACGTCCGACGACAAGACCCAACGATGTCTGCTCGACGCGCGCGCCCTGCTGAAGTCGCTGACCGCACCGAATCCCAAACAGGAACCCACCCCACGATGAGCACCCGTCACTTCTCCGTCCGCTCCGGCAAGCCCGGCGTCGGACTCTCCGTGCTCGCGTTGACCGCGAGCCTCGTCATCGCCCTGGCCGCCGCCGGCTGCGGCAGCCAGGCCGCCCCGCACGAAGGCGGCGCGCCGCCGCCGCCGGAAGTCAGCGTCGCCCAGGTCCTGAGCAAGCAGGTCCGGCAGTGGGACGAGTTCACCGGCCGGGTCAGTGCGCCCGAATCGGTCGAGCTGCGCGCGCGCGTGAGCGGCTACGTCGACCGCGTCGCCTACAAGGAAGGCCAGGACGTCAAGAAAGGCGACCTGCTGTTCGTGATCGACCAGCGCCGCTACCGCGCCGAGCTCGCCCGCGCCCAGGCCGAACTGGAACGCGCGCGCGCCGAAGCGCGCCTGGCCCAGACCCAGGACAAGCGCGCCCAGACCCTGGTCGAGGCCAAGGCGATCTCGCGCGAGGAGTTCGAGACCCGCCGCGCCGCCAGCACCGGCGGCGACGCCGCGGTGCGCGCGGCCGAAGCCGCAGTGGCCTCGGCCCAGCTCGACCTGACCTTCACCGAAGTGCGCTCGCCGATCAACGGCCGCGCCGGCCGCGCCCTGATCACCGTCGGCAACCTCGCCTCGGCCGACCAGACCCTGCTGACCACGGTGGTCTCGCAGAACCCGATGTACGTGTACTTCGAGGCCGACGAGCAGACCTACCTGCGCTACAACGAGCTGGCCCGCAAGGGCGAGCGCGCCGGCGACAAGAACCCGGTCCGCATCGGCCTGGCCGGCGAGAGCGGCTACCCGCACGCCGGCACGGTCGATTTCACCGACAACCAGCTCGACGCCAACACCGGCACCATCCGCGCCCGCGCCGTGGTCCCCAACGACGAGCGCGTGCTGACCCCGGGCCTGTTCGCGCGCGTGCAGCTGGAAGGCAGCGGCGACTTCAAGGCGATGCTGGTCGACGACAAGGCCGTGCTGACCGACCAGGACCGCAAGTACGTCTACGTGCTCGGCCCGAAGAACGCGGCGGTGCGCAAGGACGTCAAGCTCGGCCGCATGATCGACGGGCTGCGCGTGGTCGAATCCGGGCTGGCGCCGACCGACAAGGTCATCGTCCACGGCGTGCAGAAGGTGTTCTTCCCGGGCATGCCGGTGCAGCCCAAGAACATCGCCATGGGCGCGCCGGCACCGGCGCCCGCGGCGCCGGGCGCGGCGGCCGGGGCCTTGTGATCCGGACTTAACCGCCACCCCGCGAACCGGCCGGATCTACCTGTCGTCATCCCCGCGAAGGCGGGGATCCAGGGCCTTTCGGGCGAGAACGCTTGAAGTCTCGGAATTCCCGCTTTCGCGGGAATGACGAATCTCCAGCCGGTTCACAAGCAATCAAAGGCCGGCCCGCAGCAACGGGCCCGGCCGGGGACCCATGCGGCTCATCGCCGCACCAAGGAATCCGTCATGGACTTTTCCAAGTTTTTCATCGACCGGCCGATCTTCGCCGCGGTGCTGTCGATCGTGATCTTCGCCGCCGGCCTGATCTCGATACCGATCCTGCCGATCAGCGAATATCCCGAAGTGGTGCCTCCCTCGGTGGTCGTGCGCACGGTGTATCCGGGCGCCAACCCCAAGGTCATCGCCGAAACCGTCGCCACGCCGCTCGAAGAAGCGATCAACGGCGTCGAAGACATGATGTACATCAAGTCGGTCGCCGGCTCCGACGGCGTGCTGGTCACCACCGTGACCTTCCGCCCCGGCACCAACGCCGACGACGCCGCCGTGCGCGTGCAGAACCGGGTCAGCCAGGCGCTGGCGCGCCTGCCCGAGGACGTGCGCCGCCAGGGCGTGACGACGCAGAAGCAGTCGCCGGTGTTCCTGATGGTGGTGCACCTGACCTCGCCGAACGGCAAGTACGACACCTTGTACCTGCGCAACTACGCCCGCCTGCACGTCAAGGACAACCTGGCGCGCCTGTCGGGCGTCGGCGACGCGCAGATCTTCGGCGGCGGCGACTACGCCATGCGCGCCTGGCTCGACCCGGACAAGATCGCCTCGCGCGGCCTCACCGCCGGCGACGTGGTCCGCGCCATGCGCGAGCAGAACGTGCAGGTCTCCGCCGGCCAGCTCGGCGCCGAGCCGATGCCCAACAGCAGCGACTTCCTGACCCTGATCAACGCCCAGGGCCGCCTGCGCGACCAGAAGGAATTCGGCGAGATCGTGCTCAAGCGCGGCGACGACGGCGAAGTGGTGCGGCTGTCCGACGTCGCCCGCCTGGAACTGGGCGCCGGCGACTACAGCCTGCGCTCGCAGCTCGACGGCAAGAACGCGGTCGGCATCGGCATCTTCCAGGCGCCGGGCGCGAACGCGCTGCAGATCCAGGAGCAGGTCATCGGCACGATGGACCAGCTCTCCAAGTCGTTCCCCGACGGCATCAAGTACGAAGCGGTGTACGACACCACCATCTTCGTGCGCGACTCGATCAAGGCGGTGGTCTCGACCCTGCTGGAAGCGGTGCTGCTGGTGGTGCTGGTGGTGATCCTGTTCCTGCAGACCTGGCGCGCCTCGATCATCCCGCTGATCGCGGTGCCGGTGTCGGTGGTCGGCACGTTCTCCGCGCTGTACCTGCTGGGCTTCTCGATCAACACCTTGAGCCTGTTCGGATTGGTGCTGGCGATCGGCATCGTGGTCGACGACGCGATCGTGGTGGTCGAGAACGTCGAGCGCAACATCGAGGAAGGCCTGAGCCCGCTCGACGCGGCGCACCAGGCGATGAAGGAAGTGTCCGGCCCGATCGTGGCGATCGCGCTGGTGCTGTGCGCGGTGTTCGTGCCGATGGCGTTCCTGTCGGGCGTGACCGGCCAGTTCTACAAGCAGTTCGCGGTGACCATCGCCATCTCCACGGTGATCTCGGCGATCAACTCGCTGACCCTGTCGCCGGCCCTGGCCGCGCGCCTGCTCAAGCCGCACGGCGCGCCGAAGGATGCGCCGACGCGTCTGATCGACCGCCTGTTCGGCTGGCTGTTCCGTCCGTTCAACCGCTTCTTCGCGTCCAGCTCGGAGAAGTACCAGAGCGCGGTCTCGCGCACCCTGGGCAAGCGCGGCGCGGTGTTCGTGGTCTACGCGGTGCTGCTGGTCGCCACCGGCTTCATGTTCAAGATCGTGCCGGCCGGCTTCATCCCGCTGCAGGACAAGCTGTACCTGATCGCCGCGGTCAAGCTGCCCGAGGGTTCCTCCATCGCGCGCACCGACGCCCTGCTGAGCAAGGTGACCGACGTGGCGATGAAGACCGAAGGCGTGCAGCACTCGATCGCCTTCCCGGGCCTCAACGCGGTGCAGTTCACCAACACGCCCAACACCGGCGTGGCGTTCCTGCCGCTCAAGCCGTTCAGCGAGCGCAGCCGCAGCGCGGTGGAGATCACCGCCGAGCTGAACCAGAAGATCGCCGGCTTCCAGGAAGGCTTCACCTTCGCGCTGATGCCGCCGCCGATCCTCGGCCTGGGCAACGGCGCGGGCTACCAGATGTTCATCCAGGACCGCAACAACCTCGGCTACGGCGCGCTGCAGAACGCGGTCAGCGCGTTCCAGGGCACGATCATGCAGACCCCGGGCATGGGCTACGCCAACAGCACCTACCAGGCCAACGTGCCGCAGCTCGACGCCGAAGTGGATCGAGTCAAGGCCAAGGCCCAGGGCGTGCCGCTGACCGAGCTGTTCGACACCCTGCAGACCTACCTGGGTTCGGCCTACGTCAACGACTTCAACCAGTTCGGACGCACCTGGCAGGTCATCGCCCAGGCCGACGGCAACTTCCGCGACAGCGTCGAGGACATCGCCAACCTGCGCACCCGCAACGACCGCGGCGAGATGGTGCCGATCGGTTCGATGGTCACCATCAAGCAGACCTTCGGCCCCGACCCGGTGCTGCGCTACAACGGCTATCCGGCCGCCGACATCGCCGGCGACGTCGACCCGCGCGTGATGTCCTCGGCGCAGGCGATGGACGTGGTCAAGGACGTGGCCTCCAAGGTCCTGCCCAACGGCATGGAAATCGAGTGGACCGACCTGAGCTACCAGCAGGCCAGCCAGGGCAACGCGGCGATGATCGTGTTCCCGCTCGCGATCCTGCTGGCGTTCCTGGTGCTGGCCGCGCTGTACGAAAGCTGGACCCTGCCGCTGGCGGTGATCCTGATCGTGCCGATGTGCATGCTCTCGGCCTTGCTCGGCGTCAAGCTGACCGGCGGCGACAACAACGTGTTCGTGCAGGTCGGCCTGGTGGTGTTGATGGGCCTGGCGTGCAAGAACGCGATCCTGATCGTCGAGTTCGCCCGCGAACTGGAACTGCAGGGCAAGGGCATTGTCGAAGCCGCGCTGGAATCGTGCCGCCTGCGTCTGCGTCCGATCGTGATGACCTCGATCGCCTTCATCGCCGGCACCGTGCCGCTGGTGCTGTCGCACGGCGCCGGCGCCGAGGTCCGCTCGGTCACCGGCATCACCGTGTTCGCCGGCATGCTCGGCGTGACCCTGTTCGGCCTGTTCCTGACCCCGGTGTTCTACGTGGCGCTGCGCAAGATGGTCGGCAACAAGCTGGTCTCGCACGGCGACCACCACAATGTTTCGGAGACGGTCCATGCGTAATCTCAAGCTCCCCGCGGTCGCGTTGCTGACGCTCGCGCTCGCCGCCTGCGCGGTCGGTCCGGACTATGTCCGGCCGACCCTGGCCACGCCGGACAAGTTCGCCCGCGGCGACGCCGAAGCGGCCACCGACGGCACCGCCGCGCCGGATCCGGCGGCCGAGTTCTGGCGCAACTTCAACGACCCGACGCTGACGCGTCTGGTCGAGGAGTCGCTCGGCGCCAACCACGACCTGCGCATCGCCCTGGCCAACTACGACCGCGCCAACGCGCTGTTGCGCGGCGCCAAGTTCGACCGCTTCCCGACCATCACCGGCAGCGCCACGGGCAGCGACACCCGCTCCAGCAGCGACCAGATGCCGGGCACGGACAACCGCGGCCGCGACAACGAGAGCTACAGCGCGCAGGCCAACGTGAGCTGGGAACTCGACGTGTTCGGCCGGGTGCGCCGCAACGTCGAGTCGCAGCGCGCCGACACCTGGGCCAGCGCGGCCGACCTGCAGGCGATGCAGGTGGCCATCGTCGGCGAAGTGGCGCGCAGCTACGTCGAGCTGCGCGGCCTGCAGGAACGCCTGCGGGTCGCGCGCGAGAACGCCGAGAACCAGCAGGAGACGCTGCGTCTGGTGCAGGCGCGCTTCGACGCCGGCCGCGGCACCGAGTTCGACACGGCGCGCGCGCGCGCCCAGCTCGAAGCGACCCTGGCGCGGGTGCCGAACCTGGAAGCGCAGGTCGCGGTGACCCAGCACCGGCTCGCGGTGCTGACCGGGCAGACGCCCGATTCGCTGGTCGCCGAACTCGACCAGGCCGCGCCGCTGCCGGCCTTGCCGGCGCGGCTCGACGCCGGCACCCCGGGCGAACTGCTGCGCCGCCGTCCCGACGTCGCCGCCGCCGAGCACCGCCTGCACGCGGCCACCGCGCGGATAGGGGTCGCTACCGCCGACCTGTTCCCGCGCTTCACCCTGTCGGGCCTGATCGGTTCGCAGGCCATCGACACCAGCGCGCTGTTCGAACGCGCCAGCGAAACCCGCCTGGTCGCGCTCGGCATCGACTGGTCGTTCCTCGACATCGGCCGCGTGCGCTCGCGCATCAAGGCCGCCGACGCCAGCGCCGAAGGCGAACTGGCGCGTTACCAGCAAAGCGTGCTGCTGGCGCTGGAAGACACCGAGAACGCGCTGGTGCGTTACGCCCGCGCGCGGGTCGAGGACCAGCACCTGGAACGCGCCGCGCAGGACAGCCTCAAGGCCGCCAAGCTCGCGCGCGTGCGCTACGAGGCCGGCGCCGCCGACCTGTTCGAAGTGCTCGACGCCGAACGCACCCAGCTGCAGGCGCAGGACGCGTTCGCCGACGGCCGCACCCGTTCGGTCACCGGCGCGATCGCCTTGTACAAGGCGATGGCCGGCGGCTGGCCGGCGCGCGAGCCGGTGCGCGAAGGCGTGGCGCGCAACTGAGCCGAACGCAGGGAGCGGGGACGCAAGTCGACGGCAGCGCGGGTTGCGCGATCGGTTGGGACGACGTCCCGACCCGTCGCGGCGAGATGGGCGAATCGCAACGACTGCGATGAGCGCATCCGACGATCCCGCGCTTGCCTCATCCGCGTTCCCTGCGGTTCACCGCTTTCCGACCGACGATCCCGGCCTGCGGCGCGGCCCCTCCCCTCTCTTGCCGCCGCAGGCCGCTCGTCGGTCTTTTTGAACGCTGACGGCGCGGCCGCACGGGCCGCGCCGGTTCCAGAATCGATTCGCCCGGGACGCATCGCGCGATCCTCGCGGTGGGGCGCGCGCGGCGCGTCCCGGGCGGTCGGTTCGGATGCACGTCCGCGGCCATGCGGCCGCGGCGCCGCTTTCCTCGGTCCGACGGGCCGGTCGCGGCGGCATGCGCGGCGCGGCCACGGGTTCCGCCCGCCGCGCAGCGCGCGGGCGCGACCTGGTAGCGCGTCCGCGCCGCAGCCGCCGCGGCCGTCTCGTCGGCTTTTTGTCGATGGATGCGCGCGGCGATGGCCGTCGCGGCCCTCGCCGTCAGCCGCCGACCTGGGCGACCCAGTGGTCGAGGTTGTAGTAGTTGGTCACCCGCTGGATCTTGCCTTCGCGGATCTCGAAGAACGCCCCGCCCGGCAACACGTACTTCTGCCCGCGCGCCTCCGGCAGGCCCGGATCGGTGGCCAGGTATTCGCCGTGCACCACGTATTCCGCCGCCGCGCGGGTGCCGTCGGCCGAGGCCATCACCACGATGTCGCGCAACTGCTCGCGGTAATGCCGCGCCATTCGCTGCAGGAACGCCGCGAACGCCTCGCGCCCGGTTTCGCGCGCGCCCTGATTGAGGTCGTGGGCGACCTCGTCGCCGAGCGTGGCCAGCATCGCGTCCCAGTCGGCGCGGTTGAAAGCGGCGTAATAGGACAGCACCAGCTCGGTGGCGCGGTCGTGGTGGCGTGCGGCTTCGGTCATCGTCGATCGTCCTGCGTTGCGGGGCAGGCGCATGATCGCGCAGGCGCGGCTGTTGTGGGAGGGCCTTCAGGCCCGATGCTTTTCGCTCCGTGGCGACGCAGCGACCTGAAACGAAAGCATCGGGCCTGAAGGCCCTCCCACAACAGCCGCGCCTGCTTCAGGCCGGCGCGGTCAGGCCGGCGCCCTCATCAAATCCGCACCATCGCGCGCTGCCGCTGGCGCAGCAGGCTGATGGTCAGCACCGCGGCAAGCAGGGCGGTGGTGACCACGAAGATGCCGATGCCCAGGTAGCCGCCGCTGACGCCGCCGGCGGCGGCCGCGTTCTTGTCCGGGACGAAGCTCGCCGCGAGCATGCCGGTGTAGTGCATGCCGCACACCGCCACGCCCATGACCAGCGCGCTGCCGAGCATCTGGCCCCAGCCGCGCAGGTTGAAGGCCAGCCACAGCGCCACGATCGAGGCGACCACGGCGATCGCCGCCGACGCCACCACCAGCGTGCTGTTGTAGACCGTGTCGGCCGGCATCAGCATCGCGGCCATGCCGGCGTAGTGCATGCCGGTCACGCCCAGGCCCATCAGCACGCCGCCGAGGATCAGCTTGCCCCAGTTGAAGACGCCGGTGCCGGCGATGGCCAGGCCGGCCATGCACGAGACCACCGCGACCACCGCCGAGCCCAGGGTCAGCGGCAGGTCGTAGGTCACCTCCACGTTCATGCGGCAGGCGAGCATGGCGATGAAGTGCATCGCCCAGATCGCGCCGCCGCCCATGGCGATGCCGGCCGCGGTGACCGCGCGCCAGCGCGCCGCGCCGGTCGCGCCGGGGATGGCGATCGCCAACTGCAGGGCGGTGAACGATCCCAGCACCGACACCACATAGGAAAGGATCACGAGCAACGGGTCGTGGACGCATTGAATCGCATGGTCGAGCGGCATGGCGAACCCCCTGGTGGATGGGTTGTACGGCTGGATAGGAACAGCAATCGGCCGCCCGGGCGCCGTCCCGCGCCAAAGCGGCATCCCACGCCGGCGCGTGCGTCGGCGCGTGGCGCCGCGGCGTCCCGGCCGCGGCGGTCGACCGGTCTATCCGGTCAGGCTTCGAATTCGAACCGGCAGGTCTCCGCGCCGGTATTGCGGCACTGGCTCTCGACCACCCGCACGGTTCCGCCGTGCTGGCCTTCGAGCAGGCCGCCGAGCATGCCGCGCAGGAAATGGCAGCACTCGCCGTGTTCGCCGCGATGGCAGAAAGGGCTGTTGCGCACGCGCAGGACGTCGTCCTGCAGTTCGGCCTGGACCAACTGGCGCATCGCCGGCAAGGCGATGCGGCGCACCGAGTCGGCCAGCGGCAGCTGACCGCCCAGGGCGAAGTCGCGCTTGTAGACCCAGGCGCCGACGCGCTGGCCGATGTAGCGCAAGGTCGCCTCGCGCTGGGCCGGCGGCAGCTCGCGTTCCAGCGCGACCAGCTGCAGCAGGATGTTGGGATAGTTGCGGGCCAGCTGCGGCAGCAGCGTTTCCACCCGCTGCACGTCGATCGGCGCGGCGGTGGCGGGCGTCGGCGCCAGCGGCGGCGCCGAGGCCGCGGGCGGCGGCGGGGCGGACGCATGGCCGTTGCCGTTGCCGGCGCCGTTGGCGCGCACGGGCGGCGGCGGCGCGCTGCCGCCTTCGTAGGGCGAGGCCTCGAAGCTCTGCACCAGATGGTGGGTGCCGAGCTTCTCTTCCAGCACCAGCAATTGATCGGCCGGCCCGCGCACGACCATCACCAGCACCACGCCCTCGTCGCTGTTGAGCATGCGCTGGCGCAGCAAGGTGAAACCGTTGGCGATGACCACCTGTCCCAGGGCCAGCAACAGGCCGTCGCGGCGCTCGGAGACCACGCGAAACTCGACATCCACCATGCAAAACTCCCCGGCCTGTGCGCTGGTCCGTATCGCCCTGTTCGGAGCGGTCCGCGCGGCATGACAGGGACTGGCGCGCGATGGCGCAGCGTGCCAGTTGCGTTAACAAAAAACGTAAACGCTTATCACAGAAAAGTCTGGTTTTTATGCGTTTTATGCGGCCCGTGTGCACCGCCTCAACGCATGCCGCATAACAAACGCAAACCGAATCGGCAACCGGTCACGACGGCTTCGCGGCGAACCATTGCGCGGCCAGATCGAGGTCCACATTGCCGCCGGAGACGATCAGGCCGACGCTTTTGTTCGCGAATGCGTCGCGATGGGCCAGCACCGCCGCCAGCGGCACCGCGCCGGACGGTTCGACCACCAGCTTCATGCGCTCCCAGATCAAGCGCATCGCCGCGATCGCCTGCGCGTCGTCGACCAGCAACACCTCGCGCACGCGTGAGCGAAGGATAGGGAAGGTGAGCGTGCCCAACTCCGCGCGCAGACCGTCGCAGACGGTGTCGGCGGCGCGGCCGGTGATGCGTTGGCCCTGCGCGAGCGAGTCGTGGGCGTCGCGCGCGCCGAGCGGTTCGGCGCCGTAGACGGCGATGGCGGGGTCGGCGCCCTGCGCGGCGATGGCGGTGCCCGAGAGCAGGCCGCCGCCGCTGACCGGCGCGATCACCGCGTCCAATCCGGGCGCGGCGGCCATCAGCTCCAGCGTCGCCGTGCCCTGGCCGGCGATCACCCGCGGATCGTTGAACGGATGCACCAGCACCCCGCCGGTGCGCGCCAGCACCTGCGCGGTGACTTCGTCGCGCGAGGCCTGGCCGGGTTCGCAGAACACGACGTCGGCGCCGTAGGCGCGGATCGCGGCGAGCTTGACCTTGGGCGTGTTGTGCGGCGCGACCACGGTGGCGCGGGCGCCGCGCAGGCGCGCGGCCAGGGCCAGCGCGCCGCCGTGGTTGCCCGAACTCTGGGTGACGATGCCGCGCGCGGCGTCCTCGTCGCTGAGCGAGAACACCGCGTTGCAGGCGCCGCGGAACTTGAACGCACCGCCGCGTTGCAGGTTCTCGCACTTGAAGTGGAGCCGGCAGCCGGCCAGTTCGTCGAGCGCGCGCGAGGTCAGCACCGGGGTGGCGTGCGCATGCGGCGCGATCCGCGCGGCGGCGGCGAGGATGTCGGTGTAGACGGGCGCGTCGGCGGGCGCGGCCGGGGTCGAGGAGTCGTGTGCGTTCATCGCACAAGCGTAGCGCAGGCGCCGCGGCGCCAGGATGCGGGGCGTGGCGGATGCTCCGGTCGCCGCGGCGCGCGGCAGGGCCACGCCGCCCTGCCCCATCGTGCACGCGCGTTTCCCGAGGCGGCGCTGCCGAATCCCGGATCAGTCGTGGCGCAACGCCGCGATCGGATCCAGCCGCGCCGCCTGCCGCGCCGGATACACCCCGAACGCCAATCCGACCGCCGCGCAGAACGTCGCCGACAACAGCACCGGGATCGGCGCCCACGCCACCTGCCAGCCGGCGAACGCGGCGATCAGGTAGGCCAGCAGCACCCCGAACAACAGCCCCAGCGCCGCGCCGCTGACGCAGATCACCGTGGCCTCGCGCAGGAACTGCGCGACCACGTCGCGCCGGCGCGCGCCGAGCGCGCGCAGCAAGCCGATCTCGCGGCGCCGCTCGAGCACGTTGGCGAGCATGATGTTCATGATGCCGATGCCGCCGACCAGCAGGCTCACGCCGGCGATCGCGCCCATCACCACGCGGAAGATGCGCTGGGTCTTCTGGTGCTGCTGGAACAGCTGCTGCGGCACCACCAGGCGGAAGTCGGCGCTGCCGGCGTGGCGCTGGCCGAGCACGGTCGACAGCACCCGCGCGCCTTGCGCCAGCTGCGAGGGATCGCCCAGGCGCAGCAGGACGCGGTCGACCTCGTCTTCCTGCGGATTGAACTTGAACCGCGCCCGCGCGCTGGCCAGCGGCACGTACACGCGGTTGCTTTCCAAGCCCAGCTGCACGCCTTCGAACTGGTCCTTGCTGAGGTCGCGGTCGGCGAGCACGCCGACCACCTGCAGCCACACGTGGTTGACCTTGAGATAGCGGCCGAGCGGATCGGCGCCGGGGAACAGGTCGGCGGCGGCCTGGTGGCCGAGCACCGCCACCGCCGCCAGCGCGCGGTCGTCCTGCGCGGTCAGCGCGCGGCCCTTGGCCACGCGCAGCGACGAGAGCTGGAAATAATCCGGGCTCACGCCGCTGGCCTGGGCGTCGCTGCGGCCGTCGTCGCTGAACACCGAGTGGGTGCGGATGGGTTTCTCGGCGGCGTAGCGCTGCGCGCCGGGGACCACGGCCAACGCCGCGTCGGCGTCGGCCAGGCTCAGGCCGAGGCTGCGCGCGCGGATTTCGCGCAGGCTGTTCTCGTCCTGCTGCACCTTGGCCTCGACGATCAGGTTGTTGAGGCCCAGGCTCTCGACCAGGCGCAACGCCTCGCGCCGGCTGCCCTCGCCCACCGCCTGCATCGCCACGATCGCGCCGACGCCGAAGATCAGGCCGAGCAAAGTCAGCAGCGTGCGCAGGCGCCGCCGCCACAGTTCCTCGACCGCTTCGCGCCAGATCGGCGGCAGCCACGCCAGCAACCGGCTCACGGGCGCACCGCCTTGGCCGGCTGCGGCTTGTCTTGCGCCTTTTCCTGTTCGGCCGCGGCCTGCTTGGCCGCGTCCTCGGCCTTGGCGGTGGGCGCGTCGATCGCGCCGGCCTCGGCCAGCAGCACCCGATCGCCCTCGCGCAGGCCCGACAGCACCTGCGAGCGCGCCGGCCCGCGCACGCCGAGCTCGATCTCGCGGCGGCGGAACTGGCCGCCGTCGCTCACCCGCACATAGTCGCGGCCTTCGTCGCTGTCGATGGCGACGTTGGCCACGCTGATCGCCTTCGGCGCATCCAGCAACAGCACCCTGGCTTCCAACTGCTGGCCCGGCACCAGCTTGTAGCGCGCGATCGCCTCGGCCGGGATCGGCGCCTTCATGCTCAGGTACTTCACCGGACTCTGTTGGTTGCGCACCTTGGCCGCGCTGGCGACCCAGGACAGCTTGCTGAGGATCTTCTGCTCGGGCCGGCCGACCGGGAACATCTCCACGGCGTTGCCGACCTGGATGCCCTGGGTCTCGATCTGCGGCAGGTTCAATTCCAGTTCCATCGCCGAGGCGTCGGGCAGGCTGCCGTAGTCGAAGCCGGCGCGCAGGGTCGCGCCGATCGCCGGCTTGTCGCCCTGCCAGTTGCTCGCCAGCATCAGCACGCCGTCGTTGGGCGCGCGCAGTTCCAGCGCGTCCAGGTCGGACTGGCGGGCCTTGGCGGCGATGTCGTAGGTGGCGCGCTGGGCGTCGAGCACCGCCAGTTCGGCGTTGCCGCGCACGCCGGACTGGCTGCGCTGCCACTGCAGGATGTCCTGCTTCTCGGTCAGGAAGCTGCGGTCCTGGACCGCGTCGAGCACCTCGTTGCGCGCCATCGTGCTCAGGTCCGCGCTGGCGTAGCGCTCGGCGATCGCCAACTGCACCGCGACCTGGGCCAGGTCGACGCCGACCTTGCTTTGCGCGGTGTCGAGGTCGCCCTGCTTGGCCGCGCGCGCGAGCTGGTTGCGCTGCAGGTCGATCAGGGTCTGCGCCAGTTCCTGCTTGCCCTGGTCGGCGGAGAAGCGCGCGATCAGATCGCCCTTCTTGACCGCGCTGCCTTCCGCCAGCATCCACTCGACCTGGCGCGCGGCCCAGTTGCGGCCGGGCACGTTGAGCGGGGTCGCCTTGGCCGACTTCAGCTCGCCTTCGCCGCGCACGCTCAGGCGCAACGGCGCGGCGGCGACGGTCTCGGTCGCCGCCGGGGCGATCTCGTCCGAGCACGCGGCGAGCGCCAATGCGCAGGCCGCCAGCACGGCGGCCGCGAGCTTCGTGCGCAGCGTCATCGTCCGGCTCCCGCGCTCGCCGTTCGGGCCGCGCTCGCGCTCGCGGCCGCCGAAATCTCCACCCGCACCGCCTGTCCCGGCCGCAACGGCGCGTGCGCGTCGTCGAGTTGCACGTCCAGGTCCAGCACCGGCACCGGTTGCACCTGCGACTTGCTGCGCACCGCGCGCCCGACCGAGGCGACCTTGCCGCGCAACGCGCGTCCGGCGCCGCCCTCGACCACGATCCGCACCGGCGCGCCGACCTTGACCTGCGACAACTCGCGCTCGGCCAGTTCCGCGCGCACCGCCAGCGTGGCCATGTCGGGAATCTCGGCCACGGTCTGGCCGACCCAGACCTGCGAGCCGACGTCGAACTTCTCGCCCTCGAAATTGCTCCGGTGCATCATCAATCCGTCGCGCGGCGCGACCACGTCCAGCGCCGTGAGCGAACGCTGCAGGCGATCCACGTCGGCCTGCAGTTGGTCGCGCTCGGCGGCCAGCAGACGCCGTTCCTGCCGGCGCTGTTCGGCCGACAGCGCCTCGCGCTTGCGCGCCAGTTCCATCTTGCGCTCGGCCTGCTGGCGCGCGACCACCAGCTTGCGGTACTCGATGCCGGCGATCAGCTCGGCCGGCTGCTCGGTCTTGCGCTTGGCCTTCTCCAGCGCCGCCAGCGCCTCGGCCGTGGCCAGCCGTTCGGTGCGTTCGCGTTCGGCCAGTTCCAGGTCGAGCTTCTCCAGCTCGCTCTGTTTTTCCTTGAGCTGGCTGCGCTTCTCGGTGAGCTGTTTGATCACGTCGCTGCTGTCGAAGCTGATCACGGTCTGCCCGCGTTTGACCGGCGCGCCGTCGGGCGCGAGCTGGGTGATCGCGAACTGCCACATCCGTTCCACGTTCGGCGGCATCAGCGGCGAGGAGCGGCGCGCGTAGACCTCGCCGTCCACGCGCAGCGGCGCCGCGGCGGCCGCGGCGAAGGACGCGGCGGCGAGGACGAGCGCCGCGGCGCGGCAAAGGAACCGGCTCATCGCCCCGCTCCCGCGCCGCCCACGGCCGCGCCCGGCGCGGTCACCCGCACGCTCATGCCCGGCAGCAGCGCCAGGCCGTGGCCGGCCGGCAGGTCGATGTCGATGGCGAAGTAGCGGCCCTCGCCCCACTCGGACTTGCGGTCCGGCGCGCCGGCGATGGCGGTGATGCGTCCGCGCAGCTCGCGCCGCGGCAACGCATCGAAACTCAGCCGCACGTCCTGGCCGACGCGCAGGCCGGGACGGTCGGGCTCCAGCGCCCAGGCCCGCACCTGCATCGCGCCGCCGCTGCCGACCACCTCGCCGGCCTTGCTGCCGGGCATGGTCGAGCTGCCTTCGTCGATGCGCCCGCCGATCCAGTTGTTGTTGAACCCGTGCAGGACGATGCCGTCGCGCTCGGCGCGCACTTCCGACTGGCGCAGCAGCGCGGCGTAGTAGTCGCGCTGCACGCTGAGCTTGCGCGTTTCCAGCTCGCCGTCCTGGCGCCGGCGCGCGACCGCGGCGCGCGCGGCGTCGAGCTGTTCGCGCTTGAGCCGCTGCTCGCGCACGGCCTTGTCCAGGTCGCCCTGGTGGCGGTCGTAGTCCAGTTGCGAGATCAGCCCGCGCGGGATCGCCGCCTCGACCTTGGCCGTGGCCAGCGCGGCGTCGGCGTCGGCGAGCGCGACTTCGGCGTCGACCGCCTTGACCTCGAGCTCGGCCAATTCCTTGGCCGACTTGGCCCGCGCCTGTTCGATCTTGGCATCGAGCTCGGGAATCTGGGTGCCGGCCTGGCCCGGATCGATGCGCAGCACCACCTCGCCGGCCTTGACCGCCTGGCCCTCGGGCACGAAGTAGCGGATCGACACCGGCGCGGTGTTGGCCTGCGGCGTGTAGATCTGCTGCGCGCCGGCCGAGCGCACCTCGCCGGTCAGCACCACCGCGCCCGCGGCCGGCGCCGCCAGCGCGAGCACCACGGCGCACGCGCGCGCAGCCATGCGCTCAGGCCGCCGAATCATGATCGACCTTGCCGTCGTGCAGGCGCACCTCGCGCGGCGCGCGCGCGGCCAGGTCGCGGTCGTGGGTCACCAGCACCACGGTCTGGCCGCCGGCGTGGACTTCGCCGATCAGGTCGAGCACGTCGGCCGCGCTCTTGGAATCCAGGTTGCCGGTGGGTTCGTCGGCGAGCAGCAGCGCCGGCTGCAGCAGCAGCGCGCGGGCGATCGCGGCGCGCTGCTGCTGGCCGCCGGACAGCTCGCTCGGCCGGTGCGCGCTGCGCTCGCCCAGGCCGACCCGCGCCAGCAGCCGCTGCGCGCGCTCGGGCGCGTCGCCCGGTGGCTGGCGGTGGAAGCGCAGCGGCAGCAGCACGTTTTCCAGCACCGTCAGCCGCGGCAGCAGGTGGAAGCTCTGGAACACGAAGCCGATGCGGCGGTTGCGGATGTCGCTGGCGGCCTCGTCGTCGAACTCGGCCACGTCGCGGCCTTCGATCAGGTAGCGGCCGCGGGTCGGCCGGTCCAGGCAGCCCAGGATGTTGAGCAGGCTCGACTTGCCCGAGCCGGACGCGCCGGTGATCGCGACGAACTCGCCCGCGCCGATCTTCAGGTCCACCCCGGCCAACGCATTCACCGCTTGTCCATTCATTTCGTAGCGACGATGGACCGCATCCAATTCGATCATCGAGTACCGGCCGGGGAAGTAGAAAGACGCCGTCGCGGCCGCAGCACGGACGGTCGCGGCCGGTACAGGTGCGACCGGACGCATCGGTGAAGGTTCCCGCGACGGCGCGGTCCGGCGCAATCCCCTAAAGTCAGGCGCGGTGCAGGTCCGCCTGTATCGATACGCAACGATTTGTGAACCCGTACCGCAATCGCGCCGTTCTTCGCCGATAGTTTAAGGAAGACCCGCAGGAGTGCCGGTCGCGCAATGGGCGATGGCGCATCGGACGCGTGCCGGGCGGCCGGTCGTCGGTTGCGCCGGCTGGCCATCCGCGGATCCGACGGCCATGTTGGTTCCTCGCCACCCCGGACGCGCCCGCGCATCCGGACCACCACGACCCGCGACGCCCCGCGTCGGCGCCCAACACAGGGGATGTTCCATGCGCAAACTCTCGCTCTGCCTGGCTGCGAGCCTGCTCTCGGCCTTGCTCACCGGCTGCTACCCGCCGCCGGTGATGAATCCCACCGCGGACCATCCGCAGCAGGCGCCCCACGTCGACCTGAGCGACGACGCGGCCCCGGCCGAAGCGGCCTGAACCTGACATTTGCGGGTCGGGAGAGTTAAGCCCGAGTTCAAAGCTTCAGGCAGAATCTGAAACCCTAACCGGGGGGTCTGCCATGATCCGCAAACTGATGATTCCGCTTCTTGCAGCCGGCCTGCTGGCCGGCTGCGTCACCGACTACACCGCCCGCGGCGGCGGCGGTCCGGGCACGTATTACTACGGCCGGCCGAGCGTGGACTACAACTATTACGGCGGCTACGGCGGCGGCTATTACGGGCCGGGCTACGGCTATTACCCGTACGGCGAGTCCTACCGTTTCCGCAACGGCGGCTACTACGGCAATCCGTACTACGGGTATTACGGCAACCCGTACTACTACGGCTATCCGCGCTACTACTACCCCAACCGCCCGCACCGGCCCAACCGGCCGAATCCGCCCACGAGCGGCAACCCGCCCAGCCGCGGCGACGGCGGCCTGCCGTGGCGCGACACCCGCCCGGTCGGCGGCGGCGCCTGGGGCCCGCGCAACAACAACCCGGGCGCGACGCCGCAGGTACGTCCGCAGATGCAGATGGCGCGGCCGCAAATGGCGCCGCGCGCTCCGGCCGCACCGTCCGTGCGTCGCGATGGCGGCCGCGCCTGGCGCGACGTGGAGCGCTGATCCGGGGTCCGCTGAATAGGCGGACACCGGTTGTCGGCCGATTACGACCGTTCGTAACACCTAAAGGGGCCTGCGGGCCCCTTTTTGCTTGGAACTGGAACCGCGCGCACTTGCGTTCCTGACGAAGTGACAGCAATCTACCGCTACTGACCGCTTACGTCGCATTTGGACGTTTTCGGTAAGGACAGGTTTCTATGTCGGCGCCTGGCGAGGAATCACGGATCCCCCCTGTTCCGTCCCCGTCAGGCGTCGGCGCCCATTCCGCCCCGCATCGCGGGCGCGACCGGAAAGCGCGCGTATCTACGCGCGCTTTTCTTTTGGGATCAATGGGTTGCATCGAAGGCCCCAGCGGGGCGATGCGGCCGGAGCGGCAGCCCCACAGGCAGCGGCCCGAGCGGGCCTGGCCCAAACGACAGGCAATAAAAAGGGGCCGAATGTCCCCCGACATTCGGCCCCCGGCTTCCCCCGCGAGCGCTTGGCCAGCCCCTGTTCCAATTCCAGCCGGCGTCTAGCGCCTGCCCCGCAAGGTGCATGGATAACTCAAGCATGAACTGTGCCAAGTTCGGAATGCGATCCGGGTGTCGGCATTCGTAGCCATGGGTCGCGCTCCGAACTGAAGGCCGGCTCGGCTCGAGCGTGCGAAAATGACGCCCTCGCCCTCGCCCTCGCCGGGCAGTCCGGTTTTCCGAACCCCGAAGCTCCGATCCCGTGTCCGACTCCTTCTACCAATACGACGTCATCGTGGTCGGCGGCGGCCACGCCGGGACCGAGGCCGCGCTGGCGGCCGCGCGCGCGGGTGCGCGCACGCTGCTGCTGACCCACTCGGTGGAGACGGTCGGGGCGATGAGCTGCAACCCGGCCATCGGCGGTATCGGCAAGGGCCATCTGGTCAAGGAGATCGACGCGCTCGGCGGGATCATGGCGCGCGCCGCCGACGCCGCCGGCATCCAGTGGCGCCGGCTCAACGCCAGCAAGGGGCCGGCGGTGCGCGCGACCCGCTGCCAGGCCGACCGCTCGCTGTACCGCGCCTTCATCCGCCGCGCGGTCGAGGCGCAGCCGGGCCTGACCCTGTTCCAGGCCGCGGTCGACGACATCGAGTTCGACGCCGGCCACGTCGCCGGCGTGCTGACCCAGACCGGCCTGCGCTTCCGCGCGCCGGCGGTGGTGCTGACCGCTGGCACCTTCCTCGCCGGCAAGGTCCACGTCGGCCAGACCACCTACGCCGCCGGCCGCGCCGGCGACCCGCCCGCGACCGCGCTGGCCGTGCGCCTGCGCGAAGGGCCGTTCGTGGTCGACCGGCTCAAGACCGGTACGCCGCCGCGCATCGACGGGCGCAGCCTCGACTACGCGGTGATGGAGGAGCAGCCGGGCGACGACCCGCGTCCGGTCATGTCGTTCCTGGGCACGCCGGCCGACCATCCGCGTCAGGTCTCGTGCTGGATCACCCACACCAGCGAACGCACCCACGAGATCATCCGCGGCGCGCTCGACCGCTCGCCGCTGTACACCGGCCAGATCGAGGGCATCGGCCCGCGTTACTGCCCCTCGATCGAGGACAAGGTGGTGCGCTTCGCCGAGAAGGCCAGCCACCAGATCTTCGTCGAGCCCGAGGGGCTGGAGGTAACCGAGATCTACCCCAACGGCATCTCGACCTCGCTGCCGTTCGACGTGCAACTGGACCTGGTGCGTTCGATCCGCGGCTTCGAGCACGCCCATATCACCCGGCCCGGCTACGCGATCGAGTACGACTTCTTCGATCCGCGCGGGCTCAAGACCACGCTGGAGACCAAGGCCGTGGCCGGCCTGTTCTTCGCCGGCCAGATCAACGGCACCACCGGATACGAGGAAGCCGCCGCGCAGGGCCTGCTGGCCGGCGTCAACGCCGCGCGCTTCGTGCGCGGCGCCAAGGGCTGGAGCCCGCGCCGCGACGAGGCCTACCTCGGCGTGCTGGTCGACGACCTGATCACCCACGGCACCAGCGAGCCGTACCGCATGTTCACCTCGCGCGCCGAGTACCGGCTGCAGTTGCGCGAGGACAACGCCGACCTGCGCCTGACCCCGGTCGGGCGCGAACTGGGTCTGGTCGACGCGGCGCGCTGGGACGCGTTCGCGCGCAAGCGCGAGGCGGTGGAGCGCGAGACCGCGCGCCTGGGCGCGGTGTGGGCGGCGCCGAACAACGCGCTCGGGCGCGAGATCGCGCAGACGCTGGGCATCGAGGTCAGCCGCGAGAGCAGCGCGCGCGACCTGCTCAAGCGGCCGGAACTGGACTACGCCAAGCTGATGCAGGTGGCTACGCTGGGCCCAGGCGTGAGCGCGCCCGAAGTGGCCGAGCAGATCGAGATCGGGGTGAAGTACGCCGGTTACCTGGATCGCCAGCGCGAAGAGATCGAGCGCCAGCAGCGCAACGAGAACACGCCGATTCCCGATGGCTTCGACTATGCCGCGGTGCGCGGGCTGTCGGCCGAGGCGCAACAGAAACTCGAACGGGTGCGGCCGCAGACGATCGGGCAGGCGCAGCGGATTCCCGGAATGACCCCGGCGGCGATCTCGTTGTTGCTGGTGCACCTGACCCGCGCGCGGCGTTCGCGGGTGGCGTAAGCGGGGCAGGGCGGCGGCCGGCGGTGGTGCCGGGCTGGGCGGTGTCGCGATTCTGATTGCTGCGGCGACGCGACTGCGTCGTCGGTTTCGTCGTGGCTGCGTTGTCGCGGTCGCGACTCGCGTCGCTCCTACAGGGAGCGTTGCGACATTGGCGCGGCTAGGAAGAGCGCGACAGGCCGGGTTCGAGACGGATCGATGTGGCGATTCCGATTGTAGGAACGACGCGAGTCGCGACCGCGGCAATACAACTACGCCGTGGGTTTCGTCGTAGCCGCGTTGTCGCGGTCGCGGCTTGCGCCGCTCCTGCAAGGAGCCGTCGCCGCAGCGGTCGGGGTCCGCGATGGCGTCAGTAGAGCTTGCGTTCGCCCTTCGGCGGCGGCGACCACTGGTACAGCCAGGTTTCGCTGAGCGCGCCGCTGGCGTCGCGCAGGAACAGGCGCAGGTCGAGTTGGTCGGTGCCGTCGCCCGGCGGCACGACGTCGAACATGACCCGGTAGCCGTCGATTTCGTGCAGCGGGCGGCAGGAGACGGTTTCCAGTCTGCCCTTGGAAATCTGCAGCGCCGGTTCGACGGTGGCGTCGCGTTTGGCCAGCGCGGCCAGGTCGCCGCCGACGAAGTCGACCGCGAACCGCCAGGAGAAGGTCTCGCGCTTGAAGCCGATGCGGCCGCCCAGGCCGGTGCGGGTGGCCGCGCAGTGGGCGAGCTTGGGCGCCGCCGGCGGTTGCGCGCCCCAGTACAGGCGGTAGCCGTACAGCAGTTCCTGCCCGGCCTGCGGTTTTTCGCGCGGGTTCCAGAACGCGACGATGTTGTCGAAGGTCTCGTCGAGCGTCGGGATCTCGACCAGTTGCACCGAGCCCGCGCCCCAGCCGCGCTTGGGTTCGATCCACAGGCACGGGCGCTTCTCGTAGAACACGCCGTCGTCCTGGTAGTGGTCGAAGTTGCGGTCGCGCTGCAGCAGGCCGAAGCCGCGCGGGTTGTCGTCGGCGAACATGTTGAAGCGCAGCTGTTCGGGATTGCACAGCGGACGCCAGATCCACTCGCCGCTGCCGGTCCACATCGCCAGGCCGTCGGTGTCGTGGATCTCCGGGCGCCAGTCCCAGTCCATGCGGCGGTCGTTCTCGCCGACCTGGTACATGCTGGTGCACGGGCCCAGGCCGAGGCGTTCGATGGTCTTGCGCGGGTACAGCGCGCAGTCGATGTCCATCAGCAGCACCTCGCCCGGGGTGATGGCGAAGCGGTAGGCGCCGGCGATGCTGGGCGAGTCGAGCAGGCCGTAGACCACGACCGTGTCGGAGTCGTTGGACGGGCGCTCCAGCCAGTAGGCGACGAAGTCGGGGAACTCCTCGGGGCGGCCGCTGCCGGTGTCGATGGCCAGGCCGCGCGCGGACTGGCCGTACTGGCCTTCCGCGCCGACCGCGCGGAAGTAGCTGGCGCCGAGGAACGCGGCGAAGTCGCGCTCGGGGTCCTTGCGGGTGTTGAGGCGGAAGCCGGCGAAGCCCAGGTCCGGCGGCAGCGGCGCGCCGGGCTTGAGGCCGCTGGCGGCGCGGTCGAACATTTCCGGGTCGTAAGCCAGTTCGCGCGCCTGGCCGTCGGCCAGTTCGAACATGCGCACCGGCGATTTGAAGAACAGGCCGAGGTGGAAGAACTGGGCCAGGAACTTGCCGTCGCCGTCGCCCCACAGCGCGTGGTCGCGGCGGAAGCGGATCGACTGGTACTGGTCCCAGTTGAGCCCGGCCAGCGCCGGCGGCAGGGTGGTGCTGCGCGGCGCGTAGGCCTGTTGCGCCAGCGCGCGCGCCTGGCCCTTGAGCGTGGCGTAGTCGAACGGCTGCGGCGCGCCGAGCTTCTTCGGCGCGGTCGCGCCGGCCAGGGCCAGCGCGGGCAGGGGCAGGCCGAAGGAGGCCAGGGCGGCGGCCGCGGATTTAAGGAACTGGCGTCGGATCATCGGGGCGGTCGGGCAGGGGACGACGGAAACGCCGCATGCTAGCCAATCGCCGCGGGCGCCGGGTTAGGCGTTTGTGGAAATGCAAAACCGGTCGTTCAGTAAGGGCGCGGATGCTCGCCCGCGGTCGCGGTCGCGGTCGCGGTTGCGGTCGCGGTCGCGGTCGGGCGTCGGCTTCAGGTTCCGGCCGAACGCGGCGGGGGCGGCGTCGCGCCCGGCAGGCGCGGCCGAAGCTCTTGGCCCTGGCCCTGGTCGAAGTCGAAGTCGTTGGCGAAATTCCCGGCCGGAACTTCCGAGCGAAATCCCTGGCCAGAAATCCCTGGCCGAAAGTCGTCGGGACTTCCGGCGGTAGCGGCCGTCGTGGCGGCGCCGTTAACGTCCGGCGCTGCGCACCTGCGAATGGAGTCGTCATGCCGCCCGCCCGATCCCTGCTGCTGTCGGCCGCCTGCGCGGCGTTGCTGTCCGGGCTGGCGCTCGCGCCCGTGCCGGCGTCGGCCGCGGCACCCACGCCCGCCGCTACGCAGGCCGCCGAAGACGCCGAACTGCGCGCGCTGGCCGATCGCCTGCTGGCGCAGAACGCGCCCGAGGGCGCGCCCGGCATCGCGGTGCTGGTCGCGCGCGGCGACCGCGTGCTTTACCGCGGCGCGCGCGGCTTGGCCGAGGTCGAACTCGGCGTGCCGCTGAGCCCGGATCAGGTGTTCCGGATCGGCTCGGTGACCAAGCAGTTCGCCGCCGCCGGCCTGCTCAAGCTGGTCGAGGCCGGCAAGGTCGGGCTCGACGATCCGCTGTCGAAATACGTGAAGGACTACCCCAACGGCGATGCGATCCAGGTCCGGCAACTGCTCGACCATACCTCCGGGGTGAAGAGCTACACCGGCATCGACGGCTACATGCACGAGTCGATCAAGCGCGAGTTGAACACCGGGGAGTTGATCGCGGTGTTCAAGGACCTGCCGGCGGACTTCGCGCCGGGCCAGGACTATCGCTACAACAACTCCGGCTACGTGCTGCTCGGCGCGGTGATCGAGGCGGCGAGCGGCCGGCCCTGGCACGAGTACCTGCGCGAGACGCTGCTGCAGCCCCTGGGCCTGGCGCATACCCGCTACGGCGACGTGCGCACGCTGATTCCGGGCATGGTCGCCGGCTATGCGCGGCGCGACGGCGCGGTGCTGCCGATGGCGTTCCTGGACATGAGCCAGCCGCACGCGGCCGGCGCCCTGGTGTCCACGCTCGACGACCTGTGGCGCTGGAACCGCGCCCTGCACGGCGGCCGGGTGCTCAGCGCGCAGCATTACCGCGAGATGACCCGCGCCCACGGCAAGGCCCGCCACGGCGAGTACGGCTATGGCTACGGCATCGGCCGGATGCCGATGCATGGGCGCCTGACCTATGCGCACGGCGGCGGGATCTTCGGCTTCGCCTCGTATCTGCTGTACGAACCGACCAGCGCGACCACGGTGGCGGTGCTGAGCAACGACGAAAGCGGCGCGCCGGGCGGGATCGGCCTGGAGGCGATCGCGCGTCAGCTGGGCGCGATGGCGATGGGCGTGCCGTATCCGCCGGCGCGCGCAGTGCCGGTCGATGCCGCCGCGCTGGCCTCGGCCGAGGGCGTGTACCGGCTCGATCCGCAACGGGCCTGGGCGTTGCGCGCCGATGCCGGCAGCCTGGCGGTGCAGCGGATCGGCGGCGGCGCGCCGCAGCGGCTGACCCCGGTCGCGGCCGACACCTTCGTCTACCCCGACGGCATCGCCCGGCTGCGGCTGGAACGCGACGGCACGGGCAAGGTCGCGGCGATGCGTTACTTCGCCGACGGTGAGGGCGAGTCCGAACGCAGCGCGCGCAGCGAGGAAGCCCTGCCGGCGCGCTGAGCGCGGCGGCGGCAACGCCAGGCGCCGCTGTTCCGCCACGGGCGCGCGCTTGTGCGCAATCGGTCGCCACGCCGCCGCGGCGGGCCCGGCGGCGCGCGTGCATGCTCAATGGCAGGGGCCGGCCGCGCCGGGCTGGTTAGGATGCGGGATCGTCTTTCCCGTACCGCCGGAGTCCGTCCATGCGCCGATCCCCGCTCGCCCTGCTGCCCCTGCTGATCGCCGCCGCGCTGCCGCTGCACGCGCAGACCGCGCCGCCGCAGGACCGGCCGTATCCGGGCAAGCTGCAACTGGAGGTCGACGCCAGCGACATCGCCCGCCGCGTGTTGCACGCGCGCCAGCGCATTCCGGTCCAGGCCGGGCCGCTGACCTTGCTGTTCCCGCAGTGGATCCAGGGCAACCACTCGCCGACCGGGCCGATCGACAAGCTCGCCGGCCTGCGCATCCGCGGCAACGGCCAGGCGCTGGCCTGGACCCGCGATCCGCTCGACGTGTACGCGTTCAAGCTCGACGTGCCGCAGGGCGTGGGCGAACTGGACGTCGAGTTCGACATGCTCACCCCGACCGCGGGCAACCAGGGCCGGGTGGTGATGACCGCCGATACGCTCAACGTGCAGTGGAACCAGGTCGCCTTGTATCCGGCCGGCTATTACGCGCGCGGCATCCAGGTCGCGCCGAGCCTGAAGCTGCCGGCGGGCTGGCAGGCCGGCACCGCGCTGGAACTGGAGTCGCGCCAGGGCGACGTGCTGCGCTATCGCGAGGTCCCGCTCAACACCTTGCTGGACTCGCCGGTGTTCGCCGGCCGCCACTACAAGCAGATCGATCTGGCGCCGGGCGCGAAGATTCCGGTGCGGCTCAACCTGGTCGCCGACGCGGCCAAGTACCTGGACGCCAAACCCGAGCAGCTCAAGCCGCATCGCGAGCTGGTGACCCAGGCGATCAAGCTGTTCGGCTCGCAGCCTTACGACCGCTACGAATTCCTGCTGTCGCTGTCGGGCCAGATGAGCGGCATCGGCCTGGAGCACCACCGCTCCAGCGAGAACGGCGTGGACGTGGACTACTTCACCGGTTGGGACGGCACCGCCGCGACCGGCCGCGACCTGCTCGCGCACGAGTACGTGCACGCCTGGAACGGCAAGTTCCGGCGCCCGGCCGGGCTGGTCGCCGGCAACTTCAACCAGCCGCTGCGCGACAGCCTGCTGTGGGTGTACGAAGGCCAGACCCAGTATTGGGGTTATGTGCTGGCGGCGCGTTCGGGCCTGTGGAAACCGCAGTTCGCGCGCGACACGCTGGCGCTGGTCGCCGCGCGCTACGCCGAGGACCGTCCGGGCCTGGGTTGGCGCGCGATCCAGGACACCACGCTCGATCCGGTGATCGCGATGCGCCGGCCCAAGGCCTATCCGAGCTACCAGCTCAGCGAGGACTACTACAGCGGCGGGCAACTGATCTGGCTGGCGGTCGACGCCAAGCTGCGCGCGCTCAGCGGCGACAAGCGTTCGCTCGACGATTTCGCCC
This sequence comes from Lysobacter enzymogenes, assembly GCF_023617245.1. NCBI lineage: Bacteria > Pseudomonadati > Pseudomonadota > Gammaproteobacteria > Lysobacterales > Lysobacteraceae > Lysobacter > Lysobacter enzymogenes. Next base: position 141,421 of record NZ_CP067396.1, read on the forward strand.
GCGTCTTCTTCCACGGCGCCGACGGCGACTACGAGGTCAAGCCGTACGAATTCGAGGACGTGGTCGCGGCCTTGAACGGCGTGGTCGCGTTCGACTGGGCCGGGTTCCTGCGCGAACGCCTGGACGCGCGCGCCGCGCCGATCGACGGGCTGGCCGCGAGCGGCTGGAAGCTCGCCTTCGCCGACACCCCGACCGAGACCGGCAAGCTGGTGGAGAGCGACCGCAAGCTCACCGACCTGACCTATTCGCTGGGCCTGACCCTGTCCAACGACAACACCGTCGGCGCGGTGCGCTGGGACGGCCCGGCCTTCGACGCCGGCATCGCCCCGGGCAGCAACCTGATGGCGATCAACGGCTACGCCGCCAACGGCGAGCGGCTCAAGGACGCGGTGACCGCGGCCAAGGACGGCAAGCCGATCGAATTGATCGTGCGCAACGGCGATGTCGTGCGCACGCTGCGCATCGACTACCGCGGCGGCCTGCGCTACCCGCGCCTGGAACGCATCGAAGGCACGCCGGACCGACTGTCGAAGATCTTCGCGCCCAAGTGAGCCGCGCGGCTCGAGCGCGCCGGTGTTGCGGGAACCGCCGCGGTTCGATCGAGCGGGTGGTGTGGGAGGGCCTTCAGGCCCGATGCTCTTGCACCAGCCGCTGCGCAACCGCCCGGCGGCCGACCGAAGGCCTTACACCCGCACATCGCTCGCGAGACACTGCCGCGTCATGAACGAAACCATAGAACGACAACCCACGCATTACCTGCTGATCGACTTCGAAGCCACCTGCGCCGACGACGGCGCCGTCCCGCGCCATCAGATGGAGATCATCGAGATCGGCGCGGTGATGGTCGACACCGCATCGCTGGCGGTGATCGGCGAATTCCAAAGCTTCGTGCGGCCGGTGCGGCATCCGCGCCTGACCGCGTTCTGTACCCGGCTCACCAGCATCGCCCAGGCCGACGTCGACGCCGCGCCGGGCTTCGCCGAAGCCGCCGCCGCGCTCAAGGCCTGGCGCGCCGGCTACACCGACCTGGTCTGGGGCTCGTGGGGCGACTACGACCGCAACCAACTGCAACAGGACTGCGACTTCCACCGCGTGTGCAACCCGGTCGGCGCGCCGCACCACAACATCAAGCGCCTGTTCGCGCAGCGCGAGGGTTCCGGGCGCAAGTTCGGCCTCGACGGCGGGGTGAAGCGGGTGCGGCTGGACTTCGCCGGCACCCACCACCGCGGCATCGACGATGCGCGCAACATCGCGCGGTTGTTGCCGTATGCGTTGGGACGGGCCGAGTTTCCGCGCGCGCAGCGTTGAACGCGCGCGGCGATCCGAGCGAAAAGCATCGGGACTGAAGTCCCTCCCACGCTGTCCGCGACAAACGGCCTGCTCCCTGTAGGAGCGACGCAAGTCGCGACCGCGGGCTAGCCGTTCGCGCCGTAAGCGCGGTATCGCGGTCGCGGCTCGCGCCGCTCCTACAGGGGCTGCGGACGCGACGATTCAGTCCGGCGCGCTGCGTTGCCGCCACAGCATGCTGCGCAGCACTCCGTCGCGCCGGATCAGGCCGTGGTACAGCGCCGCGCCCAGGTGCGCCAGCACCAGCGCGAACAAGGCGTACGCCAGCGCCCGATGCAGCCAGCGCAAGGCCGCGAACCAAGTCGGGTCGAACGGCGCGATCGGCGGCAGCCGCACGCCCGCGCCGAGCTCGACCGGATAACCGCCGGCCGACAGCATCGCCCAGCCGATCAGCGGCATCGCCAGCATCAGCGCGTACAGCAGCCAGTGCGAGGCGTGCGCGGCCAGGCGCACGGCCGGGGCGAGGTCGCGCGGCAGCGGCGGCGGCCGATGCCGCAACCGCAGCGCCAGCCGCAGCACCGCCAGCAGCAGGATCGCGATGCCGAGCGGCTTGTGCAGCGCCAGCAGCCAGGCGTGGCGCTCGGACACGCTCGCGACCAGGCCGGCGCCGACGAACAGCATCGCCAGGATCATCGCCGCCATCAGCCAGTGCAGCACCCGCGCCGGCCACCAGAACATCGTCGTTGCGGTTTCGCGGTTCATCGCGCGGCCTCCCGCGGCGGACGGCCGCCGGCGCGCGCTTCCTCATAAGTGCGACGGCGATAAGACTCGGCGTAGGCGGCCGAGCGCGCCGGCAGCAGCGGATCGGCCGAGGCGACGATGCCGTCGGGCAGCACCAGCGGGTCGTAGTTGATGTCGCGGCATTCGCCGCTGTCCTGGTCCTGGGCGCGTTCGAGGATCACCGTGCCGGCGTCGATCCGCGGGCGCTGCGCGGGCCAGGATTGGGTCGCATCGTCGACCGGATCGCCGGGCGCGGCCAGCGTCGCCCACAGCCGCCAGCGCAGCGGCGCCTGATTGAGGCGGCGTTCGAGTTCGGCGGCGAGCGTGTTCACGTCCTGCGCGCCCAGCGGCGCGGCGGCCGCGCCGTTGTCGGGTTCGACCTGCCAGCGCACCGCGTGGCGCGCGCCGTCGGCGCCGACGAAGTAGAACGCGTTGAGGCCGTAGTAGGCATCGGTGGCGTAGCTGGCCGAAGGCTTCTGGTCCTTGATCCAGGCGCGGAACGCGGCGGTCTCCGGGTGCGCTTCGAAGAACGCCTTCTGCCTGGCCGGGTCGGGCTTGCCGGTGGCCGGGTCGGGCGCGGTCGCGCGCAGTTGCTCGTAGAAGGCTTGCGGCGTGGCGACCGGGAACACCGGCATGTTGTTCATGCCGGTGCGCCATTGCTGGCCGTCGGCCTGGGTCAGGCGCAACGCCAGGCTGCGGATCGGCACGCCGCCGTCGGGTGCGTAGGGATTGCCGCCGGGCAGGGCGAAGCGCCCGACCAGCGGCGTGCGCGCGCCGGCGGCGAACAAGGCCGCGCGCGAGTAGGGCGCCGCCTTGCCGCTGCTGTCGAAGCGGCCAATCACGCACACGCCCTTGGCGTGGTTGCGGCGGTAGCCGGGGTGGACGCCGCCGTTGGCCTGCAGTTGATCGACCACGCGCGCCGGCGTCAGCCGTTGCGGGTCGAGGTAGCCGGCGACATAGGCGAAGGCGCCGGCGAGGCCGCCGACCGCGAGCGCGATCAGGGTCCAGCGGGCGAGCGGGAAGGGCGGTCGGGGCGGGGCGGTGGGCTCGTTCATGGCCTTGGGCGTGGCTGCGTCAGTGGGTCGATAGGGGTACGACGCGCGCCGCCGCGGCTTATTCCCTGCGCGGGGCGAACACGCGGCCGGGAATAAACTGCGCGCGGCGGCGTCCTACCGACGAACCCACCCCCAATCCACTCGGAATCCGACCCGGCCCCGCGCCCATGTCCCCGCACGAACTCGACCAGGCCCTGCGCGAACAACTGCCCTCGCTGCGGCGCTTCGCGCGCTGGCTGGCGCGCGATTCCCACGCCGCCGACGATCTGGTGCAGAGCGCACTGGAGCGCGCCATCGCCGGCTGGAGCCAGCGCCGCGACGAGGCCGCGCTGCGGCCGTGGCTGTTCTCGATCCTCTACCGCCAGTTCCTCGACGGCCAGCGCCGCGCCCAGCGCTACGCCGGCCTGCTCGCGCGCATCGGCCTGGGCGCGGCCGACAGCCAGCCCTCGGCCGAGCGCGAAACGCTCGCGCGCTCGGCCCTGGACGCGCTGCACCGGCTGCCGGTGGAGCAGCGCAGCCTGTTGCTGTGGGTGTCGGTGGAAGGCCTGAGCTACCAGGAAGTGGCCGCCATCCTCGAGGTTCCCATCGGCACGGTGATGTCGCGGCTGTCGCGCGCGCGCCAGGCGCTGCGCCGGCTCAGCGACGGCGAGACCGCGACCGCGCCGCTGAGATTGCTGAAATGATCCGCGCGCTGCGTCCTTCGTTTTCGCTTGCGAGTTCCGTATGACCCACGTTCCCGACGAACACGACCTGCACGCCTACATCGACGGCCGCCTGGACCCCGCGCGCCGCGCCGAAGTCGAGGCCTGGCTGGCGCGCCAGCCCGAGCGGCTGGCCGAGCTGCAGGCCTGGCAGCGCGACGCGCAGCAACTGCGCGCCGCGCTCGCCGGCGCCGCCCCGGCGCCGGAACCGGCGCTGGACCCCGCGCGCCTGCGCGCCGGCCTCGCCCGCCGCCGCAGCGCGCGCTACGCGGTCGCCGCGGCGGTGCTGCTGAGCCTGGGCGTGGGCGGCATCGGCGGCTGGCAGGCGCGCGAATGGAGCCGCCCCGCGGCGCCGTCGGCGACGCTGGCGGCCGCGCCGATGGCCGACGCGATCGCCGCGCACCGCCTGTTCGCCGCGCGCGGCGAACTGCGCGCCGACACCGTCGCCAACGACGTGCAGCCGTGGCTCGACGCGAACTTCCGCGAGCCCATGCGCCTGCCCGACCTCAGCGCCGCCGGCTACCGCCCGGTCGGCGCGCGCCTGCTCGCCACCGACCAGGGCGCCGCGGCGCTGGTGGTGTACCAGCACGCCGGCGGCGAGGCGATCAGCTTCTACATCCGCCCGCCCGGCCCGCGCCACCACCTGCTGCCGCGCGGCGACCGTCGCGACGGCGGCTTGCTGGCGCAGTACTGGTCGCGCGGCGGCTACAACTACGCGATGGTCAGCGCCGGGGACGATGCCAGCGCGCAGGTGGTGCGGCGCGCGTTGCGGGCGATTTGAGATTTCATCGGGGGGGCGTACGTCGCCTGCGGAGCGAGAACGAGAGAAGCGCCTTCAGCCGAACCGGGCCTGCACCGATCCGACTCGTTGCAGGTTCTGTTGGGCAATTGCGCGAAACGCGGGACCGATTCGGTCGTCGCCGGCGACGGCATTCCAAAAATCGCTCGCGGCATCGGCGGCCCAGCGCCAACGTTGTACGTCGCCCAGGGCCATCGGCGGCGTCAGCGGGCGCTCGTGGATCTCGCCGCCCGCGCTCGGTCGATACTGCATGGGCAACATGTCGTAGACCGGTGCCAGACGCACCTGCAGGCAATCGGGATCGACCAGGAAGCTCAAGTTGCCCGAATGCATGTCGGTGTTGCCGATGAAGCGGCCGAACAGATGCAGCTTTCGGATGTTTTCCGCATCGTCGGTGCCGAGGATGCCTTGATCGAGCAGCGAATCTGCCGAGGCCAGCCAGTCGCCGGGGTCGTTCCCGGCATAAGCGGCGTCCAATGCGCGCAACGAAACTAAGCCGCGGCGGCCGCGCTGCGCGGTGCGGTCGAATCTCACAGATTCCAGGAAGCGCCAACCCGCGTGGTCGATGATGCGGGTGGTCGCGGTTTCGAATCCGTGCTCGCGCAGCACTTCATTAGCCAAGTGCTCGCAGCCCAGCAGATTCACCCAACGTCGCGCAGCGGCGTTCTCGGGGTTATGGCGTGCGAACTTGACGATCACGCACTGGCGTTCTCGTGAGGCGGTCTCCAGTACCGCGGTGAACTTGGGTTGCTCGCCGCCTGCGGAAGAACCCACGGCATCGCCGGCCTCGGCTTGTTCGGCCAGTGCGGGATAGTTGAATTCGCGAAGATCCACGGGGATGAGCGTATCGGGGCTGTCGAACACCGTATCGAGCAATGCCGTCTCTAACGCTAGGTCGCCAAGAACCAGGTCGCCGGGCAGGTCGGCTCCCTGGCGTAGCAGCGCGGTTACGACATCTTCGGATTGCCACCGATTCAAATCGGCGGGTGCGTTCAAATCGATGGCGTGGCGACGGACGAAAGCGCGGCCGAGATAGCCTTGGGGGCGCAGATCGTCCAAAAACCAGGGCAGATCCGGATACAGGCCTTCGGCGAACTCACCGTGCTGATACAAGGGCAGTGGTCGACTGGCCTGCAATAGCCAGCCTCCATGCAGTGAAAGCAGGGTGCCCAACAGATCGGGTTGCCCGTTGTGGGTAATCCGATGCAGTGGCCAAGCATGGTCCGCGCGTCCAATGGGGCGCGCTAATGCGTAGCGCGTTGCCCGGGCGCGACCGATGCGAACGAGCCTGGTACCCAGGTCGGCAAGTGCACGGGAAACAGTGGGTTGGCTGATGCCTGCGGCAGCAGCAAGTTCGGCGGCGGTCTTGGGGCCGGACCGCAGCAGGGTTTCCAGCCTGGTCGAATGCATGCTCATAGCAAATGTTGAATCTATCTATGAATAGATAGTTCAACTTAAAAATTGCTATAGATCAAGGGATTAGGAGGTTACAGTCGAGATTGTTTGAATAGATATTTGAATTGATCCTGCTCTGGTGCGGTCCGGCTTCGCTGCGCGAAGCCGGACCGCACCAGAGCGATGCGATCTTGTCAAGTCAATCTCGACCGATGCTGGCGCCGCGTCCGCGGCGCCAGCATCGGTGCATTTGGTCAACTCTGTCAAGCCGAGAAGTCACGCCGCCTGCACAATCCGCAGCGGATTGGCGAATTCCTTCAGCAACTCCGCCTCGCGCGCCTTGGCCTTGTGCAGGTGGTCTTCCTTGACGTGGCCGTAGCCGCGGATGTGCTCGGGAATGCTGGCGATCTCCGCGGCCAGGTCGACGTTGCCGCCGTCGAGCCGGTCGAGCAGGCCGCCGACGGTCTGCTCGTACTCGCCGATCAGGCGCCGCTCCATCTTGCGCTCCTCGGTGTAGCCGAAGATGTCGAAGGTGCCGCCGCGCAGGCCGCGCAGCTTGGCCATCCACTTGAACGCGGTGAACACCCAGGGGCCGAATTCCTGCTTGATCAGCCGGCCCTGCGCGTCCTTCTTCGCCAGCAGCGGCGGGGCGAGGTGGAACTTGAGTTTGTAGTCGCCGTCGAACTGCTGCTCCAGGCGGCGCTTGAATTCGCCGCTGGTGTACAGGCGCGCGACTTCGTACTCGTCCTTATAGGCCATGAGCTTGAAGAAGTAGCGTGCCACCGCCTCGGCCAGGTCGGTCGAGCCCGGGGCCCGCTTCTGCTCCGCCTCGCGCACCTTGGCGACGAAGTCGGAATAGCGCTTGGCGTAGGCGGCGTCCTGGTAGTCGGTGAGGAAGACCACGCGGCGCGCGACCAGTTCGTCGAGCGAGCGCGACAGGCGCAGGTCGTCCAGCGGCAGGAAGGCGACGTTGTCGCCGTCGGCCTTGGCGCCGGCCGGCAGGTGGCGCAGTTCGTCTTCGTTGCGGGTCGCGCGTGGCGCCGAGGTCGCGCCCCACTCGTTGCCTTCCCACTCGCCGGGCTTGAGGTGCGGCAGGTCGTGCGGAGTCGCTTCGGCCGCGGTCGGCACCTTGCGGGTCACGCCGGCGGCCTCGGCCACCGCGCGCGGGTCGATCGCGGCGAGGCGGCCCCAGGCGAACGCGGTCTTGTTCATCTCGATCGCCGCGCCGTTGAGCTCGATCGCGCGCATCAGCGCATCGAAGCTGATCGGCACCAGCGCGCGCTGCCAGGCGTAGCCGAGGATGAACAGGTTGGCGGCGATGGCGTCGCCGAGCAGGGCGGTGGCGAGCTGGGTCGCATCGACCAGGTGCGGGTCCTGCTCGCCGAGCGCGAGCTTGATCGCGGCGACGATGTCGGTGGCCGGGAACTGCATGTCCGGACGCGTGGTGAAGGTGCCCGGCATCGCTTCGTAGCTGTTGAGCACGACCTGGCTGCGGCCGGCGCGGATCTTCGACAGCGCCCAGTAGTCGTTGACCACGACCATGTCGCAGCCCAGCACCAGATCGGCCTCGCCGGCGGCGATGCGCACGGCGTGGATGTCGTCGGGGGCCTTGGCGATGCGGATGTGGGTGGTCACCGCGCCGCCCTTCTGCGCCAGGCCGGTCTGGTCGAGCACGCTCGCGCCCTTGCCTTCCAGGTGCCCGGCCATGCCGAGCAGCGCGCCGATGGTGACCACGCCGGTGCCGCCGACGCCGGTGATGAGGATGTTCCAGGGCTGGTCGAGCGCGGGCAGCGTCGGCAGCGGCAGATCGTTCAAGCGATCCTTGGCCGACGAGCCTTTCTTCTTCTTCAGCCCGCCGCCTTCGACGGTGACGAAGCTCGGGCAGAAGCCATTGACACAGGAATAGTCCTTGTTGCAGTTCGACTGGTCGATCTCGCGCTTGCGCCCGAACTCGGTTTCCTTCGGCAGCACCGACACGCAGAACGACTTCTTGCCGCAATCGCCGCAGCCTTCGCAGACCAGGGTGTTGACCATGACGCGCTTCTGCGGATCGACCATCTTGCCGCGCTTGCGCCGGCGGCGCTTCTCGGTCGCGCAGGTCTGGTCGAAGATCAGCACGCTGACGCCCTTGGTCTCGCGCAGGCGCTTCTGCACCGCGTCGAGTTCCTTGCGGTCGTGGAACTCGACGTCGCTCGGGAACAGCTCGCGCTTGTTCCACTTGGCGATGTCGTCGGACAGCAGCACGATCGTGTGCACGCCCTCGGAGCGCACCTGGTGCGCGATCTGCGGCACCGACAGGGTGCCGTCGACCGGCTGGCCGCCGGTCATCGCGACCGCGTCGTTGTAGAGGATCTTGTAGGTGATGTTGACGCCGGCGGCGACCGACTGGCGGATCGCCAGCGAGCCGCTGTGGAAATAGGTGCCGTCGCCGAGGTTCTGGAACACGTGCTCGGTCTCGGTGAACGCCGACTGCCCGCACCAGGTCACGCCTTCGCCGCCCATCTGGGTGAAGGTGTTGGTGTCGCGGTCCATCCAGGTGACCATGTAATGGCAACCGATGCCGCCGAGCGCGCGCGAGCCTTCCGGCACCACGGTCGAGGTGTTGTGCGGGCAGCCCGAGCAGTAGTGCGGCACGCGCGGGAACGCGGCGCGCGGCAGCGCCAGCTCGCTTTCCTTCTCTTCCATCCAGCGCAGCACGTTGCGCATCTGCTCGGAATCGTGGAAGCGCTGGATGCGGCGCGCGATCACGCCGGCGATGCGCGCCGGGGTCAGCTCGCCGGTCGACGGCAGGATCCACTCGCCGTTCTCGTCGTACTTGCCGACGATCGACGGACGCTTGCCGCCGTCCCAGTTGTACATCGATTCCTTCATCTGGCTTTCGATGAAGGCGTGCTTCTCCTCGACCACCAGGATGTCGTCGAGGCCGCGCGCGAACGCGCGCAGGCCGACCGGCTCCAGCGGCCAGGTCATGCCGACCTTGTACACGCGGATGCCGAGGTCGGCGCAGGCGCGCGCGTCCAGGCCCAGGTACTCCAGCGCCTGCAGGACGTCGAGGTAGCTCTTGCCGGTGGTGATGATGCCCAGGCGCGGATTCGGCGAATCGACCACGATGCGGTCGATGCGGTTGGCGCGCGCGAACGCCTGCGCGGCCTTGACTGCGTACTGGTGCAGGCGCATCTCCTGGTCCATCGGCGGGTCGGGCCAGCGGATGTTGAGCCCGCCCGGCGGCATGACGAAGTCGTCCGGCGTCACGATCTGCAGCGCCAGCGGATTGACGTCCACCGACGCCGACGATTCGACCGTTTCGGCGATGGTCTTGAAGCCGACCCAGCGGCCGGTGTAGCGCGACATCGCCCAGCCGATCAGGCCCATGTCGAGGATGTCCTGCACGCCGGCCGGATTGAGGATCGGCATCATCGCGCTGGTGAACTCGCCTTCCGAGCCGTGCGGCAGGGTCGAGGAGCGGCAGGCGTGGTCGTCGGCGGCCAGCGCCAGCACGCCGCCGAGCTTGCTGGTGCCGGCGGCATTCGCGTGCTTGAACACGTCGCCGGTGCGGTCCACGCCCGGGCCCTTGCCGTACCACATGCCGTACACGCCTTCGACCTTGGCGCCGGGGAACAGGTTGGTCTGCTGGGTGCCCCAGACCATGGTCGCGCCGAGGTCTTCGTTGAGGCCCGGGGTGAACTTCACGCCCGCCGCTTCCAGGTGCTTGCGCGCGCGCCACAGCTCCAGGTCGAACCCGCCCAGCGGCGAGCCGCGGTAGCCGGAGATGAAGCCGGCGGTGTTGAGCCCCGCGGCCTGGTCGCGCAGGCGCTGCATCAGCGGCAGGCGCACCAGCGCCTGCACGCCGGACAGATAGATGCGGCCTTCCTGACGGGTGTACTTGTGCTCCAGGGTGTAGTCCGGATCGAGCACGGAGTTGGTCAAGCCGGTGTTCGCCGACGAGGGCGAGCTGAGTTCTGCGGTGCTGGTCATGGGCGGGCTCTCGCGGCGATGCCGCGGGTGGGCTGGCGGGGCGGTGCGGTGGGCGTCCGTGCGGTCCGGTGTGGCGGGCCGGGAGCCGAGCAAAGACTCGGAATTATAGCCTGTGTGCGCAATCGGGCCGCCAGACGGGCGGGGTGTGCCGTTTGTGCGTCTGCTGGTGATTGCACTGAATGCGTATACGGTTATCGCATTCAGGAAGCGGGCGCGACCCCGCGGGGAGGGACGGCATGGCCACGGAGCTGTATTGCTGGCGCTGCGACAAGGTGCTGCCGATGCTCGACGACGACGAATGGGCGCGCATGGGACCGGTGCTGAGCCAGGCCTGGTCGCGGATCAAGCGCCATTGCCGCCAGCACCGCGTCGGCCCGCACGAGGCGATGCAGGGGGCGGGGCGCGACGCCTTCGATTTCTACGAGCGCCTGACCGGCTATCGCGAAACCAGCTTCGAGGCGATCTGGCATCACCAGGCATCGCGCTACGGACCGCCTTGCGCGCTTTGCGGCAAGCCGCTGCGCACGCCGCAGGCGACGCTGTGCGCGGCCTGCGGCCATCCGCGCGCGCTGGCGCCGGGGTGAAGCGCAACGGCGCGCTTGCGCGCCCATGACGGGAGGCGGCGCGGTCGCGCGCGATACGGGCGAGCGCGTGCGGCGCAGTCGTTCGGCGTGCGAGCAGATCGCGCAAACCGTCTTCGTCGCGATACAGCGCTCGCAGCGCCCGCAGGTCTGCACGCGCGCCGCCGATGCCGCTACAGTCGCAAGGCCGGCGACGATCCGGCGACACCAGGACTGCGCACATGCTCCGTCTCCCCCTCGCCGCAGCGCTCGCGCTGTTGTTGTCGGCGCCGGCCTTCGCCCAGGCGCCTGCCGCCAAGCCGATCGCGACCAAGTCAGCCGCCATTCCCGCGCCCAAGCTCGCGCCGCCGGCGTTGAAGCCGCAGGCGCCGCAAACGCACGCGCCGCCGGGCGCGCAGCGGCCGCAGGACGAGCTCTACCGACAAAGCCCGGCCGCCGCGCGCCTGGCCGAGCCGGGCGAACCCGGTTTCGATCTGCAGTCGCCGCAGCCGCTGGTGCGCTGGGGCGAGGGCGATCCGCAGCGCACGCGCCAGGACAGCGAGAACCAACGCACGCGCTGCGCGCATTCGATCAAGCAGATGCGAGAAGCCGGTAGCGATGAGCGCGGCAAGCGCGAGGGCCGCGCGCGCCGCGACTGCCGCGGCGTCAGTTTCGGCGACTGAGGTCGCGACCGGCGATCCGCGTTGTCGCGATGCATCGCCGCCGCGTTGCCGACGACGCTTCCGATGCGCCGCGGCGCAGCGGCGGCGGCTGGCGCACGGTGCCTCAGCGCGCGCCGCCGATCCAGCTGTCTTGCACCGCCAACGCGTCGTCCAGCGCGATGAGGTCGGCGCGGTAGCCGGGCAGGATCTTGCCGAGCCGGTCGCCCAGGCCGAGGAACTGCGCCGGGTAGGTCGAGGCCATGCGGCAGGCTTCGTCCAGCGGCAGGCCCAGGCGTTGGACGGTGTTGCGCACCGCGCTGGCCATGTCGAGCGCCGAGCCGGCCAGGGTGCCGCTGGCGGTGGTGCACTTGCCGTCGCGGCAGGTCATGGTTTCGCCGTACAGCACGAAGTCTTCGCTGACGCCGCCGACCGGCGGCATCGCGTCGGTGACCAGCATGATCTTGCCGCGCGGCTTGGCCGCGATGGCGATGCGCAGCGACGCGTCGTGCACGTGTTCGCCGTCGACGATCACCCCGCACCAGGCGTTGGGATCGTCGAGACAGGCGCCGACGCCGCCGGGTTCGCGGCTGCCGAGCGGAGTCATCGCGTTGAACAGGTGGGTGACGCCGCTGACGCCGTTGGCGAAGGCCGCGCGCAACCGATCGTAGTCGGCGGCGGTGTGGCCGGCGCTGAGCAGCACGCCGCGCGCGGCCAGCGCGCGCAGGGTGGCGTCGTCGAATCGCTCCGGCGCCAGGGTCAGGAGGGTCTTGCCGTTGTCGAGCGAGGCGATGCGGTCGAGCTCGTCCTCGCCCGGGGTGTGGAACTTGTCCGGGTTGTGCACGCCCTTGCGCGCCGGCGCCAGGTACGGACCTTCCAGATGGATGCCGAGGATGCCGGGCACGCCCGCGGCGATGGCCTCGCGCACCGCGCCGATCGCGCGCAGCATCACCGCGACGTCGTCGCTGATCAGCGTCGGCATCATCCCGGTGGTGCCGAAGCGGCGGTGCGCCCGGGCGATCGTGCGCAGGCCTTCGACGGTGGGCGCGTCGTTGAACAGCACGTCGCCGCCGCCGTTGACCTGGGTGTCGATGAAGCCCGGCGCCAGATAGCGGCCTTGCAGGTCCACCGCCTGCGCGCCGGCCGGCGCCGGGCCGGGCAGCACGGCGACGATCCAGCCGTCCTCGACGATCACGCTGAGGTCGGACTCGAAGCCGCGCTCGCTGAGCACGCGGCCGTTGACGAAGGCGGTCGCGGTCATGGCCTCAGACCGTCTCGGTGACTTTGTTGAGATGCGGCGGCACGTCCGGATTCAGCCCGCGCGCGACCGACAGCGCATTGGCCGCCTTGTAGAAGCTGGCCACGGTCAGCAGCGGCGTCATCGCCGGATGCAGCGAGCGCGCCAGCGGCAGCGCGTCGCCGCCGTGGATGCCCGGCGCGGCCAGCCACACCGGCGCGCCGCGCTGGCGGAACTCGCGCGCCACCGCCACGGTGCCGTCGCCGGTGCCGTCGTCCTGGGCGAAGGCCAGCACCGGGAACCCTGGGCCGACGATCGCCATCGGGCCGTGCTTCACTTCCGCGCTGCTGAAGGCCTCGGCGTGCAGGGCGCAGGTTTCCTTGAACTTCAGCGCGGCCTCCTGGGCCGCGCCGAGGCCGAGGCCGCGGCCGATCACGAACAGGTTGTGCGCCTCGCGCAGGCCTTCGACCAGCGGCGACCAATCCTGCGCGAACGCCTGGCGCAAGGCCTCGGGCAGCGCGTGCACGGCGTCGAACAGCTTGGCGTCGCTGCTCCAGCGCGCGGTCAGCTGCAGCATCGCGGCCAGCGAGCACAGGTAGCTCTTGGTCGCGGCGACGCTCTTCTCCGGGCCGGCGTGCAGCGGCAGCACGGTGTCGGCGATCCGCGCCAGCGGTGAGTCGGCGACATTGACCAGGGCCAGCACGTGCGCGCCGGCGCTCTTGGCGATCTCGGCGTTGCGCACCAGGTCGGGGCTCTTGCCCGACTGCGACACCGCCACGAACAGCGAATCCTGCAATTGCGGCTTGATCGCGTAGACCGAGCCCACCGACGGCGAGGCCGAGGCGGTGACCAGGCCGAGCTGGGTCTCGAACAGATACTTGCCGTACGTCGCGGCGTGATCGGAGCTGCCGCGCGCGCACGTCACGATGAAGCGCGGCGGCTGCGCGCGCAGGCGCTGGGTCAGTTCGTCGACGATGTCGGCGTTGGCCTGGAACTGGCGGGCGACCGCATCGCCGGCTTCCTGCGCTTCGGCGTACATGCGGGTGCTGCTGGGGTCGAGCGGGGTGGGGTCGGGCAGGGTGTCGGCGCTCACGGGGTGGGTTCGCTCTGGAGTTCGGCGACGAAGTCGTAGGCGTCGCCGCGGTAGAAGGATCGGGTGAACTCGACGACGCGACCGTCGTCGAGGAAGGTGCGGCGTTCGATGAACAATCCCGGCGCGCCTTCGGGCAGGTTCATCAGGCGCGCCTGCTCGGCGTCGAAGGCGATCGCGCGCAGGCGCTGCAGCGCGCGGGTGGGGCGGATGCCGAGCTTGGCGAAGGCTTCGTACAGCGAGTTTTCGACGAGGTCCGGGTCGCCGATGACCGCGGCCGGCACCACCGTGCGTTCCAGCGCCAGGGCCACGCCGTCGGCGGTGCGCAGGCGGTAGTAGCGGATCACCGCCGCGCCCGGCGACAGGTTCAGCGCCATCGCCTCTTCCGGCGTGACGTCGCCGAGGCCGCGTTCGAGGAAGGTCGAGCGCGGGTCGAGCCCGCGCGCGCGCAGGTCGTCGGTGAAGCTGGTCAGGCGCGAGAACGACTTGACGATGCGCTCGGCGACGAAGGTGCCGGCGCCCTGGCGCTGCACCAGCAGGCCGTCGCCGACGAGGCCGGCGATGGCCTTGCGCACGGTCACCCGCGACAGATCCAGCAGCTTGCCGAGCTCGCGCTCGCCGGGCAGGGCCTGGCCGGCGGTCAGTTCGCCGTTCTCGATCGCGTGCTGGAGAGTGCGGCGCAGGTGTTGATAAGCCGGCGCGCGGCGCGCGTCGGACTGGCGGCGGAATTCGCTTTGCAGATAGTCCTGCATGCCGGAAAAGATACCAGTGGCAGACCATTGGCGGCAACAAAGACGTGCTAAACCTGTTTAAACCATTGATTCATGGTTGTTTTGCACAGGTGGTATCTTACTGGTATCTTTGCTGGTATGGTTTCACCGAGACCAGTCGAGACCCCGCCGGACCGTCCATGAGCGTCTATTCCGTGCCTTCCACCTCGCAACCGCCGCACCTCGCGCCGTTGGCCCCGTTCGATCTGGTGATCTTCGGCGGCACCGGCGACCTGGCCCTGCGCAAGCTGCTGCCGGCGCTGTTCCACCGGTATGCCGACGGCCAGATCGTCGCCGGCGCGCGCATCGTCGGCATCGCCCGCGACGAGCGCAGCGATGAGGCCTACCGCGGCAAGATCCGCGAGGCCTTGATCCAGTTCGCCGGCGAGCAGGCGCAGCAGACCGAGGTGCTCGACGGCTTCTTGGCGCTGCTGTCCTACCGCCGCCTGGACCTGAGCTCGGACAGCGGCTGGCCCGAGTTCGCCGCCGAATTCACCGATGCCGAGCGGGTGCGGGTGTTTTACCTCGCGGTCGGTCCGGACCTGTTCGGTGTGGTCTCCGACCGGCTGCAGTCGCACGGCCTGGTCAACCCCAAGACCCGGGTGGTGGTCGAGAAGCCGCTCGGCAAGGACGGCGTCAGCGCCGATGCGATCAACGACGCGCTGGCGCGGGTGTTCAACGAAACCCAGATCTTCCGCATCGACCATTACCTCGGCAAGGAAACGGTGCAGAACCTGACCGCGCTGCGTTTCAGCAACGCGCTGTTCGAACCGCTGTGGAAGGCCGAGCACATCGACCACGTGCAGATCACCGTGGCCGAGACCGTCGGCGTCGAATCGCGCGCGCCGTACTACGACAAGTCCGGCGCGCTGCGCGACATGGTCCAGAACCATCTGCTGCAGCTGCTGTGCCTGGTGGCGATGGAGCCGCCCTCGTCGCTGGCCGCCGACGCGATCCGCGACGAAAAACTCAAGGTGCTGCGCGCGCTGCGCCCGATCGAGAACGGCAACGCCGCCGCCTTCACCGTGCGCGGCCAGTACAAGGCCGGCGCGGTCGAGGGCCGCGCGGTGCCGGGCTATGCGCAGGAACTGGGCGCGCAGTCGCTGACCGAAACCTTCGTCGCGCTGAAGGCCGAAGTGAAGAACTGGCGTTGGGCCGGGGTGCCGTTCTACCTGCGCACCGGCAAGCGTCTGGCCGAGCGCGTCTCGGAAATCGTGGTGACGTTCCGCCAGGTGCCGCATTCGATCTTCGAAGGCCTGACCGAACAGGACCCGTCCAGTCGCCTGCAGCCGAACAAGCTGGTGCTGCGCTTGCAGCCCGACGAGGGCGTGAAGCTGTGGCTGATGAACAAGGTGCCCGGCCCCGGCGGCCTGCGCCTGCGCCACGTGCCGCTGGACATGAGCTTCGCCGCCGCGTTCGGCGGGCGCCAGGCCGATGCGTACGAACGTCTGCTGATGGACGTGGTGCGCGGCAATCCGATGTTGTTCATGCGCCGCGACGAAGTCGACGCGGCGTGGAAATGGATCGACCCGATCCGCGCGGCCTGGGCCGCGAGCGCCGAGGCGCCGCGCCCGTACACCGCCGGCAGCTGGGGCCCGAGCGCCGCGGTGGCGCTGATCGAACGCGATGGGAGGACGTGGCATGAAGATGCAAGCTGAGCGACTGACCGTGATCGAACCCTTGCCGCTGCCCTTGCACGAAAAACTGTTCGACGACGGCGAACAGCTGGCGTTGGCCTTGGCGCGGCAAGTCGCCGCCGACCTGCGCGCCGCGCTCGCCCGTCACGGCGAGGCCAGCATCGCGCTGTCGGGCGGCAACACGCCCAAGCGTTTCTTCCAGCTGTTGTCGCAACAGACGCTGGATTGGGCGCGGGTCACCGTGCTGCCGATCGACGAGCGCTGGGTGCCGGCCGAACATCCGCGATCCAACGAACGCCTGCTGCGCGAGCACCTGTTCCAGAACAATGCGGCGGCCGCGCGTTTCCTGCCGCTGTACCGTCCGGTGGAGACGCCGGAAATGGCGCTGATGCCGGTGCTGACCAAGATCGCCAACGAAGGCCTGCCGCTGGACGTGGCGGTGCTGGGCATGGGCGAGGACGGCCACACCGCGTCGCTGTTCCCGGACCTCGGCCACGACAACCCGGCGCTGCGCGAGATCGGTCTGCAGCCGCGCGGGCGCGCGCCGGTGATGTCGGTGCGCACCGCGGCGATGCCCGAGCCGCGCATGACCCTGACCCTGAGCGCGATCTTCACCGCGCCGGCGCTGTACCTGCATATCGAAGGCGAGAGCAAGCGCGCGGTGCTCGACGCCGCGCGAAGCGATCCGCGTTCGACCCTGCCGATCCGCGCCGCATTGGCGGGCGCGCCGAACGCGCCGACCCTGTATTGGAGTCCGTAACCCCGCACTTTGAGATCCGCGATTTTTCGGAGCCCGCGTTGGTTTGGGTTCCGCAGACAGCCAAGCCCTGACTCCCTCCCCTCCCAGTTAAGGCTTTTGCTGTCGCCCCCTTCGCCGGGGGCCGCGTCCGCACCGCGGACGCGGGGGGATTTGCTTTTGCCGGTGCTTCTGCGGAAGGTGTAGGAACGGCAAATCCCCCCTCTCTCCCTTTTTCGGGGGAGTCGCGTTTTTCGAGTCACCGGCCAGGCGCCGATGCCGGCGCCCCGCATCGACCAAGGTCCACGTGAATACCCAACTGCATCCTGTCGTCGCGCAAGTCACGCAACGCATCGTCGAACGCAGCCGCGCGCGCCGCACCGCCTACCTCGCCCGTATCGACGCGGCGTGCGGCAGCGGTCCGCACCGGCGCCGGCTGTCGTGCGGCAATCTCGCCCACGGCTTCGCCGCCTGCAACGTCGGCGACAAGCAGGCGCTGCGCAGCGGCGCGGCGCCGAACCTCGGCATCGTCACCTCGTTCAACGACATGCTGTCCGCGCACCAGCCGCTGGAGCGCTATCCCGATCTGCTCAAGGCCGCCGCGCGCGACGCCGGCGCGACCGCGCAGGTCGCGGGCTGCGTTCCGGCGATGTGCGACGGCGTCACCCAGGGCCGCGAAGGCATGGAGTTGTCGCTGTTCTCGCGCGATGTGATCGCGATGTCGACCGCGATCGCGCTGTCGCACGACATGTTCGACGCCGCGCTGTACCTGGGCGTGTGCGACAAGATCGTGCCCGGCCTGCTGATCGGCGCGTTGAACTTCGGCCACCTGCCGGGCATCTTCGTGCCGGCCGGGCCGATGACCTCGGGCCTGCCCAACGACGAGAAATCGCGCGTGCGCCAACGCTACGCCACCGGCGAAGCGACCCGCGACGAGTTGCTCGAAGCCGAAGCGCGCAGCTACCACGGCCCAGGCACCTGCACTTTCTATGGCACCGCCAACTCCAACCAGATGCTGATGGAGATGATGGGCCTGCACCTGCCGGGCTCCAGCTTCGTCCATCCCAACACCCCGCTGCGCGACGCGCTGACCGCGCTGGCCGCGCGCCGCGCCGCGCAGATCACCGCGCTCGGCGACGACTACCGGCCGATCGGCCGCATCGTCGACGAGCGCGCCATCGTCAACGGCGTGATCGGCCTGCACGTCACCGGCGGCTCGACCAACCACTTGCTGCATCTGGTGGCGATGGCCGCCGCCGCCGGCATCGAACTGCGGCTGGAGGACTTCGACGCGCTGTCCTCGGCGGTGCCGCTGCTGGCGCGGGTCTATCCCAACGGCAGCGCCGACGTGAACCACTTCCACGCCGCCGGTGGGCTGGCGTTCCTGATCGGCGAGTTGCTCGATCACGGCCTGCTGCACGGCGATGTCGAAACCGTCGCCGGCCACGGCCTGGATCGCTACCGGGTCGAAGCGCGCCTGGGCGAGGACGGCGAAGTGCAGTACGTGCCGTCGACGCCGACCAGCTGCGACACCGCGGTGCTGCGTCCGGTCGCCGAACCGTTCCGCGCCGACGGCGGTTTGCGCGTGCTGACCGGCAACCTCGGCACCGCGGCGATCAAGGTCTCGGCGGTGCCGGAAGACCGCTGGACGGTCGAGGCGCCGTGCAGGGTGTTCACCGAGCAATACGAGGTCAAGCAGGCGTTCGAGCGCGGCGAGTTGGATCGCGACGTGATCGTGGTGGTGCGCTTCCAGGGCCCGCGCGCGAACGGCATGCCCGAACTGCATCAGCTGACGCCGACGCTGACCGTGTTGCAGAAGCGCGGGCATCGGGTCGCGCTGGTCACCGACGGCCGCATGTCCGGCGCCTCGGGCCAGGTGCCCGCGGCGATCCACGTCACGCCCGAGGCGATGGTCGGCGGACCGCTGGCGAAACTGCGCGACGGCGACGTGCTGCGCGTGGACGCGGTGGCCGGGACCTTGAGCGTGATCGAACCGGCGGACTGGGCGGCGCGCGAGAACGCGACGGCCGACCTGTCCGCGCACCACGTCGGCTTCGGCCGCGAACTGTTCGCCGCGTTCCGCGACGCGGCCGCGCCGGCCGATCGGGGCGCGGGCGTGTTCGGGCCGGTGCCGTTGTGATTGCGGCGGTGGTGTGGGCGTCGATTCGTTCGAAGCCTCGCGTCGCCTCCACCGTCATTCCCGCGAAGGTGGGAACCCAGGGCTTCATCGCGATGGCGACAACCGTCATTCCCGCGAACGCGGGAATCCAGGGCTTCATCGCGACATGACTCTAAAGTCTCTGGATTCCCGCCTTCGTGGGAATGACGATAGGTAAGAACGAAGTTGCCCACCCCTCCCGGATTCCGAAAAGGCAGCGACATGCCCGCCCCCATCCGCACCACCTTCCTGTTCGACCTCGACGGCACCTTGGTCGACAGCGTCTACCAGCACGTCCTGGCCTGGAAACAAGCCCTCGACGCCGACGGCATTCCGCTGTCGGTGTGGCGCATCCATCGCAAGATCGGCATGAGCGGCGGATTGTTCACCAACATCCTGCTGCGCGAGACCGGAATCGACATCACCCCCGAGCGGGTCGAGCGCCTGCACAAGCTGCACGCGCAGGCCTATGCGGCGCAGGCGACGCAGATCCGGCCGCTGCCGGGCGCGGTCGAGCTGCTCGCGTACCTGACCGACAACGGCATCCCCTGGGCCATCGCCACCAGCGGCCGCATGGAAACCGCGCGCCACAACCTGGTCGCGCTCGGCGTCGATCCCGAGCGCAACGTGGTGATCACCCGCGACATGGTGCGCTACGCCAAGCCCGATCCCGACCTGTTCCTCGCCGCCGCCGACAAGCTTGGCGCCGACATCGAGCATTCGGTGGTGGTCGGCGACAGCATCTGGGACCTGCTCGCCGCGCGCCGCGCGCGCGCGCTCGGCGTCGGGCTGTTGTCCGGCGGCTATGGCCAGGACGAACTCGAACGCGCCGGCGGCTTCCGCGTCTACGAAGACCCGGCCGACCTGCTCAAGCACATCGACGAAGTCGCCGCGCGCGCCTGAGTCTTCTTCCGGGAATCGAACAATGACTGCGATGCAGGATCTGCAAAAGCGCGTCGGCGCGGTGCTGGCGCTGGCGCCGGTGGTGCCGGTATTGGTGATCGACGACCTCGCCCACGCCGTGCCGTTGGCGCGCGCGCTGGTCGCCGGTGGTTTACCGGCGATCGAAGTGACGCTGCGCACGCCGGTCGCGCTGGAGGCGGTGCGTGCGATCGCCGCCGAAGTCGAAGGCGCCGCGGTCGGTGTCGGCAGCGTGCGCCGGCCGCAGGATTTCGTCGATGCGCTCAAGGCCGGCGCCACTTTCGCCGTCTCGCCCGGCAGTTCGCCGGGGTTGATCGCCGCCGCGCGCGAGATCGACCTGCCGTGGCTGCCGGGCGCGGCCACCGCCTCGGAAGCGATGGCGTTGCTGGAACAGGGCTACACCCAGCTCAAGTTCTTCCCGGCCGAATCGATCGGCGGCGCGACCGCGCTGAAATCGCTCGGCGGCCCGCTGCCGGAACTGCGTTTCTGCGCGACCGGCGGGATCGGCGCGAACAACGCGCGCGAGTACCTGGCGCTGGCGAACGTGCCTTGCGTCGGCGGCTCGTGGGTAGCGCCGGCGGCGGCGGTGAAGGCCGGCGATTGGGCCAAGGTCGAAGCGCTGGCGCGCGAGGCGGCGGTGCTGAAGTGATCGGGCCGCAGCTCCTGTAGGAGCGGCGCAAGCCGCGACCGCGCCAATGCGGTTACGTCGACGGTTGCGCCGCAGTTGCGATGGCACGGCCGCGACTCGCGTCGTTCCTACATGGGCCTACGCAACGATGCCGGGAGGCGACGGGCTCAACCGCCGCCGGCGGGCCGCGGCGGCGCGGTCGACCCGCGTACCACCAGGATCGGGCTGAAGCCCTCGTTCGCCGGCGCTTCCGCCGGGGTGTCGCTCTCGCGCCGCAATTCGGCGATCAAGCGATACGCCGCATGCCGCGCGATCTCCTCGGTCGCCTGCCGCGCGGTGGTCAGCGTCGGCCACGACTGCTTGGAGAACGGGCTGTCCTCGAACCCGGCGATCGACAGGTCGTAGGGCACGTGCATCCCGGAAGACTTCGCCGCCGCCAGCACGCCGGCGGCGATTTCGTCGTTGCTGCCGAAGATCGCGGTCGGCCGGTCGGGCAGGGCGAACAGGCGGCGCGCGCCGCGGAAGCCGTCGTCGAAGGAGTAGTCGCCCGGCAGCACCAGGTTTTCGTCTTCGCCGATGCCGTAGTCGGTCAGCGCCTGGGCGTAGCCCTTGTAGCGCTCCCAACTGGAACGGTGCGATTTGCCGCCCCACAGGAAGCCGATGCGCTGATGGCCGAGCTGGATCAGGTGTTCGGTGATGTCGTAGGCGGCGTCGCGGTCGTCGACCCAGACGCACGGCGCGCCGTCGCGCGGGTCCTCGGCGGCCGAGACGATGCGCACCAGCTTGATCCCGTGCGCGAGCAGTTCGCTGACCAGCTCCATGCGCTCGGACATCGGCGGCGCCAACACCAGGCCGGCCAGGCGCGCGCCCTGGACCAGGTCGATCAGGTCGGCGGCCAGCAGCGGCGAGGACGAATCGCAGGGATGGATCTGCAGGCCGTAGCCGGTCTCGCGGCAGGCGGCCAGCACGCCGTTCTGCACGCTGATGATGTAGTACGGGTTCGGGTTGTCGTAGACCACGCCCAGCGCATACGGCTGGGCGCTGCGCAGGCTGCGCGCGGACGGGTCGGGACGGTAGTCGAGTTCGGCGATCGCCTCGTGCACCCGCGCGCGGGTGCGGGCGCGCACGCCGGACTCGTCGTTGATGACCCGCGAGACGGTCTTCAGCGAGACCTGGGCGAGTTCGGCGACATCTTTGATGGTGGGTCGGCGCACGGAGCCTCGGCGGTGGGCGCGGTGCGGGCGCGAAGGCCGCGCCACGCGGAGCCTTAGCCTACCCGCCGGCTCAGGGCTTGGGTACCACGGCCAGGGTCAGGCGCGAGACGCAGACCAGGCGGCCGGCTTCGTCCTCGATGCGGATGTCCCAGACCTGGGTGCTGGCGCCGACGTGGATCGGCCGGGCGGTGCCGACGACCGTGCCGCTACGCACGCCGCGCACGTGGTTGGCGTTGATCTCGATGCCGACGCAGACCTTGCCGGCGGCGCAGCACAGGTTGCCGGCGCTGCTGCCGAGGGTTTCGGCCAGCAATACCGAGGCGCCGCCGTGGAGCAGGCCGTAGGGCTGGTGGGTGCGCGGATCGACCGGCATGGTGCCGCGCACGTAGTCGGGACCGATCTCGGTGAAGACGATGCCGAGCGGCTCCATCGCGGTGTTGCGCGAGAGCCGGTTGAGGTCGTCGACGGTGGTGGCGCCGCGGAACAAGGGTTTGGCCGCGGGCGGCTGGGCGGCGGGCGCCGCGGGGCTGGTCGGGTCGGATGCGCTCATCGGCTCACGATAGCGGCGAGGCGGCGACCGGACCAGCCGGGACATGGCCGCTTGCGCCGGGGATTGCGGGTGCGACGGGCTTCGGTGCTGCGGGTGCGGCGGCTGGATCGTGCCGTGGGCCGGAAAAAGGCCGGATCGGCGCGCGCTGAGTCGGGGAACGGGAGCGCTTACTGCGCCGATCCGGGCCGGAGAACCGATAGGGCCGCGGACGAGCGATCCATGGACGCCGAGTGGGCGATCAGGCGAAGCGGAAGCGCGGCTGGACCCAGTTGCTGGCGTAGCTGCGGTTGCTGGCGTAGCCGCTGGAGTTGCCGTAGCCGACGCCGAAGTCGCGCTGGCGGTGGACGTGGCGGACCGGGGCGGTGGTGGCCGGGGTCTTGGCGGTCGGGGCGGTGCGGGTGGTGGCGGTGGCGTTCATGGGTTCGTCCTTTCTGCTGTCGTGGAGGTGTAGTGCTTCGGTGTGTTGGTAAAGTACAACACCTGGGCGGGGCTTGCTATGTGCTGGAAGTCATATCCCCCTTTGGTCATGCCCCGGTGCGTTTCCTGGGGCGGGCCGGCGGGGCGTGGCGACCGGGTTCAAGGCAATGGATGAGCCGGGGGCGGCCGGGGTTGCCATGACTGACGACCTAGACGGCGGCGCCGGGCTGGATGTGACCCCGGTCGCTGGTCGCAGAGCCCGCGGTATGACGGTTTGCTCCGGCTGGGGGCCTGTCGTAGGCTCGCCGGACCGCCGCCTGCGCCGTTTCCGGCCGAGGGCGGTTCCGCCGCCCGGCCGCCGGCCGCGACGCGGCCACCCCGTTCTTTCGCCATGGAGGCATCGATGCGCGGCCCGTTACGCCCCCTCGCCCTCCTGCTGGCGTTGAGCCTTTCCGCCTGCAGCGCTCCCGAGACCGCCATGACCACCCAGACCGATCCGATCCCGGGCGCCGCCGGCCCCGACCCCGCCGCCCTGGCCGCCAAGTTCCAGCGCAACCCGGCGCCCAAGCGCGCCTACCGGGTGCTGCTCAAGGTCGCCCAGGCGCCCGGCCCGCTCGCCAACGTGCGCGGCTTCGCCCAATACGAAGCGCCGGACTGCGTCTACATCCCCGATCCGGTGGCCGGCGTGCCGACCCATCCGATGAAGGCGCTGGACCTGGAATTCAGCCGCGTCGACGACACCACCTACGCTGCCACGGTCTATGCCGACGCGATGCTCGACGAGGACTACCTCGGCAAGGGCGTGTGCCACTGGCAGGTGGCGAGCGTCAACGCCCAGCTCAAGGCCAGCGGCGAACAGGCCGAGACCTCGTTCGTGTCCAACCTGCTCGGCAGCGAAGTGCAGGGCCAGCAGGAACGCACCAAGTACTACGCCAAGGCCCATTACCCGCGCAGCGAGACGGTCAGCGACTTCCCCGACGCCGGCGCCGCCGATCCGGCGCGCTTCCAGCCGGAACTGCGCAATGAGCTGTTCACCATCACCATGACCGCCAAGGAAGGTGCGCAATGAGCCTCAACAGCCAGCAGTACGCCGCGCTCGCGCAGGACTCCTACAATCCGCGCCGCCAGGGCGAAGAGGTGCAGCTCGACGGCGTGCGCTACAACGTCCTGCGCCACGTCGACCGTCCCTCGGGCTACCAGGGCACGATCTACCAGCGCGCCGACACCGGCGAGATCGTGGTGGCCCATCGCGGCACCGAGTTCGACCGCCAGCCGGTCCGCGACGGCCTCACCGACGCGGGCATGGTCACCAGCCGCGCCAACGTCCAGGCCAACGACGCCATCGCCCTGACCCGCGAAGCGATGCAGATCGCGCGCGCCAGCGGCACCTCGCCGGAGGTCACCGTCACCGGCCATTCGCTCGGCGGCACCCTGGCCCAGGTCAGCGCGCACCATTTCGACCTGCGCGGCGAAACCTTCAACGCCTACGGCGCGGTCAGCCTCAACCGGCGCATCCCCGAAGGCGGGGACCGCATGGTCAACCATGTCATGGCCGGCGACCCGGTCAGCGCCGCCAGCCAGCACTACGGCCAGGTGCGGGTGTACGCCAACCAGCAGGAAATCGACACCCTGCGCGACAAGGGCTACGAGAACAACCGCAGCGGCTGGGACCTGCGCAATCCGCTGACCGCGGCCGGCTCGCTGATGGGCTCGCACAGCATGCACAACTTCACCAACGTCGACGGCAACGGCCGGCCCGACCGCTCGGTGCTGACCGATCCGCAGGCGCAGCAGCGCGCGCAGGACTTCGATCCGATGATCGACAAGTACCGCGGCGACGTGATGGCGGCGCGGCGCGGCCTGACCGGCGCGCTGCGCTCGCCGCTGGGCACCGTCGAGGACGCGATCGACGGCATCCGCGGCCCGCTGCCGGCCGGCGAACCGGCGCGGCGCGAGGAACGCGAGCGCCAGCGCCATTCCAGCCTGGACGCGCCCGAGACGCTGCCGCGCCTGCAGCCGGCGATGGGGCTGCGCGCGTCGGCCGACGATCCGTCTTCGATGGTCGACCGCATGCTCGCCGCGGCCCAGTCCGGCGACCGCGACGCGTTCCGCCAGGCGACCCAGGCCGCCGCCGCGAACGATCCCGGCCGCAACCTGCGCCAGGAGGCGGTGGCCACGGTCGATCGCCAGGAACAGCAGGCGCTGGCGCAGCAGGCGCAAAAGCCGCAGGTCGAGCAGCCGGACGCGCCCTCGCGCGGCCCGCGCATGGCCTGACCGGGCGGGCATCGGCACGGCAGCGGCGGCGAACGCCAAGAGGACGCGATGCAGCAAGACGAGTTGATGGCGCTGATCAGCAAGACCGCGGTGCTGATGGAGCAGTTCGAACGGCGCTGCGAGGAACTCGAGCGCCACCAGCGCACCGTCGCCGAGCACCTGCAGGCCTTGGCCCAGCAGGTGCCCGGCGTGCTGCGCCAGTCCGCCGACGACAGCCTGCGCACCCTGCCCGGCGCGGTGATGGGCAAGCTCGAGAGCGGCCTGTCCGAGCCGGTGGGCGCCTACGAGAAGCGGCTCAAGGACGCGGGCACCTTGCTGCACGCCGGCTCGCAGACCCTGGCCGGGCAGCTCAAGCGGATGGAAGAGTTGCACAAGCACCTGGTGTGGAAAGTGGTCGGCGCCGCGTTCGGCAGCGTGCTGCTGCTGTTGCTCGGCGGCGGCTGGCTGCTGTGGCAGTACCGCGCCGACATCGACCACAACCGCATCTCCGCCGAACTGCTGCGCGCCTACAACCAGGCCGACGTGACCCTGTGCGACGGCCGCCTGTGCGCGAACGTGGACGAGAAGGGCAAGGCCTACGGCGACCAGAAGCAGTACCGGCCGATCCAGGCGCGGTAACGGCGACGCGCACGCGAACCCGGCCGAAGCCCCTGTAGGCGCGGCGCGAGCCGCGACCGCGCCGATGCGTTTACGTCGAGCGTTTCGCTGCAGGTTGAGGTCTCGCGGTCGCGACTCGCGTCGCTCCTACAGCATGAAACGAACCTGGCCGAAGCCCCTGTAGGAGCGGCGCAAGCCGCGACCGCGCCAATGCGTTTACGTCGAACGTTTCGCTGCAGGTTGCGGTGTCGCGGTCGCGACTCGCGTCGCTCCTACAGTCTGAAACGCGGCCGGCCGGCGGCGCCGATGCCTACAGGATCGGCGCCAGGCCCGCGCCGAAGGCGGTGAACATGCGCGTGGTCAGGCTCTTCACCCCGAGGTTGACCTCGGGAAAATCGCCGACCGGTTTGTAGCAGGCGCGAAAGCCCGGGTCGGTGCGGTACAGCGGGTGCGGGCAGTCCGGGCCGGGCACGAATTCGTAGCTGGTGGCGTAGCGCACCGGCCACAGGTCGAAGATCGGCAGGTGCTCGGAGATCTTGGCGATCGAGTACTCCAGCCCGGAGAAGATCGGCGGCTTGTCGCGGCGCGCGATCACCCACGAGTTCTCAGGCGCGATGTCGCGGCGGATGCTCGCCGCCAGCGCCTGGGCGAAGACCGCGTCGTCGATGACCACCGTGCTCTCGGTGTTGTAGTGGTCGCCGCGCGGGTCGAAGTTGTGGGTGCCGATCACGCCGATGCGGCCGTCGATCACCATCGACTTGGCGTGCATGCCGATGCGCACGCCGGCGCGCTTGAGCGGCACCGGTTCGTTGGTGCGCCGGCGCGCGTAGCGCATCGCCGCGTATTCCTGGGTCAGCGGCTGGCGGTAGCGCTGGCGGTAGAGCACGCTGCTGCGGTCCGGCTCGCCGCGTTCGGCGCGGCGCGGACGCGATTCGGCCAGGCCGGCGCCGCGGATTTCGTTGGGATCGGCGCCTTCGGCAATCGCGCCGCGCGGCGTCGCGGCGTCCGCGCCGGCGGGTTCGGCCTGCGCGGCGAGCGCGTCGGCCGGCGCCGCGGCGTCGGCTTCGGCCAGCCCGGCCAGGCCCAGGTCGGGCAACTGCGCGCCGGTGGCCGCGATGTCGATCGGCGCGTCGGCGGGGAAGGGCTTGTACTCGTAGATGTTGAAGCCGAACTCGCGCAGGTAGCGGCGCTTGTACTTGTACGACAGCGCGTAGGCGATGAAGGCGTCGGTGGAGGCCAGCGAGTTGGTCGAGACGATCACCCGCGGCCGGTCCGGCCGCGCGTGCAGGGTGCGGAACAGGTCCTGCGCCGACTTGGACAGCACCAGATAGGGCGTTTGCACCATCACCTCGTCGCGCGCGTTGGCGATCAGGTTGCGCAGCGAATCCGAGGCCAGGGCGTTGGCCTCGGCGTCCTCGCGGTGCTTGTCGGGGGTGTCGGAGATGTAGCGCACCGCGCCGACCGCGATCACCTGCGACAGCAGCCGCTCGCGTATTTGCTGCGGATCGGCGGCGGCCTCGCGCATGGCCTGGGCGCGCTGCGGGCGCTCGAAGTGGCTCGGCGGCAGCGCCGGCACGCCCTGTTCGAGGATGCGCTTGCCGACGTCGGCCAGGCGCTCGACCGGGACGCTGCGGCGGTCGCTCCAGAACACCTGGAAGTCGGTGCCCATGACCTGCGCGACCGGGCCGGCGACCAGCACGTCGCGGTCGCGGAAGTTGTACTCGTCGTCCCAGTCGTAATAGTCGTCCTGGTAGTTGCGCCCGCCGGAGATGCCGACCCGGCCGTCGGCCAGCAGCAGCTTGGTGTGCATGCGCTGGTTGAGCCGGCGCCAGCAGCAGGCCGCGGCCAGGGCGTACTGCGGGTAAGTGATGCGGGCGCGGTGCAGGACCGGGTTGTAGAGCTTGATCTCGAAGTCGACGTGGGCGCCGGCCAGCGCGGCCAGGGTGTCGACGTGGCGCATCGCGGCGAGCTGGTCGATCAGCAGGCGCACGCGCACGCCGCGGCGCGCGGCGGCGAGCAGTTCGTCCAGGACCAGGCGCGCGGCGTCGTCCTCTTCGAAGATGTAGGTCTGCAGGTCCAGGGTGTGGCGGGCGCTGCGGATCAGGTTGATCCGCGCCAGCAGCGCGTCGGGACCGCGGTCGAGGATGACGGTGTAGTGGCGCGGCTGCTGTTCGGTGGATTCGGCCACCGCCTGCGGGCCCAGCGCGTACAGCGCCGAGGGCTGGGCGCAGGCGTCGGCGCCGGCGCAGTCGATCTGGGTCGAGCGCGCGGCCGCGGCGATCGCGGTGGCGCGGTCGCGCTGGGCCGGGCTCAGCGAGGCGCAGGCCGCCAGGGACAGGGCGAGCAGGGCCGCGAGGCCGCGCAACACGGGGTTCAACGGTGGGGCTCCTTGGCGCTGCGGCGGCGGCCGCGGCGACGGGTCAGCGTTCCGGCGGGACCGGCGCGCTCGGTGGGGGGCGCGGCGACGGCGGCCGCGGCGAGAGAGGCTTATTTTGCGTGGACTCAAGCCTCACTTGCATGGTGAAACGCACCCGGTTGCCCAACGCGAACTGCCATCCGTCCAAGGCGTAGTCGTCGCGGCTGACGCTGCCGTGGGCGATCGCGTCGCAATCCTCGCCCGGGCGCGCGCACGCGGCCGGGCCGAGCACGAAGGTTTCCATGCGGCTGATGCCGTGCAGGGTCAGGCGTCCGCGCAAGGCGCCACCGGTGCGGGCCAGGTCGGCCGGGTGCGGCTCGGACAGGAATTCGATGTAGGGATAGCGCTCCGCGGCGAAGAAGCGGTCGCTGCGGGCCATGCGGGTATAGCGTTCGGAGCCGCCGACCACGACCTCGCCGGTGGCCAGGCGGATGCGCACCTGGTGGCGGCCGTCGGCGAGCACGTTGACCTCGCCGTCGTAGCGCGGGAACTCGCCTTCGACCTTCTGGCCCCAGCGGGTGCGCAGCTCGAAACTGAAACGGGTGTGGAGCGGATCGAAGCCCTGCTGGCGCACCACCCGCGGGCCCGGCGCCGGCGCGGCCGGCGGCACCGGCGGCAGCGACGCCTGGGCGCCGGCGCTGCCGGCCAGGGCCAGCAACCAGGCCCAGGCCGCGCCGCGGCCGCGCAGCCGCTGGCGCGGCCGCAGCGGTCGCGCCGGGCTCACGGCCACCAGAACGCGCTGAGCTGGGCCGAGCCCGGTTCCAGGGCCACGCCGGAGGCGAGGCTGAGCACGGCGATGCCCGCCGGCGGCATGCCGCGGTAGTCGCCGGACTGGCCGCTGTGCAGCAGCGCGGCCAGCCGTTCCAGGCCGGGGTTGTGGCCGACCAGCATCAGCCGCTCGACCTCGGCGTGGGTGTCGGCCAAGCCGATCAGGGTGCCCGGCGTGGCCTCGTAGACCGACGGCTCGATGCGCTGTTCGACATAGCCGATCGCGCCGAGCACGGCTTCCAGGGTCTCGCGCGTGCGCCGCGAGGGCGAGCACAGCACGCAGTCGGGGACCAGTTTGTTCTGCGCCAGCCAACGGCCGGCGGCTTCGGCCTCGGCCAGGCCCTCGGCGGAGAGCGGGCGGTCGAGGTCGGCCTGGCCTTGGGCGGCGGGTTCGGCGTGGGCGTGGCGGAGCAGGATCAGTTCGCGCATGAGGCCTTGGACGGATCGAGTGGAGGGGAAGTGCTTGCGCGAACGCAGGGCGGATCAGGGTAGCGGGTGCGGCGGCGGGCGTGGGTGAATGCGAGGAGCGAGCGTAGAGGAGTGGGGAGTGGGCAAAAGCTTTTTCTCGCGTCTCACTCCTCTGCGCTCGCTCCTGGCTGTTACTTCTTCAGCCACTTCAACAACGGCGCCCAGTCCGCCTGGTGCTCGCGGATCTGCTGCGAGTGGTAGTCGAACAGGCTCTTGCCCAGCGCGGTCATGACCACGTAGGCCTGGCTGTCGCGGATCTGCCCGACCACCGGGTAAGGCCATTCGCTGAGCAGTTCCAGCGCCTGCTGCGAGGCGTTGGTCCAGGGCTTGAGCTTGTTGCCGACCAGGCCCACGCGCAGCTGGCCGCGGCGGATGCGCGGGTGCTGGGCGAGGGTGTCGAGGAACGGCACGGTGGCTTCGATGTCGAGGGTGGACGGCTGGATCGGCACGATCACCGCGTCGGCGACGTCGAGGAAGGCCTCCAGGTCCTCGGCCATGGCCCCGGCCGGGGCGTCGACCACGGCGCGCTGGGCGTCTTCGGGCAGGTGCTTGCGCCAGGCCTTCTTGCGCGTGCCGTCCAACGGCAGCACCGCGCTTTCCAGGACCGAGCGGCGCTGCGCCCAGCGGGTCGAGGAGCCTTGCGGGTCGGCGTCGATCAAGGCCGTGCGCAGGCCTTCCAGTGCCGCTTGCGCGGCGAGGTGGGTCGCGATCGTGGTCTTGCCGACACCGCCCTTGGAACTGGCCACCAGCACGGTCTTCATGCGAGCTCCCTCCGGATCGGAGCCCCAGCGTACACCGGGCTCATGCAGCCGGTCATCACGCCCCGGCGCGAGCGGCGGCCGGGCCGGGCGGGCGCCGGGAGCGCGGACGGACGAGGTGCCGCCGACACGACGCCGCTACGACGTTACTTGGAGTTGAGGCACATTTTTGCTGAACAAGAAAAGCTAAAAGATCTCATTTTGTGTGTACTAAATCCGGCCGCCGCGACGATTGGGTCTGGTAGGTCCGATTTCCTGGGGGAGGGCGTCGAATGCAGTCGTGTCATGACCCGGCGGTCGTGCCGCCACGACGCTGCGCGCGCGCGCTGCTGGCCGCGGCGCTCGCCGCCGCCAGCTTCGCCGCGCCGGCGCAGGTGCAGCGCACCTTCGTCAACCTGGGATTCGAAACCCCGAACATGGTCACCGCGGCCTGCGTGGGCTTCTACGTCGGCCCGCAACAGGTCACCGGCTGGAACACCACCGAGACCAACCGCACCGCCGGCGGCTGCGGCGTCACCGCGAACCCGGCCACCGGCCCGGTGCTGGAGCTGTGGAACAACGGCGCCCTGGGCGTGACCGCGCGCACCGGCAAGCAGCACGCCGAGCTCAATGCCTACACCGCCTCGCGCGTCTACCAGAACGTGTGCATGACCAACGGCGAGGTCATCAACTGGCGCCTGAGCCACCGCGGCCGCGATTCGGCCACGGTCCCGGACGTGATGGACTTCGGCATCAACGCGACCGGCAGCACCAGCTCGGCCATCACCACCCAGGTGGCGCGCATCGGCACCACCAACAACGGCACCGACCGGATCAACGCCGCCGGCGCCGCGCAGCCGTCCTTCGCCAGCCTGGGCACGCTGACCATCGGCGGCACCACCGGTGGCTGGCGCGACTACAGCGGCACCTTCACCTACACCGGCACCACCGGCGTGCAGCAGCTCGGCTTCGCCGCGGTCAGCAGCGCGCTGGGCAACATCTCCTCGGGCAACTTCCTCGACGAGATCCAGGTCACCCTGACCCCGTATCTGGAATTCGATCCGACCAGCTACACGGTGCGCGAAGGCACCGCCGGCACCCTGCCGCAGATCCGGGTGATCGGCACCGTGCCGGCCGGCGGCATCACCGTGCCGATCCAGATCACCGGCGGCACCGCGACGGTCGGCAGCGACTACACCGTCGACAACGGCACCGCGACCCAGGTCGACGTGGCCATCCCGGCCGGTACCTACGACAACCGGACCTTCCCGATCCCGATCACGGTCGTCGACGACAACGTGATCGAGGACAACGAGACGGTGACCTTCACCGTGCAGCCGGTGCCGGGCTCCTTCACCCTGACCTCCACCTCGACCTGCAGCGCGGCGGCGCAGGCCAGCGCGACCCTGACCATCCTCGACAACGACGTCGATCTGGCCACGACCAAGACCGTCGGCAATGCCGCCCCGACGCCGGGCACCAACACCCAGTTCACCGTCGACTTCCTCAACAACACCTCGCGCCCGACCGTGGCGGACACGACCGCCCACGACGCCTCGGTGAACCTCGCCGACGCGGTGCCGGCCGGGCTGACCTTCGCCTCCTGGACCTGTGTCGGCACCGGCGCGACCTGCCCGGCGAGCAGCGGCACCGGCGCGATCAGCGGCATCGCGACCCTGCCGGCCGGCGCCGCCGGCAGCGCCGGCGGGCGGTTGACCTACACCATCACCGCGACCCTGGGCGCCGGCCAGTGCGCGGCGATCGCCAACACCGCCACGATCTCGGCGCGCGCGCCGGTGGCCGAAGGCGCTTCGGCCCAGGCCGGCTTCAACACCCCGGCCCCGGGCGGCACCGCCAACAACAGCGCCAGCGCCAGCGTCGATGCGGTGTGTGCGGCGCTGTCGCTGCGCAAGTCCGACAACGCGACCACGTACACGCCCGGCGGCTCGGCCACTTACGTGCTGACCGCGTGCAACGCCGGCCCCGACGCCGCCAACGGCGCCACCATCAGCGACACCCTGCCGAACGGCGTGCGCCTGGGCGCCGCGTGGTCGTGCGGCGGCAGCGGCGCGGTGCCGGGCACCTGCCCGGCCGGCGGCGGCGCGGCCG
Organism: Lysobacter enzymogenes; assembly: GCF_023617245.1. Taxonomy (NCBI): domain Bacteria; kingdom Pseudomonadati; phylum Pseudomonadota; class Gammaproteobacteria; order Lysobacterales; family Lysobacteraceae; genus Lysobacter; species Lysobacter enzymogenes. The sequence goes on from NZ_CP067396.1 coordinate 173,359, forward strand.
GCGACAACAGCCTCAGCGTCGCCGGCGTGAACCTGCCGGCCAACGGCTGCGTGGCGGTGAGCGTGCCGGTGAACTTCAGCGCCAATCCGGCGGATTACTGAGGCGGCCCGGCGCGGGCGGCGGGCTCACCCCACCGCCACCCCCGCCCACAGCGGCAAGGTCGCCAGCGACAGCAGCAGGCCATAGCCGACCATCGCCGCCGCCAGCCGCGGCGCCAGGCCGTGGGCGATGGCCAGCGCGCCGGCGGTGACCATCGGCGGCATCGCCGATTCCAGCACCGTGGTCCGCGCCATCTCGCCGTGCAGGCCCAGCAGCGGCACCAGCGCCCAGGCCAGCGCCGGCATCAGCGCCAGCTTCAGCGCCAGGCCGGCGGCCAGCGGCTTGAGCTCTTCGCGCGGCAGGGTCAGTTTCACCGACAGGCCGATGGTCAGCATCGCCAGCGGCAGCAGCGCGTCGGACAGGCGCTGCAGGCCGCCGGCGATCCAGCTCGGCGGTTCGGACGGCATGACCGTGAAGCCCAGCACCAGCGCCCACAGCGGCGGGAACCGCAGCACCCGGCGCAGCATGTCGGCCGCGCTCGGGCGGGCGTCGCCGCCGTAGCGCGCCAGCACCCACAGGCCGAAGGTCGACAGGATCAGGAACGCGCCGAACTGGTCGTAGACCACGGCGTAGGGCAGGGCGTGTTCGCCGATCAGGGCGCGGGTCAGCGGATAGCCCAGGAAGCTGGTGTTGCCCAGCGCCACCGTCAGCAGCAGCACCGCGTGTTCGTCGCGGCGCAGCTTCAGCGCGCGCGCCAGCGCGCCGACCAGCAGCACGGTCGCGGCCAGCAGCAGCCACGGCACCGCGGCCACGCCGAGCAGGGCCGGTTCCAGGTGCAGGCGCGGGGCGTAGCGCAGCACCGCCGCCGGCAGGCAGACGTAGAGCACGACCAGGTTCAGCACCTGGGCGGCGTTGTCGGGCAGGGCGCGCAGGCGCTGGAACAGATAGCCCAGCGCCAGCATCGCCAGGACCAGGGCGAAGGCGTCGAAAGCCATGGGGCGCGGCGTGGCAACGGTGACGGCCATGGTCGCGGCTGGCGCGCGCGGGCTCAAGACGGCTTTCGGATTAGGCCGGCGCGACGAGCCGTCTCGGGCGCGGTTTGTGCGTCGCGTCAGGGGCGGGGGAGGAGAAGTGAGCGCAGAGGAGTGAGAAGTGAGTAGAAGCGGCCGAAATCCCGGCTCTTAATCGCTCCTCACTCCTCTGCGCTCACTTCTGGCCGGCCCCCAGCTCGCTCGCATCGCCCCACCCAGCCCGCTCCATCTGCCCGACCGCCGTATCATGGCCGTTCCACGGACGACCCCGGCCCATGAGCGACCTGCAAGACCTCACCGCGCTGATCCGCGCCAACACCCCGTTGATCGTGATCGAGACCCGCGACGAAACCCGCGTGGTCGAGCTGTTCCGGCAGGCGTTGATGAACGTCTGGCGCGCGCTGTACCGCTGGTCGATCACCGAGGGCCTGCGCCGGATCGACCTGGACCGCGAAGACGAATCCGAGACCGCGCCGGACATCTCCAACACCCTGCAGGCGATCCGCCACGCCGACCAGCGCGGCATCTACCTGCTGTTCGACGCGCATCCCTACCTGGCCTACGCCGGCACCCAGCGCCAACTGCGCGAGATCGCCCAGCGCCGCGAGTGCGAGCCGCACGTGCTGGTGATGATCGGCCACAAGCTGGAACTGCCGCCGGACCTGGACGCGCTGGCGGTGCGCTTCACCCCGCGCCTGCCCGACGCCAACGCCCTGCTCAAGCTGGTGCGCGAGGAAGCGGAGAACTACGCGCGCGAGAACGGCGGCCGCCGGGTCGAGGCCGACGGCGAGGCGGTCCAGCAGATCGTGCGCAACCTGCAGGGCATCGACCCGGTCGATGCGCGCCGCATCGCCCGCCACCTGATCTTCCGCGACGGCGCGCTCAACGCCGACGACCTGCCCGAGCTGGCCAAGCTCAAGTTCGAGCTGCTAAACCGCTCCGGCCACCTGCATTACGAATACGACAGCGCGCGCATGACCGAGGTCGCCGGCGCGCGCCGGCTCAAGCGTTGGGTCGAACAACGCCGCGCGGTGTTCGCCGGCGCGCAGCCGCCGCCCGGGCTGGACCCGCCCAAGGGCCTGCTGCTGCTCGGCGTGCAGGGCTGCGGCAAGTCGATGATCGCCAAGGCGGTCGCCGCCGGCTTCGGCGTGCCGCTGGTGCGCCTGGACTTCGGCACCTTGTACGACAAGTTCCACGGCGAAACCGAAAAGAACCTGCGCGCCGCGCTAGCCTCGGCCGAGCAGCTGGCGCCGGCGGTGCTGTGGATCGACGAGATCGAGAAGGGCCTGGCCGACAGCGGCGACAGCGACGGCGGCGTGTCGCGCCGGGTGCTCGGCTACCTGCTGACCTGGATGGCCGAGCGCAAGTCGAAACTGTTCCTGGTCGCCACCGCCAACCAGATCGACGCGCTGCCGCCGGAACTGCTGCGCAAGGGCCGCTTCGACGAGATCTTCTTCGTCGACCTGCCCGCCGCCGACGTGCGCGAGGAACTGTTCGCGATCCACCTGCGCCGGCGCTCGCTCGACCCGGCCGGCTTCGACCTGGCGGCGCTGGCCGCGGCCAGCGACGGCTTTTCCGGCGCCGAGATCGAACAGGCCATCGTCGCGGCGATGTACGCCGCGCACGCCGCCGGCACGGCGTTGTCGGACTTCCAGGTGCGCGCCGAACTCAAGCAGACCCGGCCGCTGTCGGTGGTGATGGGCGAGCGGGTGACGCAGCTGCGCGAATGGGCGCGCGGGCGGACGGTGCCGGCGGATTGAATCCGGACCGTGGCGCGTAGGCCGCGGAGGCCAGGCCGGTTCGTACTGAGGCGATCATCGCGGCGGCGCGGCGTCGGATCGGAAGGCGTCGGGCCTGAAGGCCCTCCCACCAGAGCCCGCCGTCGCCGCGGCAGCGATGCCGCTTTTGTGGGAGGGCCTTCAGGCCCGACGCCGTTCGATCGGACCGCCATATCGCCCACCCGCGCCCGCCGCTCTCAGCCCCCGCGCCGCGCGATCGAAACCTCGAACCCCGCGATCAACGCCCGCAGCCCGTACTCATAGTCGGCCTCGATGTCGCTCTGGCTCATCACCGGCTGGGCCTGGGCGAGCAGCGGGTAGCGCTGCGGGTCCGGGCTCATCGGCGCCTGGCCGGGGCCGCGGCCGGCTTCGGTCGCGGCCTGTTCTTCCAGCACCCAGCCGACGGTGTAGTAGCTCAGCGAGATCAGCGCGCGGATCGCGTCGGACGCGCTGAATCCGGCCGCGGTCAGGTAGACCAGTTCGGCCTCGACTTCGCCGAAATCGTGCGGCTGCGGGCGGGTGCCGACGTGGACCCGGGCGCCGTCGCGGTGGGCGAGCAGGCAACGCCGGAACTCGCGCGACTGCGCCGCCATCCACTCGCGCCAATCGGCGCAGGCGGCCCGGTCCACCGGCCGGTGCCCGGCCAGCATCGCCTCGGCCAGGGCGTCGAGCAGCTCGCGCTTGTTCTTGAAATGCCAATACAGGCTGGGCTGCTGCACGCCCAGGTCCTGGGCCAGGCGGCGCGTGGTCAGGCCGTCCATGCCGACCTCGTCGAGCAGCTTCAGGGCGGCCGCGACCACCGTCTCGCGCTGCAATTTCATGGATGTCGGTCTCCGGCCGGCGGGGCTTGTGTCCCTATCGACGATAGATTAGCATCCGCTGCGAATCTATCGCTGATAGGGAAGTGTCATGCACACCCCGATCCAATCGTCTGCCGCCGCGCCGGCCGAATCCGCAGGCTCCGTAAGTCCCTCGAGCCCCTCAGGCCCCGCAGGCCCTGCCGGGCCGACGCCCGCGGTACCGACCCCGGCCCCGGCCGCCGGGCGCGATCCGCGCGGCGCCGAGGCGACCGCCACGACCCGGTCGCCCGCACCGGCACCGGCGCCGGCCGCCTCCGGCCTCAACCTCGCCCTGGTCCTGATCCTCGCCACCGTCGCGCTCGACGCCATCGGCATCGGCCTGATCGCGCCGGTGCTGCCGCAACTGCTCGACGCGTTCGGCGTGCACGCCAACCTGGCCCTGCACGCCGGCGCCCTGACCGCGCTGTACGCGCTGATGCAGTTCGTCTGCGCGCCGGCGCTGGGCGCGCTCAGCGACCGCTTCGGCCGCCGCCCGGTGCTGCTGTGCTCGCTGTTCGGCAGCGCCGTGGACTACCTGCTGATGGCTTGCGCGCCGTGGCTGTCGCTGCTGTACCTGGGCCGCGCCATCGCCGGGGTCAGCGGCGCCAGCGGTTCGGTCGCCGGCGCCTACATCGCCGACATCTCCGACGAATCCCGGCGCGCGCGCCGCTACGGCTGGCTCGGCGCGAGCTTCGGCCTGGGCCTGGTCGCCGGGCCGGTGATCGGCGGGCTGCTCGGCGCGGTGTGGCTGCGCGCGCCGTTCCTGGCCGCGGCCGCGCTGGCGACGCTGAACTTCGCCCTGGCCTGGCTGGCCCTGCCCGAGCCGCGACGCCCGCGCGCGCCGGCGCCGCCACGCGCGCGGCCGTCGCTGCGCGAGCTGGCGCCGTGGCATTCGCTGCGCGAACTGGGCCGGCTGCCGGACTTGGCCCCGCTGCTGTGGCTGTACCTGGCGATGCAACTGGCCGGGCAGGTGCCGGGCACGCTGTGGGCGATCTACGGCCACGACCGCTTCGGCTGGAACCCGACCGCGGTCGGCCTGTCGCTGGCGGCGTTCGGCATCATCCACTCGCTGTTCCAGGCCTTCGCCACCGGCCGCATCAGCGACCGCTTCGGGCCCTCGCGCACCCTGCTCGGCGGGGTGATCTCCGACGTGCTGGGGTATCTGGCGTTCGCCTTCGCCCGCAGCGTCGCGACCCTCGCCCCCGGCCTGCTGCTGGCGGCCGGCGGCGGCATCGGCGGGCCGGCGCTGCTGGCGATGTCGAGCGAGCGCACCGACGAAGCCCGCCAGGGCGCGCTGCAAGGCGTGCTGGCCAGCCTCGCCAGCCTCGCCGCGGTGATCGGGCCGCTGCTGTTCGGCGCGATCTACGTCGCCGGCGCCGGCCACTGGGACGGCTGGGTATGGGTGGTCGGCGCGGCGCTGTACCTGCCGTGCGTGCCGGCGCTGCGCAAGCTGTTGCGCGGTCCGGCGAACGCGTCGGCCGCGCCCGCCGATGCCGCGCCCATCGAAGCCGCGCCCGGCGCTTGAACGCGTCGGGCCGCGGCGGCGCCGGGCGACGCGCGGCTCAGGCCTGCACGTACACCCAGGCGCGCCGGCCCGAGGCCAGCTCGGCTTCGACCCGGCGGTAGTCGTCGACTTCGTACTCGTCGGCGTGCGCCAGTTCCGCCGCGCTGATCGCGAACACCGTGCCGGCGACGCGATCGGCCGCATCGCCGCTGGCGGCGACGATGGGGTGATGGGTTTCGCCGCTGGTGGCGACGACCTGCGGGTCGTCGATCTTCACCATCGTGCGGCGGAACCCGACCAGCGCGTCGGGCTCGCCCTGCAGCAGCCGGCCGAAGGTGGCCTGCTGCACCGCCGGCAGTTGCAGGGTGCCGTAGGAAAACAACAGCTCTTGGTGGGAGTCGCTCATGACGGCCTGGATACCGGTACGCGCAAGGATGCTGTCGACGCTAAGCGGCGCCGGCGACGCGCGCAACCGCGGCGCGCCGCCGGCGCAGGCTCAGGCCGGCGATGCCGCGGACGCGCGCGATTCGCGCAACCCCGACCAGCGTTGCGCCAACTGCGCGGCGAACGCGCGCGCCGCCGGCGGATGCGCGGCCAGGTGCAGGAACGGTTCGATGAACTCCAGCTCCATGATCCGCAACGTGCCGTCGACGACCACCCCGTCCACGCGCACATAAGCGTGGTCGCGATGGCCGAGCGCGGCGACCGCGTCGAGCGCGCGCCGCGCCGCGGCCAGCACCGGCGCCGGCGGCTCGGTGAGATCGGCGCTGCCGCCGAAGTAGGTCTGCACGCGATAGTCGCCCTGCGCCGGCTTCTTCAACACCGCATGGCTGTAGACGCCGCCGAAGAACAGCAGCGACCACTCGCCGTCCTCGACCACCTGCGGCAGGAACGGCTGGATCAGGTAATCGAGTTCGCGCGGCAGCGCCGCCAGCGCCTCGGCGAAGGCGGCATCGCCGATGCGCCCGCGCACCGTGTTCCAGGCGCCGCCGCTGACGCTGGGCTTGACCACCACCTCGCCCTGCATCGACGCCAGCGCGGCGTCGAGTTCGCCGCCGCGCGCGTGCACGGTGGCGACGATCGACACGCCTTGCGCGGCCAGGTCGAGCAGGTAGCGCTTGTCGCTGTTCCACACCAGCAGCGGCAGCGGGTTGGCGATGGGGCAGCGCAGCGCGTCGATGCGCTGGTACCACTGCAGGAACTCGGTGTAGCGCTGGAAATAGTCCCAAGTGCTGCGCACCAGCAGCGCATCGTGCCCGGCCCAGTCGACGGCCGGGTCGCTCCAGATGCGCGGCCGCGCGTGGATGCCGTGCTCGCTCAGCGCGGCGAGCAGGCCGGCGTCGTCCTCGTGCGGCTGCGGTTGCACGTCGGAGACGACCAAGGCGAGCGACAGCGGCGGATCGAAGACGATGAAGTCGGGCGAGCGCGGATCGGTGGCGGGTTGCCGCGGATCGTGCGGGGCGGCATCGTGCAAGGAAGAATCGGGCAGGGTGGAATCGGGCGAAGCAGAAACGACGACGGACATGGCGCCTCCGAACATGCGGGAGGGCGCCCTTGCTCGGCATCGCGGACCGAGCGTGGCGGAGCGCAGGCTCCGTCGCAGCACCCCTCGGGCCGGATCGCGCCGCGCCGCGATGGCGCTGCGCAACTGGACGCATCGCGTGGCGATGCAGGCGCAGTGTTCGATGCGATGCGGCTGGCTGTCAACGCATGAAGCAACGACGGGCGAAAATAGCGAAAGCTTCGCGAGCGCGGGCGTGGGGGCGCGAAAATTTTTCGCGTTCGCTTGCGACAGGGTTCGTCGTCGTTGCGTTTTCGCGGTCGCAGCTCGCGCAGCTCCTACAATCGCTTCCTGTAGGAGCTGCGCGAGCTGCGACCGCGACAATATGGCTACGACGCAAGCGACATCCGCATCGCGACCTTAATACCCCGCCGCCTGCCCGTCCTTGCGCGATTCGCTGGCGCCGACGTAGCCGCCGTTGGGATTGACCATGATCGCCTGGTAGCCGCCGTACGGCCCCAGCGCGAAGCGCACGCTGTGGCCGCGCCGCACCAGCTCGCGCACGGTCTCGTACGAAAAGCCGGTTTCCAGATCCAACTCGCCGCCGTCGCTCATCGCCACCGCCTGCCCGGCCGGTTCGGTCGAGCCGTCGTGCTGGATGCGCGGCGCGTCGCCGGCTTCCTGCAGGTTCATGCCGAAGTCGATCATGTTGATCAGGATCTGCGCGTGGCCCTGCGGCTGCATCGCTCCGCCCATCACCCCGAACGACAGCCACGGCTTGCCGTCCTTGGTCACGAACGCGGGGATGATGGTGTGGAACGGCCGCTTGCCCGGCGCGAACGAATTGGGATGGCCTTCCTTGAGCACGAACTGCTCGCCGCGGTCCTGGAAGATGAAGCCCAGCCCCGGCGGCGCCATGCCGCTGCCCATGCCGCGGTAGTTGGACTGGATCAGCGAGACCATCATGCCGTCGGCGTCGGCCACGGTCATGTAGATGGTGTCGCCCTGGTCGAGCTGCGCCGGCGTCGCCGGCTGCGCTTCCTTGAGCACCTTGTCGAGCGAGATCAGTTTGCGCCGCTGCGCGGCGTAGTCCTTGGAGATCAGCTTGGCCACCGGCGAGGACTGCTCGAACGCCGGGTCGGCGTACCAGCGCGCGCGGTCGGCGAAGGCGAGTTTCTTGGCCTCGGCGAACAGGTGCACGTGCTCGACGCTGCCGAAGCCGTGCGACTTCAGGTCGTAGCCTTCCAGGATGTTGAGGATCTGCAGCGCGGCGATGCCTTGCCCGTTCGGCGGCAGTTCCCAGACGTCGTAGCCGCGGTAATTGCTGCTGACCGGCTCGACCCACTCGCCGTGGTGCGCGGCCATGTCCTCGTAGCTCAGATAGCCGCCGTTGGCCTTGAAGTAAGCGCCGACGGTGCGCGCGATCGCGCCCTTGTAGAACGCGTCGCGCCCGCCCTGGGCGATCTGCTCCAGGGTGTGGGCGAGGTTGGGGTTCTTCCACATCTCGCCGGTGCGCGGCGCGCGCCCGTCGAGGGTGAACTGCTCCTTGAAGCCCGGCCACTTCGACAGTCGCGGTACCGAGGCGTTCCAGTAGTACGCGATCACTTCGTGCACCGGATGGCCTTCGCGCGCGTAGCGGATCGCGGGCGCGAGGTTCTCGGACATCGGTTTGCGGCCGAAGCGCTCGTGCAGGGCGAACCAGCCGTCGACCGCGCCGGGCACGGTCACCGGCAACGGCCCGTGCGGCGGGATTTCCTTGAGCCCGCGTTTCTGGAATTCGGCCAGGCTCAGCGACTGGGGCGAGCGGCCGGAGCCGTTGTAGCCGTAGAGCTTTTTCGTCTTCGGGTCCCACACGATCGCGAACAGGTCGCCGCCGACGCCGTTGCCGGTCGGCTCCATCAGCCCGAGCGCGGCGTTGGCGGCGATCGCCGCGTCGACCGCGCTGCCGCCGGCCTTCATCGCGTCCAGCGCGATCTGGGTGGTCAGCGGGTGCGAGGTCGCGGCCATCGCGTGCGGCGCGTACACCTCGCTGCGGGTGGCGAAGGTCTTGCCGCCGATGCGGTCGGCGGCGTGCGCCGACGCCGGCGCGAAAGCGCAGGCCAGGGCCAGCGGCGCGAGCAGCGCCGCCGCGCGGCGCGGCCGCAGGGCGGAGATCGAAACAGGCATGGCGGTACTCCCCGGGACAGCCTGCGACGATAGCGCAGGCGCGCGGCCGACCGATGTAGGCCGAAAGTCGAGCGGCGCGAGCTCCGATGCCGCGACGCGGGGCGCAAGCGCGACCGCGGTCGAACATGAATGCGCGGCCCTCGGGTCTGCCCCAGTTGTGGCGCGCGCATACGGCCACGTAGGTTGGCTTCCATCCGATGGGAGGGGTTTCGCGATGAACGTGCAGCTGCAACCGACCCAGCTTCAGCCGACCTGGCAAAAACCGCTCGAACCGCTGGCGCCGCAGCTGCCGTTGAATCCGCCGGTGCCGCAAGGCTCCTATGCGCTGGACCCGAGCTACCACCCGCAGCTGGCCGCGCTGAAGGGCCCGGCCGCCAACGCCGCGCCGGACCCGACCTCGTTCGACCAGCAACTGCGCGGCCAGGATTCGCAGGCCATCGACCTGGAAATGGCGCAGATCTCGCAGGCGGTCTACAACCCCGACACCCAGACCGTCGGCAACTGGACCCGCCTCGACGACGCCCAGCTGACCCAGGCCGGGATCGACCCCGGCTCGCTGGAGAACAGCGACACCGGCTTCCGCGCCGGCATCTACACCGACGGCAACGGCAAGTACGTGGTCGCTTACGCCGGTTCCAACGACGTGCAGGACTGGATCACCAACGCACGCCAGGGCATCGGCTGGGATTCCAAGCAGTACGACCAGGCCGTGCAGCTGGCCCAGGACGCGCAGCAGGCCTTCGGCGAGAACATGGTCATCACCGGCCACTCGCTCGGCGGCGGCCTGGCCGCGACCGCGGCGCTGGCCAGCGACACCGCCGCGGTGACCTTCAACGCCTCCGGCGTGCACGACGACACCCTGCGCGGACTGGGCCTGGACCCGTCGACCGCCCGCAACGACGCCGCCGACGGCCAGATCCGCCGCTACAACGTCAGCGGCGAGATCCTGACCGCGGCGCAGGAAGACGTGCCGATCCTCAACGGCATCCCCGACGCGCCCGGCCACGAGATCAACCTGAAGGACCCGGACCCGCCGAAGGCGCCGGACTTCACCTGGAACCCGATCGAGATGGCCAAGCGCACCGCCGAGTACGTCGCCGACAAGGCCACCCGCCCCGGCGAGCTGCATGCCATCGGTCCGGTGATCGAGGCGCTGCAGCAGCAGACGCCGTGGCAGTGACGTGACCGGGTCGGCTTGGCAGCGGCGCGTACGCTGAGCACAATCGGGCCATGATGCGTACCGCCGCGATCGTTGCGTCGAGCCTGTTGCTGGCCTTGGCGGCCGCGGCCTGCCGGGGGAATTCGATGGACGATGCGAAGCAGGCCTTTCCCGACGCGCGCAGCGCGCAGCTGGCGCAGGCGGTGGCCGCGGGCGACGCCGCGCAGGTGCGCGCGCTGGTCGCCGCCGGCGCCGACCCCAACGCGCGCGGCGACCGCGACGTGAACCTGTTGCAGTACGCGATGCTCAAGCAGAGCCCGAAGGGCCTGGAAGCGCTGCTCGACAGCGGAGCCGACCCGTCCCGCCCGGGGCTCGGCGGCGCCACCGCGATGCACGGCGCGGCCATCGCCAACGATCCGCAGTACCTGCAGTTGCTGTTGGCGCATCGCGCCGATCCCGATGTCGCCCATGCCGAAACCGGGCAGACGCCGTTGTCGGAGGCCGCCAGCCCGCGTTACCAGGCGCAGTTCGCGGCCTTGCTCAAGGCCGGCGCCGATCCCAACCGCGCCGACCGCATGGGCAACACGCCGCTGCACCAGGCGGCCAAGCTCAATGCCACCGCGCAGGTGCTGGCCTTGCTCGAAGCCGGCGCGGACCCGCGCGCGCGCAACGCCCAGGGCGCGAGTTTCCAGACCTTCCTGTTCAAGCTGCCGGCCGACAAGCTCAGCGAGCCGGCGCGCGCCGAACGCGCCAAGGTGACGGCGTGGCTGCAGCAGCACGATGTGGCGGTGGAGGACGGCGGGCGCTGAGGCGGTTCGCCGGCTTCGTGCCGCGCTGCGGCGTCCTCGCCGCATTCGCGGGTTAGCATCGGCGCATCTTCCACGCATCGACGCGGAGGCGCGCATGGCCTCGCTCATCCACGGTTCCCGCCACGCTCCCGTCGCGCGTTCGCTCGCGCTCGCCGCGGCGCGCGCGGTCGCGGCCGCGCTGGGCCTGTGGCTGTGCCTGTCGTCCGCGTCCGCCCAACCCGGAGTGCGCGCCATGCAAGCCCGCGAGGTCTTTCCCGCCGCGACCGCGGCCGAACTGGCCGAGGCCGCGGCCAGCGGCGACGCCGCGCGGGTGCGCGCCCTGGTCGCCGCCGGCGCCGATCCCGATGCGCGCGGCGCGCGCGGCATCACCGTGCTGCAGTGGGCGCTGTACCAGCGCAGCGTCGCCGGATTGCGCGCGCTGCTGGACGCCGGCGCCGATCCCGCGCGCGGCGCCGACGACGGCGCCACCGTGCTGCAACTGGCGGCGATGGCCGACGATCCGCAGTACCTGCGCGCGCTGCTCGAGGCCAAGGTCGATCCGAACCTGGCCAACACCGTCACCGGCGCGGGCGCGCTGGCCTCGGCGCTGATGGCCGAGCGCGCCGGCAACTTCGCCGCGCTGCTCGCCGCCGGCGCCGATCCCGGCCGCGCCGACCGCATGGGCAACACGCCGCTGCACGTGGCGGCCAAGATCAACGAATTCGGCCATGCGCTGACCCTGCTGCGCGCCGGCGCCGATCCGGGCGCGCGCAACGCGCAGGGCGTCACCTTCCAGCGCTACATGTTCATGAGCCCGGACCGCCTGCTCAACGCGCGCACCCGCGGCGAACGCGAGGCGGCGATCGCGTGGCTGCGCGAGCGCGGCGTGGCGGTGGAGAACGCGGCGAAGTGAGGGGCGGTGGATTCCGGCGGACGAGGCAAGACGCGAACGGTCGCGGCGCCGCGCGCGCAGGAACGCTTCAGCCGCTCAGTCGCCGCAAGCGTTGCAGCGCCGACTCCGCATCGCCGAGCAGCGCCGCCCACAGCGACCGATCCTGTGCGTGCACCGCGTGTTCCAGCGCCTGCGCCGCTTCGGCCAACTCCTGCGCGCCGACCAGTTGCGCCGCGCCCTTGAGCCGGTGCGCGTGGCGGTGCAGCGCGCCGGCATCGTCGTCGGCGCGCGCGCGATGCAGTCCGGCGAGGTCGTCGTCGGCGGCGGCCAGGAACTCGGCCAGCACCGTGGCGGCATCGCCGCCGCCGCTGTCGGCAAGCAGGCCGTGCAGCGTGTCCAGATCGAGCGGGCGACCCAGCTCGCGCCCCGGCGCCAGCGCCGATGCGGGCTGCGTCGGCGGCGCGTCGTCGGGTTCCGGCGCGATCCAGCGCCGCAGCGCCGCCGCCAGCGTCGCCGCGGCCAGCGGCTTGACCAGGCAGTCGTCCATGCCGGCCTCGACGCAGGCGTCGGCCTCGTCCTTCAGCGCCGATGCGGTCAGCGCCAGGATCGGCGTGCGCCGCGGATCGCCGGCGCCGATGCCGGCGCGCGCCTGTTCGGCGCGGATCGCCCGCGCCAGCGCGTAGCCGTCCATGCCGGGCATGCGCAGGTCGGTCAGGACCAGGGCGTAGCGGCCGCCGCGCCAGCGCCGCAACGCGTCCTCGCCGCCGGCCGCGGTCTCGCAGGCGTAGCCGGCCAGCGCCAGTTGCTGCGCCAGCACCAGGCGGTTGGTCGGATGGTCGTCGACCAGCAGCGTCAGCCGGCCTTCGCGCGCCGCGCGTTCGACGTCCGGCGGCGCGCGCGCGGGCAGCGCCGCGACGGCGTCGACGGCGAGTTCGGCGGCCTGCGCGCGGGCCAGTTCCAGATGCAGGCGCAAGGTGGTGCCCACGCCCGGCTCGCTGTGCAGTTCGATCCGTCCGCCCATCAGCTCGGCCAGGCGCCGGCAGATCGCCAGGCCCAGGCCGGTGCCGCCGTAGCGGTGCGCGGTGTCGGCGTCGGCCTGCTGGAACGGCTGGAACAACTGCCGCTGTTGTTGCGGGTCGATGCCGACGCCGGTGTCGCTCACGCGCAGGCACAGGCGGTCGCGCGGCGCGTCGTCGCCGGCGGCCGGCGCCAGCGCGGCTTCGAATTCCAGCGCCGCCTCGATCCGGCCGCGCTCGGTGAACTTGACCGCGTTGGAGAGGAAGTTGCCGAGGATCTGCCGCAGCCGCAGCGCATCGCCGCGATAGGCCGCGGCCACCCGCGCGTCGACCTCGCAGTCCAGCGCCAGTCCGCGCGCGCGCGCCGCGGCGAGGAAGCCGGCGACGGTGGCGCGCGTCAGTGCGGCCAGGTCCAGCGGCGCCGGCGCCAGTTCCAGCCGGCCGGCCTCGATCTTCGACAGGTCGAGGATGTCGCCGATGATCTGCAGCAGCGATTGCGAGGACTGCTGGATCACCTCCAGCGCCTGGCGTTGGCTCGGGTCCAGGCGCGAATGCGCGAGTACCTCGATCATTCCGGTCACGCCGATCATCGGCGTGCGGATCTCGTGGCTCATCGCCGCCAGGAACGAAGACTTGGCCCGGCTCGCGTCGTGCGCGCGCGCCTCGCTGGCGCGCAGCTCGCGTTCCAGCCGCTTGAGCGCGCTCAGGTCGGCGGCGATCACCAGCAGGCCCGATGGTTCGTCGTCGCCGCCGCCAGTGGCCGAGACCGCGACCAACGCCGGCACCCAGGTGCCGTCGCGGTGGCGCAGGCGGGTCTCGCGCGGCGCGGCGTGGGCGCGCGCGAGTTCGCGCAGCGCGGTCCAGTCGGCCGCGATCGGCCGGCCCAGTTGCGCGCCCAGTTCGCTCGCCAGCGCCCGCAACGCGCGGCCCTCGAACACCGAATGCAGCGGCGCGCGTCCGACCGCGTCGGCCTCGCGCAGGCCGAGCAGGCGTTCGGCGAACGGGTTGACCAGGGTGAAGCGGCCTTGCGCGTCGACCGCCATGATCGCGGTCTGGGCCGAATCCAGCAGCGAAGCCTGGAAGCGCTCGCGCCGCTCCAGTTCGGCGCGGGTGCGCTCGTTGCGGATCAGCTGGCCGGTCAATTCGGTCTCGAAGCCGAGCACGTCGCGGCGCATGTCGAGGAAGGTCTGCATCACCGCGCCGAGTTCGCCCGGCGGCAGCTCGCCGGGGTCGGCGGTGTAGTCGTGCTCGCGCATGCGCCGCGCCAGCCAGGTGAGTTGGTCGATGCCGCGCGAGGCGTTGCGCAGCACCCGCCGGCCGACCAGCGCCGCCAGCGTCAGCGCCAGCAGCGACACCGCGATGCGCAGCGCGCTGACCCGTTCGCTGCGGGCGATGTCGGCGCGCACCACCGCGTCGGCCTGGATCAGCTCCAGGTCGGAGAGCTTCTGCATGCGCTGGGTCAGCGGGTCGATCGCCGGGTACAGGCGGGTGTCGGCGAAGCGGCCCAGCGCCGGCAGGTCGCGCCGCAGCAGGATCGCGCGCAGCTCCTGCGCGGCGGCGTCGGCGGTGCGCCGGGCCTGGCCGGCGGCGGCGAGCTGTTGCTGTTCCTGCGGCGAATGCGGCAGCGCGTCGAGCCTGCGCCAGGCCGCATCGATGCGGGCGCGGGCGCGGTCGACCCGGCCCACGCCCTCGTCCCAGCCGACCAGGTCGTTGCGCACCCGGAAGGTGGTGTCGACCACGTCCAGGCCGTAGGCGTCGGAGATGGTCTTGATCAGGCGCAGCCCGCTCAGCGAGTCGTCCTGCAGGGTCTGCAGCGCGGCGCGGCCGCGGTGCTGTTCGAACTCGTCGAGCAGCAGCACGCTGGAGCCGGCGGCGAGGAACAGCGCGAACAGGCCCCACAGCTGGCGGCGGATGCTGATGCGGTCGAGCCAGGCGAACATGCCGCGCTCAGTGCTCCGGCCGGCGCCAGCGGCCGAGCGCGGCGCGCAATTCGGGGCCGGGCACGGCGTCGCCGATCAGCCGCCCCTGCGCGGTCGCGCAGCCCAGTTCGGCCAGCATCTGCCAGTCCTCGACCGTCTCCACGCCTTCGGCCACCACGCCCAGGCCGAGCTTGCGCGCCAGGTCCAGGCTGGCCTCGACCACCGCGCGCTTGCGCGGCTGGTGGCTGGCGCCGGCGACGAATTCCTGATCGATCTTCAGCTCGGTGAACGGCACCTGCGAGAGTTGCGACAGCGACGACCAGCCGGTGCCGAAGTCGTCGATCGACAAGCCGAAGCCCTTCAGCCGCAGCCGCGCCAAAACCGCCAGGCCGCGCGCGGCGTCGGCCATCAGCGAGCTTTCGGTCAGCTCCAGCACGACCTCGCCCGCGGCCACGCCGGCCTCGCGCACGATGCGCTGGTAGCGGTCGGCGGCGCCGGCGTCGTCGAGCGCGGATGCGGAGACGTTGACCGACAGCCTCAGGCGCAGGCCCTCGCGGTCCCAGCCGCGCTTGTAGCGGCAGGCCTGGGCGAGCATGCGTTGGGTGAGTTCGTCGAGCAGGTCCTGGGCGTCCAGCAGCGGCACGAAATACTGCGGCAGGATCACCCGGCCGTCGTCGCGGCGCCAGCGCGCCAACGCTTCCACGCCGACGGCGCGGCCGTTGCCCAGTTCCACCTGCAACTGGAACCAGGGTTCGATGGCGCCCGATTCCAGGGCTTCGCGGGCTTGCGCTTCGGTGATTTCGAGGGGAGCGGGGGGTTCTTCGCAGGCCTTGGTTTGGCGCAGGGCGGTCAGGGCATTCGAAAGTTTGGCTTTGGTCAGCGGCTTGGCCACCGCCTCCAGCACGCGCAACCCGCTGACCCGGGCCATGGTCTGCACGGTGTGCAGCAGCGCCGGGTCGAGCGCGCTGACCACCAGCACCGCGCGCGCCAGTTGCTCGTGGGCGAGGTGGTCGATGAATTCGATGCCGTCCATGCCGGGCATGTCCAGATCGACCAGGACCAGATCGATGGGGTGGGGACCGGACCGCGCCTCGCGTTCGCGCAGGATGCGCAGCGCGCTGGCGCCGTCGGCGGCTTCCAGCACCGGCGCGATGCCCAGTTCGCCCAGCAGGCGCAGGGCCATGCGGCGCTGGAAGCCGTGATCTTCGACCACCAGGACGCTGAGAGCCGACTTCGACATCCGA
Organism: Lysobacter enzymogenes; assembly: GCF_023617245.1. Taxonomy (NCBI): domain Bacteria; kingdom Pseudomonadati; phylum Pseudomonadota; class Gammaproteobacteria; order Lysobacterales; family Lysobacteraceae; genus Lysobacter; species Lysobacter enzymogenes. The sequence continues at coordinate 189,235 of NZ_CP067396.1, forward strand.
TCCTCGGCTGCATGCGCAGCGACAGACCGGACCCGGCAGCGGGCTCGGCCGCGAACGGCCGAACTGTAGCCGTGTACGGGAGTGAACGGGAAGCGTGGCGACGAACGGTCGGAGCGGTTGCGATGGGTATCGCGCGCGCGTTGTGATGCGGGTGCGCGCGGGCCCGCTACGGGCGGGTCGGCCCGGCTCGCGAACTCGATGAACGGCGCGATGCGCGCCTGCGGCCGGGTCGCGCCCGGCGCCGCGTGCGGAGCCGGACTCACGCGCTTAGCGCGCGCTCAGGGCCAGGCCGGCGGATTGGCCGCCCAGGCCTTCTGCACTTCGACCAGGGTCGCGCGATCGGACTCGCGCCAGTTCGGCAGCAGCTCGGCGTAGCGCGAGGCGTTGCGCCACTGGTCCGGCTCGGTGCGCACCGCCGCGGCGTACCACTGCAGCGCTTCGTCCTTGCGGCCCAGCGACCACAGCACGACGGCGTAGGTCGGCGGCATCCAGCTCGCGCTGACGCCGCGCGCGTTGTGCAGGGTCACGAAGATCTTCAGCGCGTCTTCGCCGGCGCCGGCGTGGTAGAGGTCCCAGGCGTAGTTCCAGTGGATCGCGCGCCATTGCGCGCTGCCGCTGTCGATCTCGTGCAGGGCGCGGCCGTACAGCTGGCGACCCAACTCGGTGCGCCCGGCCTCCATCGCCAAGTGCGCCAATTGCGCGGCCTCGGCCGGCGCGCGCGGCTTGCGTTCGAGGATCTTGGCCAGCCGGTCCATCGCCGCCTCGCCGGTTTCGCGCACCGCGATCACCGGCCGCGCGGTCTGCGCGTCGGCGTCGAAATAGAACTCGTTGGGCTTGGGCAGGCTTTGCGCGCCGGCCGCGCCGGAGGCCAGGGCCGCGGCGAGTGCCGAAGCCAGCAGCAGATTGCGGATGAACATGAACGTGAATCCCCCCTTTGGGCGGCTACATGCTAACCGCTCAATGCACGTTTCCATGAACATCGGCACATAATTTTCTTTCCCGGATGTGGCGAAGCGCATGGCAGCGTGCGTCTGAAACGCGTAACTGCCACTGACGACACGTCCGTGACACATACGCCGGCGCAGGGGACGGCCGCGTACGGACGTCCCCCAGCACCGCTATGCAGCGCGGCGGCGCCGCGCGATATCACGGCGCGGGGCGCAGGCTCACCCGATCCAGCGCCCACAGCGGATCGTGCTTGCCGCTGGCGAACACGAAGCACAGGTCGTGGCTGCCGGACAGCTTCGGCAGCGGCGCCTCCAGCACGGTCAGGCCGTCGCTGGCGAGGGCCGGCTGCAGCGGCAGGCGCGCGATCGGCGCGCTCTTGCAGTCGTTCAGGCGCACTTCCAGCGCCGCATCGGGTTGCGCCTTGCGGGTGACGATCTGATCGGTGTCGTGCCACAGCTGGAAGTTGTAGGGCACCTGCCCGACCGTGGCGCGCAGCGTGGCCACGCCGTCGAGCTTGGCGCCGGGGTAGATCCAGCACGGGTCGATCAGGTTCGCCGTCAGCGCCGCGCGCGCGCCGTCGCCGTCGTCGCCCACGCGGCCGTCGCGCGTTGCATCGTCCTCCAGGCGCAGGTTGTAGCCCTCGCGGCACGCCTTGAGCCGGGCGCTGCCGCGTTCGCTGAGGTCGGCCGCGGTCTTGGCCTGCAAGCGCCGCGGCGCGGACAGCGCATGGCCGTCGAAGAACGCGGTGGCGACCAGGTCCAGCGGCAGCGCCGCCTGCAGCGGCTGCGAATACACCGGCGAGGACGCGTCGGGTTCGCCGCCGTCGGTGCGGTAGCGGATCTCGCCGAAGCCGGTCTGGGTGGACAGCGTCACCTGCGCGCCGCCGGCGCCGGGCTCGGCCTTGAAGTCCACCGCATAGGCGGCGTCGCTGAAACCGACCTTGAGCGCCTTGTAGCGCTCCAGTTGCGACACCAGCCGGCGCTGGAAGTCGTTCCAGTCGCGGCCCTGCGCCGGCGACCACACCACCTCGGCCAGCGCGTCCAGGCGCGGGTGCAGCGCCCGCTGCACCTGTTCGAAGCTGCGCTTGTGCTCGGTCCACAGATTGCCCTGCGCGCCGATCACGTGCGCGGCCTGTTGCGCGTCCATGCCGGGCGGGGTCATCGGGAATTCGTAGAACGCGCGCAGGCCGGCGACCGGGAAGCGGCCGCTGGGTTCGTCGTCGCGATCGCTCTGGGCGTAGTCCAGGTACAGCTTGCGATCGGGCGCGAGGATCACGTCGTGGCCCTTGCGTGTGGCCTCCAGCGCGCCGGCGTCGCCGCGCCAGGACATCACCGTGGCGCTGGCCGGCAGCGTGCCGCCTTCCAGGATCTCGTCCCAGCCGACCAGCACGCGGCCGCGCGTCTGCAGGTGCGCGCCGATGCGGCCGACGAACCAGCTCTGCAGCGCCGCTTCGTCCTTCAGCCCCAGCGACTTGATCTTGGCGCGCACCGTCGGCGAGAGCTGCCACTGGTCCTTGGCCGCCTCGTCGCCGCCGATGTGGATGTACTTCGACGGGAACAGCGCGACCACTTCGTCGAGGACATCGCTCAGGAATACGAAAGTCTCGTCCTGCGGATTGAACAGATAGGTGTGCACGCCCCAGTCCGACGATACCGCCGGCGCCTGCTTGAGCACGTCGCCGACGCCGAGCGCCGGGTAGGCGGCGATGGCCGCCTGCGCATGGCCGGGCATTTCGATTTCCGGCACCACGTTGATGTGGCGCGCGGCGGCGTAGGCGACCACGTCGCGGATCTGTTCCTGGGTGTAGAAACCGCAGTACCGCACGGTCTTGCCCTGCGCGTCGCGGCCGTTGGCGCCGGCGCGCACGCGGCAGCCGCCGACCTCGGTCAGGCGCGGGTACTTCTTGATCTCGATGCGCCAGCCCTGGTCGTCGGTGAGGTGCCAGTGGAAAGTGTTGAGCTTCAGCAGCGCCATCTGGTCGAGCACCGCCTTGACCTCTTCGACGCTGCGGAAATGACGCGCGACATCGAGCATCAGCCCGCGCCAGCGATACGCCGGCGCGTCCTCGATGCGCTGCGCGGCGATCGCGGTCGCGCCCTGGGCGCCGTCGGCGCTGGCCAGCTGCCACAGGCTCACCGCGCCGTAGAACAGGCCGGCCTCGCTGCGCGCGCTGATCTTGGCGCCGTCCTGGCCGATGTCGAGCACATAGGCTTCCTCGCCGATCGGCAGCTTCGGGTCCAGCGCCAGTTCGACCGCGCCCTTGGCGTCGCCGCCGCGGTCTTGCAGCTTCGGCGCGAAGCCGCGCACGGCCAGCACGCGCTGGGCGAAGAACTCGCCGACGCGGCGCGCGCCGGGCTGGTCGGCGGCGACCGCGACAGCGGTCTGCGGGCCGAACGCGAACGCGCCCTGGCCCGGCACGAACTTGGCCGGGCGCGGCAGGATCGCACTGGGATGGGCGGCACTGGGATGGGCGGCGCGCGGTTGCGCGGCCGGCGCCGCGGGCGCGGCTTGCGTCGCGGCGGCGGGTTCGCCGGCGGGCTTGCGCTCGCAGGCGGTCGTCGCCAGCACCAGGGCGCAGGCAAGGCCGGCGTGGACGAAAGCGGTGCGGACGGGCGGGGCGACGAGGGAGCGGGGCTTCATCGTGGACGGACTCCGGAGCGAGGCGTTCGGCCGCACACCATGCCGCAGGCGCGCCGACCGGGGTTGTGTGTTTGCGCGTTCGCGCGATGGGCCACGCGAACGGCGAGGTTTCGGCGACGCCAAAAAAACGACAAGCCCGGCACGCGAATGCCGGGCTTGTCGGGTCGAGCGATCGATCGCCTTGCCGGCCGATCAGAACTTGAAGCGGAACGACGCCATGAAGCGGCGCCCGGTGTGGAAGCTCTGGGCGACCAGTTCTTCGCGGCCGAGGTACTGCTTGTACTCCGAGTCGAGCAGGTTCATGCCTTCCAGCGCGACCGTCAGGCGGTCGTCGATGTTCCAGGCCACGCTCGCGCCGAGCTCGGCGTAGTCGTCCACGCTCGCCGGCGGCGCGCCGGCCACGTAGCCGCCGGCCAGGTAGTCGCTGCGCCAGTTGTAGCTGACCCGGGCGGAGAACGGACCGCGCTCGTAGTACGGGCTGATCGCCACCGCATCGCGCGACTGGTACGGCAGGTCGGTGCCGTTGGCGCCTTCGCCGTCGGCGTAGGTGTAGTTCGCGGTCAGGCCGAAGCCGGTGTCGCCGAACGGCTGCTGGTAGCTGACGGTGAAGCCCTTGACCTTGCCCTTGCCGGCGTTGAGCGGGCGGATGATGCTGTAGTCGCAGAAGCCGTCGGCGGTGCAGCCGTTGGTGCCGACGATGCGCGACTGGTAGAACGCCGGCGCGGTGGTCGCGTTGGAGTTGAACTGGCGCTCGATCCGGCCTTCGCTGGTGATGTAGTTGTCGATGTCCTTGTAGAACACCGACGCCGCCAGCACCGACTGCTCGGCGAAGTACCACTCGGCCGACAGGCTGTAGTTGGTCGACTCGTACGCGTCGAGGTCGGCGCTGCCGCCGCTGCCGGTGAAGGTGCTGTCGTTGAGGAAGGTGTTGCCCACCAGCTGGTTGTACGGCGCCCAGGCCACGACCTTGGCCGCGCCGAAGCGCAGCAGCACGTCGGCGCCGGTGTCGTAGACCACGTTCAACGACGGCAGCACGAAGTCTTCCTTCTTCGAGCTGCGCACGCGCTTGGAGTCGAGGTCGGTCAGGGTCGGGGTGCCGCCGTAGGCGAAGCCCTCGCCGTCGGTCTTGGACTCGACGTAGCGCACGCCGATGTTGCCGCGGAAGCCGCCGCTGGCGAAGTCGGCCTGGACGTAGGCGGCGGTGTTGGTCTGCTCGATGTTGAAGGTGTTGTTGAGGAAGCTGGCCGGGTCCGGCGTCAGCGCGCCGCGGTAGCGGTTGACGTAGTCGATCACGTTCTGGCGGCCGACTTGCACATGGCGGCCCGAACCGGGATTGAGGTCGCGCAGGCTGACCGGGTTGATCGTGCCGACGGTGACCAGGTCCGCGACCGGCAGGCCGACGTAGACGTTCTGGCGATAGTCTTCCTCGTGCTTGCCGCGGCGCGCGCCGAAGCTGAGGTTGTTGAGCACGCTGTCGAAGCGGACGTTGAAATCGACCTGGCCGTAGGTGTCCTTGGTCTCGGTGTCGATGACGCCGTAGTTGCCCATGAAGCCGTCGCCGGCCCAGTTGGCCGGATTGCTGGCGGCGGCCGGGTTGTCGAAGGTCAGGCCGCGCTTGAGGTCGAAGCTGTAGCCGCCGGTGTAGACCGGTTCGATGAACCACTGCTCCAGCGAGTTCTCCGACTTGCTGTGGCCGACCTGGCCCGACACGCCCCAGGTGTCGGTCTGGTACTTGCCGGTCAGGTCGATGCCTTTGGTCTCGGGCTCGGACGCGCGCACGTTGTTGTCGTAGAACACCGGGTTGGCGTTGCTGTGGCCGCCGGTGGCGACGTTGCCGCTGGTGCTCAGCCGGTCGACCGCGCCGGGACGCTGGGTCAGGAAGTTGTAGAACGACTGGTTGTAGTTGTCGAAGCTCTCGCGGATGAACAAGCCGCTGAGGTTGAACTCCAGCTCCTCGCTCGGCTTGAACTGCAGGTTGAGGTTGGCGCTGTTGCGCTCGCGCGTCTGCTGGAACCAGGCGGCGTTGACGAAGTTGGGCACGTCGATGCCCGCGGCCGCGCCGGTCTGGTTCGGGAACGCGCTGGCCTTCTGGTAGCCGAACACTTCCACGCCCTGGCGGTCGACGGTTTCTTCGTAGTGCTGCGCGGCGAAGTTGACGCCGAAGGTCTCTTCGGGGTTCTTCCAGCTGTACATGAACGAGCCGCTGGGACGGGTGTCGCCGCCCTGGTCGTTGTAGTTGAAGCTCAGCGAGCCGGCGATGGAGTTGGCGTCCATGTCCAGCGGCTTGCGCGTGTGCATCAGCACGGTGCCGCCGAGGCTGCCCTCGGTCAGGCGCGCTTCGGAGGACTTGATGACTTCCAGCCGGCCGAGGATTTCCGGCGCCAGCAGGGTGTAGTCGAAGCCGCGGTTGGGCTGCTCGCCGTACAGCCAGATCGACTGCGCCACCGGGTGGCCGTCGAGGAAGCTGAGGTTGAGGCTGGGGTCGGTGCCGTCGATGCTGACGCGTTCGCCCTGGCCGAAGCGGCGGTCCAGGACCACGCCGGGAATCTGCGACATGGCTTCGGCGACGTTGGTGTTGGCGAACTTGCCGATGTCCTCGGCGGTGATCGCCTCCGACACGGTGACGTTGGCCCGCTTGGTGTCGAGCGACTTCTCCAGGCTGGCGCGGATGCCGGTGACCACGACCGCGTCGAGGTCCTTGGCCTGCGACGCGGCCGGTGCGTCCTGGGCCATCGCCGCGGCCGAAGCCATGCTCAGTGCCACGACGATGCTGGCGGACAAAAGGGTCTTGCGCGCTTTCATTACTGTTCCTCCCTCGGGCGGTGATGGCTCGGCGATCGTCCGGTGGCCGGTTCGTCGTCGAGTCCGGTTGTCTTTGTGCGTGCGGTGGTCGGTGCGGTGCTGCTGCGGCCGGTCGCGGCGATGCCGCCCGTGGACCGGTGCCGGTGCTGCGGTGAGCCGTGCTGCGGTATTGCCGCCTTCGGTGCCGGGGGCCGCGAGCCTGCGGCGGCCTTGCGCCTGGAGCGGGTGCTGCCTGCGCCGCGCGGCGCGTGCGCGCCGCGCGACGGTGGTGCGGTTACGCGATGGGACGGGCCGCGTCGCCGTGGGCGTCGCGGGCGTGTTCCAGGTACCAGCTGGCCGCGCCGATCACGCCCAGGCGCTCGTTCTCGATCAGCCGCACCGGCACGGTCTCCAGCACCGGCCGCATCACGCCCTTGTCGAGCATGCGCGCGTGGAACGGGCTGTCGGGCACGAAGTCCTTGAGCTGCGGCAGGATGCCGCCGGCGATGAACACCGACTTGGCGCCGCTGATGACCACCAGGTCGCCGATCACGCTGCCGAGCAGGGCGCAGAAGGTCAGCACCGCTTCGCGCGCGATCGCGTCGCCGCGGCGCGCGGCTTCGGTGATCGCCGCCGGCGCGCGCAGCGCCGGCTCGACCTCGGCCAGCGTGCACAGCGAGTCGTACAGGTTCACCAGCCCGGGGCCGGAGACGAAATGTTCGGTCTTGACGTAGTCGTGGCCGCGTTGCTGGACCAGCCGCAGCATCTCGACCTCGCGCGCGTTGCCCGGCGCGAAGGCGGTGTGGCCGGCTTCGGTCGGCAGCACCACGGTGCCGCGGCCGTGGGGAATGCGGATCGCCGCGCCCAGGCCGGTGCCCGGGCCGATCACCAGCACCGGGCCGGGCGCGGCATCGCGCACGCCCGGGGTGAGCAGGGTCGAATCGTCCGGCGCCATGCACTGGGCGGCGTTGGCGTTGGCCTGGAAATCGTTGATGAACAGCACTTCGCGCAAGCCCAGCTCGGCGCGCAGTTCCGACAGCGAGATCGGCCACGGCAGGTTGGAATTGACCACGCGGTCTTCCAGCACCACACCGGCGCAGGCGATCACCACGCGCTCGACGCCGATGCCGTTGCCGGCGGTGAATTCGGCCAGGAACGCGCTGAGGATCGGCGCCAGGCTCGGGTAGTCGGCGCACACGTACTTGCGGTGGGCGAGCACGGCGACGGTGTCGCCGCCCTGGCCCGGACGCACCAGCCCGACCCGGGTGTGGGTGCCGCCGACGTCGGCGGCGATGAAGCTGCCGGCCTCGGCCGAAGCGGCCGGGCTCAGTCGCGGCGCCGCGCTCATGCGCGCACCCGCGTCCGCGCGGCGTCGCTGCGGCCGTTCATGCGGCGCGAGCGCCCGTGTTGCGGCCGCTGCGGCTGCGATTGCCCGGTTTCCGACGACCCGTCCCACTGCATGCGCCCTCCACGGCTGCCCTTGAGCGTTCCCCTTGGCGGCGCCGAGACTGCACCCGCTTTGACAACGTTGTCAACAAGACTCCGCAAAACCGTCATGCACGGGCGCAAACCGTGCCTGCGACCGCGCTTTTATTGATGCGCCGCAACATGCCGGCGCGCGCCGGAGATCACGTTCTGGCGCGGGTTTCGGCCGAATCGGGCGGTCCCGGTTGGCAGGACGCGTGCACTTGTGACAACGTTGGGCCAACGCTTGTCGTGCCGGTCAACCGGAGCAAGGCGCACGCGGCGGGCGTCTCCCGCCTGCCCTGGGAGGGGAGTCTCATGTCGGTTGCAAACGCCAGCGCGCCGCCGCGCTATCTCATGTCGATCGGGATCATCGGCGCGTTGTTCTTCGTATTCGGCTTCGTCACCTGGCTCAACGGCCCGCTGATCGGTTTCGCCCAGCTCGCCTTCGACCTGGACGAGGTCGGCGCCTTCCTGGTGCCGATGGCCTTCTACTTGTCGTACTTCTTCCTGGCCCTGCCGGCCTCGTCGATCCTGCGCTTCACCGGGATGAAGCGCGGCATGGCCCTGGGCCTGCTGGTGATGGCGATCGGCGCGGCGGTGTTCGGCGAGTTCACCACCCAGCGCTGGTACCCCGGCGCGCTCGGCGGCCTGTTCGTGATCGGCGCGGGCCTGGCGGTGCTGCAGACCGCGGTCAATCCCTACATCAGCATCCTCGGCCCGATCGAGGGCGCGGCGCAGCGCATCGCGGTGATGGGCATCTGCAACAAGATCGCCGGCATCCTCGCGCCGATCGTGCTCGGCACCCTGGTGCTGCACGGCATGGGCGACCTCGCCGAGCAGGTCAAGGGCGCCGATCCGGCGACCAAGGAGCAGCTGTTGAACCAGTTCGCGTCCAGCATCCACGGCCCGTATCTGCTGATGGCCGGCGTGCTCGCCGTGCTCGCGGTCGGCGTGCTGTTCTCGCCGCTGCCGGAACTGCGCGGCGAAGAGGTCAACAAGAGCGGCGCCGACAACGGCGGCGCCGGCCGCGGCCTGTTCGGCTATCCGCACCTGTGGCTCGGCGCGCTGTGCATCTTCGTCTACGTCGGCGTGGAGGTGATGGCCGGCGACGCCATCGGCACCTACGGCCACAGCTTCGGCCTGCCGCTGGACAAGACCAAGTTCTTCACCTCCTTCACCCTTGGCGGCATGTTGCTCGGCTACATCGTCGGCCTGATCGTGATCCCGCGCTTCATCTCGCAGGAGCGCTACCTGTCGTGGTCGGCGGTGCTGGGCGTGCTGTTGAGCATCGGCGCGTTCGCCACCCACGGCTATGTGTCGGTGCTGTTCGTGGCCGCGCTGGGCTTCGCCAACGCGATGATGTGGCCGGCGATCTTCCCGCTCGGCATCCGCGGCCTGGGCCGCCACACCGAGACCGGCTCGGCGATCATGGTCATGGGCATCGCCGGCGGCGCGGTGGTGCCGCAGCTGTACGCGGTGCTGAAGCAGCACTTCGACTTCCAGGCGGTGTTCCTGGCGCTGATGGTGCCGTGCTACCTGTACATCCTGTTCTTCGCCAAGGTCGGGCATAAGGTCGGCCAGCGCGAGTCCGGCGGCGCCGGCGCCGCGGCGCGGCCCGCGGTCGAGGCGAACTGAACGTCGCCCGGGCCCCGCGCAGGCGGGGCCCGCTGGGTCGAACGGCTGAACTGCTGTGGGCGGGCCTTCAGGTCCGCCGCGGCTTCGCTCCCGTGGGAGGGCCTTCAGGCCCGACGCTTTCCGCTCAGGTCGCTGCGATCTGAAATCAGAGCATCGGGCCTGAAGGCCTTCCCACCTCGATCCGGTCGAAATTTCAACGCCGCCGCGCCCGGCTTCGCCGGACGCGGCGTTCCGCCAAATGACGCTGGCCGCTGCGGCGGCGCTTCGGTATCGTGCACGCAATGAATGCGCCGCCTCCCCACGCCGGCGCGGTCGCGCCCACCGGGGCGTCGGCCGCGCGTGCGCTGCGTTACCTGGTCCGTACGCCCTTGCTGCTGTGGCACGTGTTCGTCCACCTGCCGCTGGTGCTGCTGCTGATCACCCTGCCGACCGCCCGCATCCCCTGGGGCGACGTCCCGCTGGAACACCGCGTGATCCGGGCCTGGTCGGCCGGGCTGATGCGCGTGTTCGGCTTCCGCCTGCGCCGGATCGGCACGCCGCTGCCGGGCGCGGCGCTGTTCGTCGCCAACCACGTCAGCTGGGTCGACATCGAGATCCTGCACAGCCAGCGCATGATGGGCTTCGTCGCCAAGCGCGAGATCGCCGGTTGGCCGGTGGTCGGCTGGCTGGCCGCGCGCGGCCACACCATCTTCCATTCGCGCGGCAGCACCGAGTCGCTCGGCGGCGTGCTGCACGAGATGCTCGCGCGCCTGCGCGCGGGCCGTTCGGTCGGCGTGTTCCCCGAAGGCGGCACCCGCGGCGGGCGCGAGATCGGCCCGTTCCACGCGCGCATCTTCATGGCCGCGGTCGAGGCCGGCGTGCCGGTGCAGCCGGTGGCGCTGCGCTACGGCGAGCGCGGCGACGCCCAGGCCGTGGTCGCGTTCCAGGGCCGCGAGAGCTTCTTCGCCAACTTCCTGCGCCTGCTCGGCGAGCCAGGGCGGCTGGCGGAAGTGCATTTCCTCGCCCCGATCGGCCCGGGCGAAGCCGACGGCCGCCGCCGCATCGCCGAACTGGCGCGGCAGCGCATCGTCGAGGCGATGGCGAGCTGAGGCGGCGATGCTGACCGCCGCCGACTACGCGCCCCCGCGCTGGCTGCGCAACGCCCATGTGCAGTCGGTGCTCGGCTCCAGCCCGCTGCGCCGGCGCACCGCCGAACAACGCCTGGCCGCGGCCGGCGCGCGCACCGAGATCCACCTGCTGGAAACCGCCGGCGGCGTGCGCCTGCAGGGCTTGCACAGCGCGGTGCCGGGCGTGCGCCCGCACGGGCTGGTGCTGCTGCTGCACGGCTGGGAAGGCAGCGCCGAGTCCAACTACATGCGCCTGACCGCGGCGCAGTTGCTCGGTCGCGGCTTCGAGGTGTTCCGGCTCAACTTCCGCGACCACGGCGACACCCACCACCTCAACGAAGGCCTGTTCCACTCCAACCGGCTCGAGGAAGTGGTGCAGGCCGCGCAGGAAGTGGCGCGGCGCTTCCCGCTGCGGCCGCTGTCGGTGGCCGGCTACTCGCTCGGCGGCAACTTCGCCTTGCGCCTGGCGCTGCGCGCCAGCGAGATCGGCCTGCCGCTGGCGCACGCGGTCGCGGTGTGCCCGGTGCTGGACCCGGCGCGGACCATGGATTCGATGGAAACCGGCCTGCCGATGTACCTGTGGTACTTCGAGCGCAAGTGGCGCGATTCGCTGGCGCGCAAGCGCGACCTGTTCCCGTCCGTGCACGACTTCGACGACCGCACCCTGGGCCTGCGCATGCGTCCGCTGACCCAGTGGATGGTCGAGCGGCACACCGATTTCGGCACCCTGGACCGCTATTTCGAAGGCTATTCCATCGCCGGACCGCGGCTGGCGCGGCTGCAGGTGCCGGCCAGCATCCTGATGGCCGCCGACGATCCGGTGATTCCGCTGGACGCGTTCGGCGAACTGCAATTGCCGCCGCATTCGCGCCTGGAAGTGGCGCCGTGGGGCGGCCATTGCGGGTTCCTGGAGAACGCGCGCCTGGACGGCTTCGCCGAGCGCTGGATCGCCGACCGGCTGGCGGCGCTGGCGGCGGGCTGAGCGCGGTCGTGGCGGCGTCCGCCGCGGTCGCCGCTCCCGCAGCCGCAAACGAAGCCGCCCGGAGCCCCTGTAGGAGCGGCGCAAGCCGCGACCGCGCCCCCCGCCCGCCGGCGCCCGTCGCCCATGGCGCCGCGCCCTGCCGTGCCTGAGCCGAATTCGAGCGCGCGCCCGCGTCGCCCGCCCGCGCCGCGCCGGCCCCACGATCCAGTCCGCGCCCGCCCGCCGCCGCCGGACTCGGCAAAGCCGCGCAACCCGGCCCGCGCGCCTACAATCCCCACCTCACTTATCCAGCGCGAATCAGGTCACATGTACGAATCCATCCTCGACGCCCTGCGCCGCGGCGCGGCGGCGGAGGCGATCGCCGCCGCCGAACAGCTCGCCGGCGAGCACCCCAACGACGCCACCGCGCACCGCCTGCACGCCGCCGCGCTGCGCCTGGGCGGCGAGCGCGACGCCGCGGTGGCCGCGCTCGACCGCGCCATCGGCCTGGCGCCGGAGGAAGCGCAGCTGCACCTGGAGCGCGCCGGCGCGCTGCTCGACGGCCGCCAGCTCGACGAGGCCCAGGCCGCCCTGGCCCGGGCGATCGGCCTGGACCCGAACCAGTTCCCCGCCTACATCGTCAAGGCGCAGCTGGCGCTGCTGCGCGGCGACCTCGACGAGGCCGAGCGCCTGGGCCGCACCGCCGCGCGCATCGCCCCGGAGCATCCGCGCGTGGGCGCGGTGGTCGGCATGCTGGCGCTGCGCCGCGGCGACGCCGAGCGCGCCCTGGCCGTGCTCAGCCAGGCCGCCGCGGTCGCGCCGGACGATCCGCAGGTGCTGCACGCGCTGGGGTTCGCCTACCTGGCCAAGGATCATCTCGCGTTCGCCGAACAGTGCTTCGCGCGCCTGGACGAGCTCAATCCCGCCCAGCCCACGCTGCAGTTGCTGATCGCCGACCTGCTGCGCCGCCAGTCGCGCTTCCAGGAAGCGGCCGAGCGCATCGCGCCGCTGGCCGACCGCGACGGCGCCGATTTCGGCGTGCGCCGCTGGGCCGCCGAACTCGAACTCGACGCCGGCCGCAACGAGCGCGCGCTGCAGCTCGCCCAGGCGCTGTTCGCCGAACACCCCGACGATCCGCGCACGCTCGACGCCAGCATGGAAGCCTGGCGCCGCGCCGGCGCCTTCGACGCCGCGCGCGAAGCGCTGGAGACCGCATTGGCCGCGCACGCGCAGGCGCCGCACCTGTGGCGCGCGCGGCTGGCGCTGGAGCCGTTCGCCGACGATTCGGCGTTGGCGGTGATCGAACGCTGGCGCGAGGCCATGCCCGAGCACCTGGCCGCGCTGGAAGCGCGCGCCGCCGTGCACGACCACCGCGGCGAGCACGAGCAGGCCGAGGCCATCGCCCAGCGCATCGTCGAGCTGAGCCCGGGCGACACCAACGCCGAGATGCGCATCGTCCACGGCCTGACCGAGCGCGATCCCGACGCCGCCGCCGAGCGCATCGAGCGCCTGATCGGCATGGCCGCGGACCCGGCGGTGAAGCGCGAGCTGCGCCAGCTGCTCGGCCAGACCCTCGACGTGGCCGGCCAGCCCGAGGCCGCGGCCGCGACCTGGGCCGAACTGCACGCCGAAGCCGCCGACCAGCGCCTGCCGCTGAATCCGATCAGCCGCCGCGGCGGCTCGGATTGGCCGGCGCTGGCGCCGATTCCCGAGAACGGCCGCGGCATCCTGATGCTGTGGGGCGCGCCGGGTTCGCGGGTGGAGCGCATCGCCAACGTGCTCAACGCCGCCGGCGCGCCGCTGCTGGTCGACCGTTTCGGCGCGCAGCCGCCGACCGACCCGATGCAGCGCTACGGCACGGTCGAGGAACTGCTCGGCGGCAGCCTCGATCCGGCGTTCCTGGTCAAGCTCTACCGCGCCGCGCTGCCCGCGCGCGGCGCCGCCGAAGGCCCGGTGTTCGACTGGCTGCTGTGGTGGGACAACGCCCTGCTGCGCGCGCTGCGTCCGTACCTGCCCGAGGCGTTCCTGCTGATCCCGATCCGCGACCCGCGCGACATGCTGCTGGATTGGCTCGCCTACGGCAGCCCGACGCCGTACGCGCTGAGCGCGCCGGACGATGCCGCGCGCTGGCTGGCGCAGAGCCTGGAGCAGGTCGCCGAGCTGCACGAGGGCGACCTGTTCCCGCACCGGCTGGTGCGCCTGGACGAGACCGGCGAAGACCCGGCCGCGATCGCCCAGTTGCTCGCCGATACCCTGCGCGTGAACCTGCAGCTGCCCGCCGGAATCCGCCTGCGTCCGCGCATGGCCGACGGCCGCTGGCGCGAGTACCAGGGCGCGCTGGGCGAGGCCTTCGCCGCGCTCGCCCCGGTCGCGCGCCGGCTCGGTTATCCCGAGCGCTGAGGCGCGCGCCGCCGCCGATGCGCGGCGGCGGTCGCGGTCGCCGTCATGCGCCGGTGCGATCATGGGCCGTTGCGTCCGCGCGGCGGCGCCGCACCGTCGCCGGCGTGAGCCGTTTCGAGCGACCATCGCCGCCGTGCGGCAGCGTTTCGAAGAAAGCATCGTTTCCGCCAGCACCGGCACCCGCGCGTGGTTCCGCCCGCCGCGCGAGGTGCGACGAGAACCCGACTCGCCCCAGGAGTTCGCCATGCAGATCCGCAGCAACAGCTTCCAGCATCGCCAGCGCCTGGCGGCCGAATTCGCCGCCGGCCAGGCCACCGCCGACGGCTTCGGCTTCGCCGCCAACCGCAATCCGCACCTGGCCTGGGACGACGTGCCCGCCGGTACGCGCTCGTTCGCGCTGATCTGCATCGACCCGGACGTGCCGACCGTGGCCGAGATGGTCGGCCGCGCCGACGTGCGCATTCCCGAACACCAGGTGCGCGGCGACTTCATCCACTGGGTCATGGCCGACATCCCCGCCGACGTGCGCGAGATCGCCGCCGGCAGCTGCAGCGACGGTGTGGTCGCGCACGGCAAGCGCGATCCGGCCGGCCCGCGCGGCGCGCGCCAGGGCCTGAACGACTACACCGGCTGGTTCGCGTCCGATCCGGCCATGGCCGGCGACTGGTACGGCTACGACGGCCCGTTCCCGCCGCCCAACGATTTGCGCCTGCACCGTTATTTCTTCCGCCTGTACGCCCTCGACGTCGAGCGCCTGCCGCTGGCGCCGCGCTTCGGCGCCGGCGACGTGTTCAATGCGATGCACGGGCACGTGCTCGCGCAGGCCTCGATCTACGGCACGTATTCGCTCAATCCGGCGGTGAAGGGGTGAGCCAGCGCGTCGCCTTGGTCAGCGGCGCCAGCCGCGGCATCGGCGCGGCGGTCGCGCGCGAGCTGTCGGCGGCGGGCTGCGCGGTGGCGCTGGTGGCGCGTTCGGGCGAGGCCCTGGCCGCGCTGGCCGCGCAACTGCCGGGCCCGGCGCTGGCGTTGCCGGCCGACCTGTCCGAGCCCGACGCCGCCGCGCGCGCGGTCGCGGCCGCGCACAAGCGCTTCGGCCGCCTCGACGTGCTGGTCAACAACGCCGGCGCGACCCCGCGCGGCGATTTCCTCGCCTTCGCCGATGCCGATTGGGACGCCGGCTTCGCGCTGAAGTTCTTCGGCGCGGTGCGGCTGTGCCGCGCGGCGTGGCCGGCCCTGGCCGAGAGCGGCGGCGCCATCGTCAATATCGCCGGCATCGGCGGGCGCACCGGCAGCGCCGAATTCGCCATCGGCGGCGCGGTCAACGCCGCGCTGCTGAACCTCACCAAATCGCTGGCCGACCGCGGCGTGCGCGACGGCGTGCGGGTCAACGCGGTCAACCCCAGCGCCATCGCCACCGAACGCAACCGGGCGCGGGTCGACGCGCTCGCGCGCGAACGCGGCATCGAACCGGACCAAGCCGCCGCGGAACTGGCTGCAAAACTCGGCATCGCCCGCTTCGGCGCGCCCGAGGAAGTCGCGCGCGTGGTCGCCTTCCTGGCCTCGGACGCGGCCAGCTACATGCAGGGCGCGATCATCGACGTCGACGGCGGCCAGACGCGAACCCTGTGATCCAACGAGCGCAGCCATGAACGAACCGCACGATCCCTACACCGCGCCGCAGGCGCAGATCCGCGCCGAACGCGCCGCGCAACTGGTCGTGGCCGGGCGCATCCAGCGCCTGGTCAACTACTTCATCGACAGCACCGCCTGCGTGGCGCTGATCTTCTGCGGGCTCAGCGTCTACTCGGCGATCGACCCGGGCGTGATCGAAACGCTCAAACAGCCCGACCCCTTGCGCGACCTGGCCATGACCGCGCTGGTGCTGCTGGTCTACTACGTGCCGATGGAAGGCATGTTCGGCGTCACCCTCGGCAAGCTGGTGACCAACACCCGCGTGGTCGACGAACAGGGCCGTCCGCCGAGCTGGGGCCAGGTGCTGGCCCGCACCGTCGCCCGGCTGATCCCGTTCGAGCAGTTCACGATCCTGTTCTCGCCGGCCGCGCGCCCGACCGCATGGCACGACCGCCTGCCCAAGACCCTGGTGGTGCGCGCGCAGCCGACGCCGGCGTCGCGCTGACGCTGCGCGAAAAAAAGCCCGGCCGCGCGAGCGGCCGGGCTTTTCGTTGGCGTTCGAGGCCGCGCCCGTGCGCGAGCTGCGCTTATTTCGCGTTCGGCGCCGGCACCGATTCGCTCTCGACCACCATGTCGAGCACGTAGGCGACCGACGATGCGTCGGCCGGCGGGTTCTTGACGTCGAACTTCTTCACCCGCACCACGTTGCGGATGCCGGCTTCGTGCTGGTAACCCTCGATGTCCTGGTACAGGAAGTGCCACTCGTCGCTGGGCTTGAGCGCGACGCCGTTGGCGTCGTACGCGCGCTCGCGCACCCACAGGCACTGGTGGTTCGGGATCAGCGGGTGCGAGCACTTGCGCAACTGCGAATCCACTTCCAGGAATATCGTGGTGCCGGCGCTGCCGTAGCGGGTTTCCGCGGTCGGCTCGCCGCTGAGGGTGAGCTTGGCGCCGCTGGCGGTGGTCAGCAGCAGGCGCGGGCTCGGCGGCTCGCCTTCGATGACGTAGCGGGCCTTGCCCTTGAGCTGCTCGCTGATGGCGGTGTCCATCTGCATCAGGCGCTGGTCCTGGCAGGCCATCAGCGTGGTGCGGAAATCGCCGATGTCGAGGCGGTCGCCGTCGAGCTTGAAGCCGGCGCCGACGTGGTTGCAGCCGCCGGAGACGCCGAGGTTGTCGCCGACGAAGCTCAGCTTCAGGCCGTACTTGCCTTCGCGCTGCAGCAGCGCGATCGGCTTGCCGGCGGCGTCGACGGCGCTGTCGAGGTTCCAGGTGAAGCCGCGCAGGTTGATGCGCGCGGCCGGCGCGGCGTCGTTCTTGATCGTCGCATCGACCTTGGGCTTGGACATGTCGGCGCCCTTGTCGGCGGAGGTCGAGGGCGCGGCGCAGGCGGCGAGCAGGACGCTGGACAGCGCGGCGGCGAGGAGCAGGGGACGTTGGATTTTCATGGGGCGCAATGATCCGGGGTGAGTCGCGAAAACCAGATGAACGCAGGGCCGCGCGGCGTGGGGTTTTGCGCGTTCAGGCGCGGGTCGGGCTCACGGCGCGGCCGTCGCGGTCGTCGCGGTCGTGAGGCCGTCGCTTTGCGTCCGGGCGATGTCTTCGTAGCGCGACACGTAGTCGACGACGTAGATGCCGACCGAGCACTGCTTGCCGCTCAGGCTGGGGTAGTGGCGCGTCTCCAGCACCTGGTGCTGGTTGTCCTGCATGCGCCGGCCGTCGAAGGCGTGCCGCGGCAGGGTGAACCATTCCGACGCGGGCTGCGGCCCGCCGTTCGCCCAGCGCAGCTTGCGCGCCGATACGCAGTCGGGCCTGGGCGCGTTGAGCGGCCCGCAACCGGTCGAGCACCGCTTCAGTCCCGCGGCGATTTCCAGGTTCACGCGCTCGCCCTTGGCGCCGTAGGCCGCATCCGTGGTCTGCAGGATGAAATGGGTGCCGTCGGCGCCGATCAGATGCAGGCGCTGGGCCGTGCCGCTGCCTTCCAGCCAATGCTCGAACGGCGGCGCGAGGTGAGCGGAGAGCAGTTGGTCCATCGCCAGCGGACGTTCGCTCCAGGTGCCGACCGCGGTCGAGACGAAGCCGCCGCCTTGCTTGCGCAGGCCCGATCGGGTCGGAACGAAGGAGGCGATGCGCGAGCCGTCGACCTGGTAGTACATCGAGATCTCGTTGGCGCCGCCGCTGAAGCTCATGCGGTCCGGGCCGAATTGCAGATAAATCTGATCGAGCGCATCGGCCTGCAGCAACGGCAGCGCGTTGCCGTCGGCGCGCGTGGCCAGTTGCACCTGCCAGCGGTATTCGCGCAGGTCGGCGCTGCTGGCGCTGCGTCGCGGCAGCGGGACGAAGGTCGGGTCCGACGATTCGTCGATGCGGTAGCCGCCCGGCTTGGCGTACACCGCCACGGCGTAGGCGGCGGGCAGCGCGAGGACGACGGCGGCTATGGCGATGCGCAGGGGCGACAGCGACGCGGGCATGGCGATCTCCATATCGGGGCGCACAGCCTGAGGCAGGACGGCGCGCGCCGCGCGCATCGATCTGCGATGGCGCTCGCACTATCGAAGAATCGCCGCGGTTGCGGCGATACGAGCGCGGCCGGCGTCTGTGTTGACGGGCCCCGGCCGCGCGCTCAGTCGCCCTTGGGCTTGGCGAACTTCTGCGCCAGCGCGCGCTGCGCCTGGGCGAGGTCGAGCGCGGCGGGGGCGCCGGCGGAATCGTCGCCGGCATCGCCGTCCGTCTCGTCCGCGTCCGTCGCCGCGTCGGCGTCGGACTCGGCGATCAGCGCATCGAGGTGTTCGAGCAACTGCGCCGGCGCGACCACCGCGCACTGCATCGCCAGATCGGGAAACGCGCCGACACCGACGCCGGCCTCGTCCATCGCCGCGGCGGCGCGCTCGCGCCAGGCGGACAGCTCGCGCGCGGCCGGCGCATAGCCGGCCAAATTCGGCGATTGCGCGCGCGCTTGCGCCAGCGCGGCGCGCGCGGTCGCGGCCGAGGGCCAGGCCGGCAACAGTTCCTGGCCGTCGCCGTCGAACAGGGTCAGCAGGTATTCGCCCGATTCGGCCACCCAGAAGCGGCCGCTGTCGGCGACCGCGGCGAGGAACGCGGCATAGCGTTCGGCGGCGGACAGCGCCTGGTCCTCGAGCAGTTCCTGCTCCAGGCCCGAGGCGTCGGCGTGCGGTGCGTGCGGATCGGACATGGCGGGTTCCTCAGCTGCCGCTCGGCATCAGCCACAGCAGAGCGATGCCGAACACGAGACGGTAGATCGCGAACGCGGTGAAGCGGTGGCTCTGGATGTAGCGCAGCAGCCATTTCACCGCGATGAAGGCGGTCACCGCCGAGGCGACGAAGGCCACCGCCAGCGCGCTCCAGTCTTCCTGCGCGGCGGCCGGGGTGCCGAGCACGCCCATCAGCTCGTAGCCGCTGGCGGCGAACATGGTCGGGATGCCGACCAGGAACGCGAACTCGGTCGCCGCCGCGCGCGAGGTGGTGCCGGCGAGCAGGGCGACGAAGATCGTCGCCGCCGAGCGCGAGGTGCCCGGGAACACGCCGGCCACGACCTGGGCGATGCCGACCAGGGTCGCCACCGTCCAGGTGATGTCGCTGCGCTCGCCGAGCGCGGCGGCGCGCTTGGCGGCGAAATGCTCGGCCGCGATCATCCACACGCCGCCGAGCACCAGCGCCCAGGCGATCGGGGCGACGTGGTCGGGCAGGGTGAAGCCGGCCTTCTTGACCACGATGCCGAGTACGCCGGTGATGCCGAAGGCGAGCCCGAGCTTGAGCAGGTAGTCGAGGTTGTCGCGCTGGGTGAAGCCGACCGCGAGCCCCCACAGGCGCTTCCAATAGATCACCACCACCGCCAGGATCGCGCCGGCCTGGATCGAGATGTTGAACAGGTCCGAGCGCGCGCCGAGCCAGTGCTGGGCGATCAGCAGGTGGCCGGTGCTGGAGATCGGGAGGAATTCGGTGATGCCTTCGATGATGCCGAGGAGCAGGGCGGCTAAGAGGTCGGTCATTGGGGCCGGTGGGGAATGGGAATCGGGAATGGCGCGGCGTCGCGGTCGGGGGAAGCGCCGCCGGCGGGTCAGAATAACGGAAAGGCTTTTGCCCAAATTGGTGCGAAGCGGGTTTGTATTGCACAATATTGGTGCAAAAGCCCGTAGTGCTTAGTCGGTCATCCTTTCGAATCAATCGCTTGCGCCAGCATCGGGCTTGGCACGCGACTTGCTTTGTTACATGCAGGCGCACATGCAGGCGCAGCACGGCCCCGCGTTGTCCGACCCCCCTTTACTCATCCCGGATCCAGGCACATGTCCCTCGAACACGTCGAAAAGCTCATCAAGGACCACAAGGTCGAATTCGTCGATCTGCGCTTCACCGACATGCGTGGCGTGCAGCACCACGTGACCTTCCCCAAGTCGATCGTCGAGCCGGCGCTGTTCGAGGACGGCAAGATGTTCGACGGTTCCTCGATCAGCGGCTGGAAGGGCATCAACGAGTCGGACATGATCCTGCTGCCCGACGCCTCGACCGCGTTCCTGGATCCGTTCACCGCCGATCCGACCCTGGTGCTGACCTGCGACATCCTCGACCCGGCGACCATGCAGGCCTATTCGCGCGATCCGCGCGGCGTCGCCAAGCGCGCCGAGGCCTACCTGAAGTCCAGCGGCGTCGCCGACCAGGCCTTCTTCGGCCCTGAGCCCGAGTTCTTCATCTTCGACTCGGTGCGTTACGCCAACGACATGGGCCACACCTTCTTCCACGTCGATTCGGAAGAAGCCGCGTGGAACTCGGGCAAGGAATACGAAGGCGGCAACAGCGGCTACCGTCCGGGCGTGAAGGGCGGCTATTTCCCGGTCGCCCCGCTCGATTCGCTGCACGACATCCGCGCCGAGATGTGCAAGACGCTGGAGCAGGTCGGCATCGAAGTCGAAGTGCACCACCACGAAGTCGCCAACGCCGGCCAGTGCGAGATCGGCACCAAGTTCAACTCGCTGGTCGCCAAGGCCGACGAGTTGCTGACGATGAAGTACATCATCAAGAACGTCGCCCACCGCAACGGCAAGACCGCGACCTTCATGCCCAAGCCGCTGGTCGGCGACAACGGCAGCGGCATGCACGTGCACCAGTCCTTCGCCAAGGGCGGCGTGAACCTGTTCTCCGGCGACGGCTACGGCGGCCTGTCGCAGATGGCGCTGTGGTACATCGGCGGCGTGTTCAAGCACGCGCGCGCGATCAACGCCTTCACCAACTCGGGCACCAACAGCTACAAGCGCCTGGTGCCGGGCTACGAGGCGCCGGTGATGCTGGCGTACTCGGCGCGCAACCGTTCGGCGAGCTGCCGCATTCCGTACGTGGCCAACCCGAAGGCGCGCCGCATCGAGATGCGCTTCCCCGACCCGATCCAGTCGGGCTACCTGACCTTCGCCGCGCTGATGATGGCCGGCCTGGACGGCATCAAGAACCAGATCGACCCGGGCGCGCCGAGCGACAAGGACCTGTACGACCTGCCGCCGGAAGAGGAGAAGGGCATCCCGACCGTGTGCCATTCGCTCGACCAGGCCCTGGAAGCGCTGGACAAGGACCGCGACTTCCTCAAGGCCGGCGGCGTGTTCACCGACGACTTCATCGACGGCTACATCGCGCTGAAGATGCAGGAAGTGACCAAGTTCCGCGCGGCCACGCATCCGCTGGAATACCAGATGTACTACGCCGTCTGACGGCGCCGCGGCGCGGCCGCATCGAGCGGCCGCGCTGCCTGTCCAACGATCGATGCTCCCAGGGCGGCGGCCTCGCGCCGGCGCCTTCGGGATGTGTTTTGCCTTGCAAACGCAGGAGCGGCGACCGATGCAGATCCGACCGATGCAGATCCGCGAAGGCCAGCTCGACCGTCCCGAAGTGATCGCGCTGCTGCGCGAACACCTGCAGGGCATGGCCGAACTGTCGCCGCCGGAAAGCATCCACGCGCTCGACCTCGACGGCCTCAAGCATCCGCGCATCAGCTTCTGGAGCGTGTGGGACGGCGGCGAACTGCTCGGCTGCGGCGCGCTCAAGCAGTTGGATGCGGAGCACGGCGAGATCAAGTCGATGCGCACCGCCGACGCGCACCGCCGGCGCGGGGTGGCCGCGGCGATGCTCGAACACATTCTCGATGAAGCGGCGCGGCGCGCGTACCGGCGAGTGAGTCTGGAAACCGGCTCGATGGATGGATTCGGGCCGGCACGCAGCTTGTACGCGCGTTACGGCTTCGGTTACTGCGGACCCTTCGCCGATTATCGCGACGATCCCAACAGCGTGTACATGAGCAAGAAGTTGTAACCCGCACGGCCCGAAGCGAACGCTTCGGGCCGTGTTCGTTTGGGCGGCTTTCGATTTCGACTTCAACCAGGAGAACGCGCACGACGGGCCAAGTCCGCCGCGGGGGCGGCTTGTTTCCGAAAACGGCGAGAACGACGACGAAGCGTTCCGCCGCATCCCGCACGAGAGCTTCCATCGCGAAGCAATGACCGGGGAGGGGCCACTGCTTATGAGGAGCCTGCGTCATGTCGTCTCACACCAGCGAAACCACCACCGATGCCGTCGCCATCACGGCGTCCCGCGTCAGGACGACGCCCGCACACGCTCCGAAACAGAAATACGCATCGCGACGCGCGCTGCTGGCGCTGGCGCTCGCCTGCGCGGCGGCGCCGGCGTTCGCCGGTACCTCCGGCTCGATCGGACTGACCACGGACTACCTGTTCCGCGGCGTCTCCCAGACCAACCAGAAACCGGCGCTGCAGGCCGGCATCGAGTATGCCCACGACAACGGCTTCTACGCCGGCGCCTGGGGCAGCAACGTCAGTTGGCTGTCGGACACGGTCGTCGTCGGCGACGACATCTCCAGCAGCCTGGAGCTCGACGGATACCTGGGCTATCGCGGCAAGGCCGGGGAGATCTTTTCCTACGACGTCGGCGTGCTGACTTACTACTATCCGGGCAGCTATCCGTCCGGCTTCAACAGCCCCAACACCACCGAGGTGTATCTGGGCGGCACGCTCGCGCCGAGCGAGACGGTATCGATCGGGCTCAAGTACTCGTATTCGGTCACCGACCTGTTCGGCTACGCCGATTCCGACGGCTCGGGCTATCTCGACGCCAGCCTCAACTGGACCTTCCAGCCGGGCTGGGCGCTGAACCTGCACGGCGGCAAGCAGTGGATCGAAGGCAACAAGGCCTTCGAGTACACCGACTGGAAGCTCGCCGTGACCAAGAGCTTCGACAACGGGTTCTCGGTCGCCGCGGCCTACAGCGATACCGACGCCGAGAAGGCGCTCTACACCAACGCCCACGGCAACTTCCTGGCCGACAGCGCCTTCACCCTTACGTTGAGCAAAGCGTTCTGACGCCGCGCCGCACACCCGCCTACACAGGAGCTGCGAGATGAAACTGATCATCGCGATCATCCGCCCGTTCAAGCTCGACGAAGTGCGCGAAGCGCTCACCGAAGTCGGCGTGTCGGGCATCACCGTCACCGAGGTCAAGGGCTTCGGCCGGCAGAAGGGCCACACCGAGCTGTACCGCGGCGCCGAGTACGTCGTCGATTTCCTGCCCAAGCTGAAGATCGAATGCGCCGTGCCCGACGGCCAGCTCGACGCGGCGCTGGAAGCGATCCAGAACGCCGCGCGCACCGGCAAGGTCGGCGACGGAAAGATCATCGTCCTGCCGGTGGAGAACACGGTGCGCATCCGCACCGGCGAACTCGACGACGACGCGCTGTGACGAGCCCTTTGACTACGGCCTGCGAGAGATTCCCATGAAGTACGCGAAGACCTTCGACGACCGCTCGCGCGAGCGGATGTGCAAGACGATGTTGTGGACCGCGCTGCCGCTGGCGGCGCTGATGGCGTTCGGCCCGGCCCACGCCGAGGACGCGGCGGCCGCGGCCGAAGCGGCCAAGCCGGTGGTCGACAAGGGCGACGTCGCCTGGATGCTGACCTCGACCCTGCTGGTGCTGTTGATGACCGTGCCCGGCCTGGCGCTGTTCTACGGCGGGCTGGTGCGCTCCAAGAACGTGCTGTCGGTGCTGATGCAGGTGTTGGCGGTGTTCTCGCTGATCGTGCTGCTGTGGGTGACGTACGGCTACTCGCTGGCGTTCGCCGGCGGCAACGCCTTCATCGGCACCTTCGACAAGCTGTTACTCAAGGGCGTGGACAAGGACTCGCTGGCGGCGACCTTCACCGCCGGCGTAGCCCTGCCCGAGTACGTGTTCGTGGCGTTCCAGTCGACCTTCGCCGGAATCACCGGCGCGCTGATCGTCGGCGCGTTCGCCGAGCGGATCAAGTTCGCCGCGGTGCTGCTGTTCGCAGCGATCTGGTTCACCTTCGCCTACCTGCCGATCGCGCACATGGTCTGGTACGGGCCGGACGGTTATCTGTTCGCCAAGGGCGCGATCGACTTCGCCGGCGGCACCGTGGTGCACATCAATGCCGGCATCGCCGGCCTGGTCGGCGCCTATTTCGTCGGCAAGCGGGTGGGATACGGACGCGAGGCGCTCAAGCCGCACAACGTCACCTTCACCATGATCGGCGCGTCGCTGCTGTGGGTGGGCTGGTTCGGCTTCAACGCCGGCTCCAACCTGGAGGCCACCTCCGGCGCGGCGTTGGCGTTCCTCAACACCTTGCTGGCCACGGCCGCGGCGGCGCTGGCGTGGAGCCTGGTGGAGAAGATCGCCAAGGGCAAGTCGTCGATGCTCGGCGGCGCCTCGGGCGTGGTCGCCGGATTGGTCGCGATCACCCCGGCCTGCGGCACGGTCGGCCCGTTCGGCGCGATCGCCATCGGCGCCATCGCCGGCGCGGCCTGCGTGTGGGGCGTGCACGGGCTCAAGCGCCTGCTGCGCGCCGACGACGCGCTCGACGTGTTCGGCGTGCACGGCCTGGGCGGCATCATCGGCGCGCTGCTGACCGGCGTGTTCAGCGCGCCGGCGCTGGGCGGCTTCGGGCTCGGCGCGGGCAACGAGACCATCGCCGCGCAGGTCGGCGTGCAGGCGCTGGGCGTGGCGATCACGGTGGTGTGGTCGGGGCTGGTGTCGGTGGTGGCGTTCATGATCGTCAAGGCCGTGGTCGGCTTGCGCGTGGCCGAGGAAGCCGAGCGCGAGGGCCTGGACATCACCACGCATGGCGAGTCGGCGTACGAGAACTGAGTGGATGCCCCTCTCCCGTTCGCGGGAGAGGGGCGATGGCGCGTGTTGGCGTTGCGCCGTAGGCGTGGTGTCGCGGTCGCGGCTTGCGCCGCTCCTACAGGGGCTTCGGACTGTTCGATTCCGACTGTAGGAGCGGCGCAAGCCGCGACCGCGATACCCCGACTGCGGCGAAATCCGATCACCCCGTCCGCAGCACGCCATCGTAGCCGCAACTGAGCAACCGGCCGTCTTCCAGCAACAACGCATCGGTAGCGAAGTTGTCGTGCCGCCGTTCGTCCAGCAGCGTCCCGTCGCGCGTCCACACCCGCACCCGCCCATCCTCGCCGCAACTGACCAGGCGCCCGTCGCCGAGCCAACGCACCCGTCGCACCGCGGCCTCGTGCGCGGGCCAGTCGCGCTCGCACCGCAGCGCGCCGTCGACGGCGTACGCGAGGCGGACTCGGCCGTCGACGCCGGCGAAAGCGACGCGGGCGCCGCCTGCGTCCGCGCGAACGTCGACGCTGCGCAGCGGCGCGCCGCAATCGATGCTGGCCACGCGCTCGCCGCGTCGCGCATCCCACCACGCCAGTTCGGCGTCCTCGCTGGCGCTGAGCAGTCCCGAGCCGCCGAGCGCGCACAGCGACCATACCCAGCCTGCGTGCGCGGCCCAGCCGCCCAGCGGCTCGCCGTCGTCGCGCCACAGGGCGATGCGGCCGTCGGCCGCGCCGCTGGCCAGGCGGCCGTCGCCGAGCCGGGCCAGGCACAGCGCCGCGGCGTCGTGAGCGACCTCGCTTCGAAGGCAGCGCCCGTCGTCGAGGCTCCAGACGCGCAGGCAGCGGTCGCGCGATACCGTCGCCAGCCGCGCGCCCGGCAATTCGCACAGACCCAGCACCGACTGCGCGTGGCCGCGCAGGCGCGCGCGCTCGCGGCCGTCGCCGGACCACAGCCGCACCTGCGCATCGCGCCCCGCGCTGGCGATGCGGCCGTCGGCCAGGCGCGCCAGCGTCCACACGTAGCCGTCGTGGCCCGGCGCGAACGGCGCTTCGGCGTGCGTCGCCGGCGCAGCCTCGCGACGGTCGTCGATGCGTTGGTACATCAGATCGCTGCGCAGCAGGTGCTTGACGCCGGCGGTCACCGCCTCGCCGGCATGCCACAGCGCGTGATCGAACAGGATCAGCGTGCCCGCGCGCGGGCGCACCCGCGCCAGCGGCTCGCCGGCGGCCTCGCCGCCGCGGCCGGGGCCGCGCGCGTAGAACAGGGTGTCGCCGCCGACGAAGGCGTCGCCGTCGGTGAGGTAGATCATGAAGGTCAGGCGGCTGCGCAGGTCCGGGCCGCGGTGGTGCACGCCGTCCTGATGGATGTTGAAGCGTTGGCCGGGACGATAGCGGCACAGGCGCAGGCGTTCGTTGAGCGACGCCAGCCGCCAGCGCGTGCCGTCGGTGTCCGCGAGCTCGGCCGGCGCGTACTCGCGCAGGCGTTCGAACAAGCGTTGCGCCAGCGTCGGGTCGTCGAGCACCTGGCGGTCGTTGTTGCGGTAGGACGGCGGGTAATCTCCGCCGGCGCCGGCGAAACCGCGGGCCTCGGCGGCGGCGATCAGCGCCGCGCATTCGGCCGCATCGAGGACCCCGTGGATCAGCGCGCACGCGCCGAGCGAGGCCGGCAGCGGCCGTTCGATGGCGCGGGCAGCGGACGACGCGGCGTCCGCCCGCGAGGGCAGGAGCGTGTGGGCAGCGGCGTTCATTTCGATTCCTTCCTTCTGGTGCGGACTTGCGTCCGCGGCCGCGGCGATGCGCTCGGGTAAAACTTACTCCTGCGCGGGCACGGCGTCGAGATGGGGCTGCGGGGGGCGGACGGGACGCTGGCAAGCGCTGGGCTCGCGCGCGAACGGCGCCGGTCGCGTGGGCTTCGCGGGGCGCTTTCGTCGGTTGTCGCGGTATCTCGGTCGGCGTGGTTTGCGCTGCTTCTGCAAAGACGGCGGCGGTGTTGGTATCCGACAGCGCGAGCCGCGACCGCGGCGATGGAGCGACGACGCAGACAGCGAAGAGCGTCCGCGATCCTCGGGTCCCGTCCCGTTCGCGCAAACGGAAGCGAAGCCGCCAATGCGCAACGTCGCAACGCACCGCGAACGTCCAGCCGAACTGTTTGCGCACGTACGTTCGCGCGACAAAAAACGTCGCCAACCATTCCCGATTGGATAATCGTTTTCCGCAATCCAATCGCGCGCGCAGGCATCGCGACGCGCATCGCGTTCGTTCATCGCGTTGCCAAAACGCGCGCTGCGCATTCATGCGAACGTCGGCCGCGAGGATGCGCAATCCATGATGTTTTCGTCGAAGCCGATGTGACCGCAGGTGGTTTAGCGGTTGTCGAATAAATATTCCGCCCTAGGCTCCAGTGCGCGGGCATAGCGCTGCCCGCGCACCACGTCCGGACGCGCTCGCGCAACGCCGCACGCCCCACTGCTGGACACGCGAGAGGGACCAGGACGGTTCCGCCGCAGATCGCGGCTCATCGAAACCTCACGGGAGTTTCGCCTCATGTCTACGCAATCCACGCTCCGCCTCCGCCGGCACGTCCTGGCGGCCGCCGTCCTCGGCGTCATCGCCGCGCCGGCCTTCGCCTCCGACCGGGTCGATCTCAGCGGCCTGAAGGCCGACGCGCCGGTCGACGGTTTCCTGGTCACCTACGACGCCGGCGCGCCCAAGGCCGCGGCGTTCCAGCGCGATCTCGACATCGCCCTGGCGTCGGTCGGCCGCAAGGACCTGAAGATCCGGCACACCCGCACCATTTCCACCGGCGCCGAGCTGGTCGAAGTCAACCGCACGCTCGACGTGGTCGAAGCGGCGGCGCTGATGAAGAGCATCGCCGCCGATCCGCGGGTGAAGTTCGTCGAGCCCAACGCGCGCTTCTATCCCGCCTTCACCCCGAACGACACCAACTATCCGTCGCAGTGGGGCCTGCACGGCACCTGGGGCATCAAGGCCAACACCGCCTGGGACAACACCTATCAGGGCCAGGGCAAGATCATCGCGGTGATCGATACCGGCATCACCGATCATCCCGATCTGGTCGGCAACCTGACCTCGCCGCTGGGCTACGACTTCATCAGCAATGCCGCCACCGCCAACGACGGCGGCGGGCGCGACGCCGATCCGCACGATCCGGGCGACTGGACCACCGCGGGCCAGTGCGGCCTGGGCCAGCCGGCGCGCAATTCCAGCTGGCACGGCACCCACGTCAGCGGCATCGCCGCGGGCGTGACCAACAACGCGGCCGGCATCGCCGGCACCGCGTTCAAGGCCAAGATCCTCAGCGCGCGCGTGCTCGGCCGCTGCGGCGGCACCCTGGCCGACATCGCCGATGCGATCACCTGGGCGTCCGGCGGCACCGTCAGCGGCGTGCCCTCGGTCGGCGCCAACAAGGCCACGGTGATCAACATGAGCCTGGGCGGTGGCGGCGCGTGCTCGTCGACCTCGGCGATGCAGGTGGCGATCACCAACGCCTACAACGCCGGTACCACGGTGGTGGTGGCGGCCGGCAACAGCAACGCTCCGGCCTCGGGCTTCCAGCCGGCCAGCTGCGCCAACGTGATCAACGTCGGCGCGACGACCTCGGCCGGCGTGCGCGCGAGCTTCTCCAACCACGGTTCGCTGGTGGACGTGGCCGCGCCGGGCCAGAGCATCCTGTCCACGCTCAACGCCGGCACCACCACGCCGGGCGCGTTCAACTACGTCAACTACAACGGCACCTCGATGGCGGCGCCGTTCGTGGCCGGCATCGTCGCGCTGATGCAGTCCAAGCCGAGCCCGGACCTGAGCCCGGCGCAGGTGGAGCAGATCATCAAGAGCACCGCCTCGCCGTTCGCCTCGCCGCAGAGCCCGACCATCGGCACCGGCATCGCCAACGCCGACGCGGCCACCGACGCCACGCCGTAAGCGCTTCCCACCGCGGCCGCGCACGCCGCGGCCGCGGCCGGAGCATTGGTCGATGGCGATCCGCGGACTCCGGCTTCGGCCGGGGTCCGTTTTTTTGTAGGACCGGCCCGCGTCGGTGCGCACGTGCGCGATCGCGACGCCCCCGCGCAAGCGCCGTGACGCAGTGCGCAATCGTCGGCCGTATACGCCTGCGCGCGGCGCGCCCCGGGCAGGCCGGGCCCGCGCGCGCAAGCGCGACTTTGGTCCAAGGCGGGTTCTCGCCTGAACCCATCGAAATCGCCCGCGCGCGCCGAAAACGCCCGATTCGCGTGACCCGCATCACGCAAGCGCCGCACAGCCGTCCTGTCCCGCGCGCGCGTTCGATTTCCACGGAAATCGTGCTGCATTGCGGCATCGTGTCCATCATGTTGACAGCGCTGTCATAGCCGGGCTACAAGCTGGCCGCATCTTTCGGCCGGCTCCGCTGCAGGGGGCGCCCGCGCCGCGCCAACGCCAAGACAGACACGCGACCGGACTCGCCGCCGGCGCCGGGAGGGGATGTTGCGATGATCGTGGACAACCGTAGTTCGCGCCTGAGCGTGGCCATCGTGGCGGCCCTGCTGGCCGGCACCGCCGCCGCGCAGGAGATCGCGCCCGCGCAAGCCGGCGCCGCGCCGCCGCCGGCCGCCGAAGCGCGCGCCGCGCAGCGCGCCACCGACCTGGACTCGGTCATCGTCACCGTCGAGCGCCGCGCGCAGAGCCTGCAGAAGTACGCCGGCACCGCCCAGGCGCTGTCGCAGGACGACCTGCGCGGCCTGGGCATCAACAACGAACTGCGGCAGATGCAGGTGGCCGTGCCCGGCCTGAGCATCGCCAACCAGGAGGGCGCGACCGAGGTCTTCATCCGCGGCGTGGGTTCGTCCAACAACACCGAGCTCGGCGATCCCGGCGCGGCGCCGCACATCAACGGCGCCTACATCCCGCGTCCGCGCGGCCTGGGCGGGATGTTCTTCGACCTGGAACGCGTCGAGATCAACAAAGGCCCGCAGGGCACGCTGCGCGGGCGCAACGCGCTGGCCGGCACGCTCAACATCGTGACCAAGAAGCCCGAACTCGGCGGCGAATTCAGCGGCTACGTGCAGGCCGAGGCCGGCAACCGCGACCAGAAGGGCTACGAGACCGCGTTGAATTTCCCGCTCGGCGACTACGCCGCGCTGCGCCTGTCGGGCTATCACGTCGAGAAGGAAGCCGGGTTCAAGAACGTCGGCCTGTGGGGCCACCTCAAACCCGCCGGCCTCCAGGACGACAGCGCCGGCCGCCTGTCGTTCCTGTACGAGCCCGACGAGAAGCTGCAGGTGTTCGCGATGCTCGACGTCGGCCGCGAACTCGGCACCGGCTATCCGGGCGCCGGCGTGTTCCGCGCCGCGCAGGCCGGCTTCGAGCCGGACGACATCGACATGCGCGCGGTGGTCTACCGCGGCGTGCAGGGCAAGGTCGACAACAAACTGTGGGGTTTCCAGGGCCAGGTGCGCTACGACTTCGGCGCGGTCAACCTGGAGTACAGCGGCAGCTACCGCGATGTCGATTATTTCCAGATCAACGCCGCCGCCGACGGCAACAGCTGGCCGGGCCGCGATCTGCGCGAGCGTCCGCCGGGCGAGCCGGCGAGCTGGGGCGGGGTCGACTACGACAACTTCGGCACCAACTACCTGCAGGCGCGTTCGCAGTCGCAGACCCACGAACTGCGGCTGTCGTCCGACGACGACGCGCGTTTCCGCTGGACCACCGGCGGCTTCTACTTCCACGAGAAGCAGCAGGTCGGTTTCATCTCGCTGACCGACAAGGGCGCGTTCTACTCGGGCACCGAGTTCACCATGCCCGACGTCGACGGCCGCTCGTGGGCGGTGTACGGCGACGGCACCTTCGACGTCAACGAACGTTTCCGGGTCAAGGGCGGACTGCGCTACACCGAGGAACGCAAGTCGCGCGACGGCATCGGCGGCAACTGGACGATGGGCTTCGGCGGCGACGGCGGCGTGTTCCAGACCCGCCTGGGCACCGAGGGCTTCATGCCCGCGCTGCTCGACCGGCCGAGTTTCGACGTGACCGGCTTGACCAGCAACGCCGACCTCGCCCGCTTCCTGCTGCAGGGCATCCTGCGCGCCGGCGCGCGCGACACCATGCAGCAGCAGTTGGCTGGCATCGTCGACGGCACCCGCCCGAACGGCACCTGCATCGACCGTCCCGACATCGGCGGCAACACCGCGAACTGCCCGGCCGACGGCCAGCACAGCTTCATCGCCCTGGGCGTGCCGGCGGCGCAGCACGGCTCCAGCGCGTTCGAGTTCACCGACTGGCGCATCGGCGCCGAGTACGACCTCAGCGAACGCAACCTGCTCTACGCGACCGTCTCCACCGGCCACAAGGCCGGCGGTTTCAACGACAGCTTCGACGTCAACGTGATCCCGGAGACCTACAAGCCGGAGAAGCTGACCGCGCTGGAGATCGGCTCCAAGAACTCGTTCCAGTTCCTCGGCCGTCCCGCCAGCTTCAACGTGTCGGGGTTCTATTACGACTACGAAGACCAGGTGTTCCAGGACCTGAGCGTGATCGCGTTCAATCCCGACGGCGAGGCCAGCGGCTTCGCCCTGGTCAACCGCAACGTCGGCAAGTCCGAGCTGTACGGCGTCGAGGCCGAGGGCCGGTTCCGTTTCGGTGCCGGCTTCACCCTCGACCTCAACGCGCTGTACCTGCAGACCAAGATCAAGCGCGGCGTGGTCGCCGACGTGCGCAGCCAGGACTTCGGCAACGGCGGCATCACCTCGCAGATCGACCTGTCGGGCAACGAGTTGCCGCTGTCGTCGAAGATCACCTTCAACGCGCGCCTGCAGCAGGCCTTCGACGTGCCCGGCGGCAGTTTCGACTGGCAGATCCTCGCCGCGTATCGATCCGCGTTCTACCTAACCCAGTACAACAACCGCCCGGTGACCTTCCTGCGCGACACCGCCGGCACGGTCGACCGGATCGAGGATTCGGCCACGGCCGGCTTTCCCGATCGCCAGGACGGCTTCACCCAGATCAACGCCGGCGCCGGCTACACCACGTCTAACGGCGCCTGGCGCTTCGAACTGTGGGGCGCGAACCTGACCAACAAGGACGTGTCGCAGAAGGCCCTGGTCGGCTCGGGCGTGAACACGCGCTTCCTCAACGACGCACGCAGCTACGGCCTGCGCGTGCGTTGGAACTTCTGATGGCCACCGCACCGCGTCCCTGCCTCGCCGTCCCGCTCCGCGCGCGTCCCCACGGCGCGCGGGCGGGGCAGCGGGGTGTCGTCGCGGCGCCGTCGCCCGCCATTGCAATCGAATTCTTGCCCCAAACCGCCGTCCAGCCATGGCCAGCCCCGGGCGCGGCGGGTAGAACGGACGCAACCGCGCAATCCCGCCACGGAGCCGCATGAAACTCTCACTGCTCGACACCGCCATCGTCCTGGCCTACCTGGCCGGCGTGTTCGTCCTCGCCCAATGGGTCTCGCGCGAAAAGAGCGGCCACGAGAAGACCGCCAAGGACTATTTCCTGGCGAGCAAGGCGCTGCCGTGGTGGGCCATCGGCGCCTCGCTGATCGCCGCCAACATCTCGGCCGAGCAGATCATCGGCATGTCCGGCTCGGGTTACGCGTTGGGCCTGGCGATCGCGTCCTACGAATGGATGGCGGCGGCGACGCTGCTGGTGGTCGGCAAGTTCTTCCTGCCGGTGTTCCTGCGCAACGGCATCTACACCATGCCGCAGTTTTTGGAGGAGCGTTACGGCAACCGCATCCGCACCCTGATGGCGGTGTTCTGGCTGGGCCTGTACGTGTTCGTCAACCTGACCTCGATCGTGTGGCTGGGTTCGATCGCGGTGGCGCAAGTCACCGGCATGGACCAGATGCTGGCGCTGACCCTGCTCGGCCTGTTCGCGCTGGCGTACCAGCTGTACGGCGGGCTCAAGGCGGTGGCGCTGACCGACATCGTGCAGGTGACGCTGCTGGTGCTCGGCGGGCTGTTGGTCGCGGGGCTGACGCTGAGCAAGATCGGCGACGGCGCGGGCATCGTCGCCGGCTTCCAGAAGCTGATGGCGGCGCATCCGGAGCATTTCCACATGATCCTGCCCAAGGACAGCCCGCATTACGACAAGCTGCCGGGCCTGGGCGTGCTGCTCGGCGGCTTGTGGATCGCGCACTTGAGCTATTGGGGCTTCAACCAATACATCATCCAGCGCGCGCTGGCGGCCAAGGACCTCAAGGAAGCGCAGAAGGGCATCGTGTTCGCCGCCGCGCTGAAGATCGTGCTGCCGGTGATCGTGGTGCTGCCGGGCATCGCCGCGGTGGTGCTGTCGCCGGGGCTGGAGCGTTCCGACGACGCGTATCCGGCGATGATGGCGCTGCTGCCGCCGGGCGTGCTCGGCCTGGTGTTCGCGGCGCTGGTCGCGGCGATCGTGGCGTCGCTGGCGTCGAAGATCAATTCGGTGGCGACCATCTTCACCCTGGACTTCTACGCCAAGCGCCGCGTCGATGCGAGCGAGCGCCAACTGGTGCGGGTCGGCCGCATCGCCGCGGCGGTGTCGATCCTGATCGCCATCCTCACCGCGCGGCCGCTGCTGGGCGGCTTCGACCAGGGCTTCCAGTACATCCAGGAGTACACCGGCTTCTTCACCCCGGGCATCGTGGTGATCTTCCTGTTCGGGCTGTTCTGGAAGCGCGCCAACGAAGCCGGCGCGCTGGCGGCGGCGGGCGGCTCGATCCTGCTGTCGGTGTTGTTCAAGTACGTGGTGTGGACCGACATGTCGTTCGTCAACCGCATCGGCGTGGTGTTCCTGCTGTCCGCGTTGCTGATGGCCGCGGTCTCGCTGGCGACCGCACCGCCGGCGGCGCGCGACCGCATCCGCCACGACGGCGTCAGCTACGCCACCGCGCCGGCCTGGAACGTGGCCGCGCTGGGCGTGCTGGCGATCCTGGTCGCGCTGTACGCCGCGTTCTGGTGACGGCGCCGGCGCGAACCACGCAGCGGCCGCGCCGCGCCGCGCGCGCGTCAGCGCTTGCGCGCGCGCGGCTTGCCGACCGGGCCGGTGGACTTGCGCAACTGCAGTTCGTACGGCGCCAGGATCAGCTGGCCGGCGTCGGGCGCCTTGATCCGCTTGAACAGTTCGTGGGTGGCCAGGCGGCCCATCTCGCGGGTCGGCTGGCGCACCGTGGTCAGCGGCGGATAGATCTGGCGCGAGATCGGCGTGTCGTCGAAGCCGCACACCGACACGTCGCCGGGAATCGACAAACCCATTTCGCTGGCGGTGCGGATGGTGCCGGCGGCCATGTCGTCGTTGGCGGCGAAGATCGCGGTCGGCGGATCGTCCATCAGCAACAGGCGCTGGGCGCAGATCGCGCCGGTGTCGTAGTGGAAGTCGCCTTCCACGACCAGTTCCGGGTCGAACCCGATGCCGGCCGCGGCCAGGCCGTCGCGGTAGCCGTTCAGGCGCCACTGGCTGGCGCCGTGCTCGGGGTGGCCCTTGATGTGGGCGATGCGGCGGTGGCCGAGCGAGACCAGGTGCGCCATCAGCTCGCGCACCGCGCGTTCCTCGTCGAGCACCACGCCGATGCGCTCGCCGCGCAGCTTGGGCGAGATGTTGGCGTAGGGAATGGCGAGCTGGCCGAGCCGCTTCATCAGCCCGGGGTGGTCGGTCAGCGGCGGGGTCAGCACCAGGCCGTCGGCGCGCGAGCGCTGCACGATCTCGTCCACATGCGCCACCAGCTTCTTGTCGGTGTAGGTCACCGGCGCCAGCATCAGGTTGTAGTGCTGGCTGTTGCAGGCGTCGAGCATGCCCGCCTGCACTTCCATCAGGTAGTTGCTGGACGGGTTGTCGTACAGCAGCGCGACCAGGAACGAACGCTGCCCGGCCAGGCTGCGCGCCGACGGGTTCGGACGGTATTGCAGCTTGCGCGCAGCGGCTTCCACGCGCTTGCGGGTTTCCTCGCTGACGTTGGGTTCCTGGTTGAGCACGCGCGAGACGGTCTTCATCGACACGCCCGCCTCCTCCGCCACATCTTCGATGCGCACCCGCATGACCGGTCTGTTTCCTTGTCGCGTGTTGGCCGCATTCTGCCAGAACGCGCGGACGGAACCCACGTGGTTTTGCGGGGTTTATGCCGATCCGGCCACAACCTCGCGCCCTTTTTCCCTGCCTTGAGGAGTCATGCATGAACGTCCCGTCCCGCCCGCGCCGCGGCGCCGCCGCTGTCTCGATCCAAACCGCCGCGCCGCGGCTGCGGCGGCTGGCCTGGGCGCTGCTGCTGGCGCTGGCGCCGCTGGCGCCCGCGCTGGCGCAGGACGCCGCCGCCGTGCATCCGGCGCAGTGGCCGGCGCTGAAGCCGCCGATTCCGCGCGACGCCGGACTGGAAGCGCGCATCCAGGCGCTGCTGGCGAAGATGAGCGTGGAGGAGAAGGTCGGCCAGATCGTGCAGGCCGACATCAACGCCGCCACGCCCGAGGATGTGCGCAAATACCACATCGGCTCGGTCCTGGCCGGCGGCAATTCCGAGCCCGGCGGCATCTCCGAGCCGGGCGGCAACTACGCCGCGCCGCCGCAGGAATGGCTCGACATCGCCGACAAGTTCTACGCCGCCTCGATGGACGCCAGCGACGGCAAGGTCGCGATCCCGATCATCTTCGGCATCGACGCGGTGCACGGCCACAACAACCTGATCGGCGCGACCTTGTTCCCGCACAACGTCGGCCTGGGCGCCACCCGCAATCCCGAGCTGATCCGCCGCATCGGCGAGGCCACCGCCGCCGAAGTGCGCAGCACCGGCATGGAATGGACCTTCGCGCCGACCCTGACGGTGCCGCGCGACGACCGCTGGGGCCGCACCTACGAAGGCTATTCCGAGGATCCTCGGCTCGTCGCCAGCTACGCCGCGGCGGCGATCGAAGGCCTGCAGGGCAAGCTCGGCAGCAAGCAATTCCTCGACGGCGCGCACGTGATCGCCTCGGCCAAGCACTTCCTCGCCGACGGCGGCACCTTCGAGGGCCGCGACCAGGGCGATGCGAAGATCACCGAAAAAGAACTGCGCGAGGTCCACGGCGCCGGCTATCCGCCCGCGCTGAAGGCCGGCGCGCAGACGGTGATGGCCTCGTTCTCCAGCTGGAACGGCGCCAAGATGCACGGCAACCACGCGCTGCTGACCGATGTGCTGAAGGACCGCATGGGCTTCGACGGTTTCGTGGTCGGCGACTGGAACGCGCACGGCCAGCTGCCGGGCTGCGCCAACGACGACTGCGCGGCGGCGTTCAACGCCGGCGTCGACATGCTGATGGCGCCGGACAGTTGGCGCGGTTACTACGACAACGCGCTCAAGCAGGTCCAGGCCGGCCAGATCAGCATGGCCCGGCTCGACGACGCGGTGACCCGGATCCTGCGGGTGAAGCTGCGCCTGGGCCTGTTCGAGGCCGGCGCGCCGTCCAAGCGCCCGCTCGGCGGCAAGTTCGAACTGCTCGGCAGCGCCGAGCATCGCGCGATCGCGCGCCAGGCGGTGCGCGAATCGCTGGTGCTGCTCAAGAACGACAGCGGCGTGCTGCCGATCGCGCCCAAGTCGCGGGTGCTGGTGCTCGGCGACGGCGCCGACAACGTCGCCAAGCAGGCCGGCGGCTGGACCTTGAACTGGCAGGGCACCGGGCTCAAGCCGTCCGACTTCCCGCATGCGCAGTCGATCTGGGCCGGCCTGCGCGAGCAGATCCAGGCCGCCGGCGGCAGCGCCGAGCTGTCCAAGGACGGCCGTTACGCGACCAAGCCCGACGTGGCGATCTTCGTCTTCGGCGAAGACCCCTACGCCGAATTCCAGGGCGACCTGCGCATCGCCACCTTCCGCGGCAGCCGCAATCCCGAGCTCGACACGCTCAAGCGGCTCAAGGCCGAAGGCGTGCCGGTGGTGAGCGTGTTCCTGTCGGGGCGGCCGCTGTGGACCAATCGCGAGATCAACGCCTCCGACGCCTTCGTCGCCGCATGGCTGCCGGGCTCGGAAGGCGGCGGCGTCGCCGACGTGCTGTTGCGCAAGGCCGACGGCGCGATCCAGCACGACTTCAAGGGCACGCTGTCGTATTCGTGGCCGCGCACCGCGGTGCAGGTCGCCAACGTCGGCGACAAGGAGTACTCGCCGCAGTTCGCGTTCGGCTACGGGCTCAGCTACGCCAAGGCCGGCAAGGTCGGCGCGCTGTCGGAAGATCCGGGCACGCCGGACCTCGACCAGCGTTCGATGAGCTTCCTCGGCCGCGGCGCGCTGCCGCGCGGCTGGCTGCTGCGGGTGCAGTCGCAGGGCAAGTCCAGCGACGCGGCCAAGCCGCCGCTGGCCAGCGCCGATGGCGCGCTGGCGGTCACCGCGGTCGACTACAAGGCGCAGGAAGACGCCTGGCGCGCGCAGTGGAAGGGCGAGGCGCGGCTGGAACTGGTCGCGGACGCGCCGGTGGAACTGGTGCGCGAGACCAACGGCGACGTGCAGTTGCTGATCACGCTCAAGCCCGAATCGGTCGGCGCGGGCGAGGCCTGGCTGACCGCGCAGTGCGGGACCAAGTGCGAGGCGAAACTGCCGTTCGGCGAGGTCCTGCGCGGCCTGCCGCAAGGGCAGTGGCAGCGCATCGGCGTGCCGCTCAAGTGCGTGCGCGCGGCCGGCGGCGACATGGGCAAGCTGGCCTCGCCGTTCGGCCTGCAGGCGCCGAAGGGGACGGTGCTGGTGCTGCACGAAGTCGCCTACGGCACCGATGCGGACAAGGTGGTGGACTGCAAGCGGCAGTGAGCCGGGCGCGCGGATCGTCGCGATCCGCGCGGCTGTCGCGCCGCCGTTCCCGCGTGGGCGCGGACGGCGGCGCGAAACGAAAGAAAAGGCGACTCGCGCTTTCGTTTTATCGAGGCGGCGACGTGGGAGGGCCTTCAGGCCCGACGCGGTTCGCTCCGATCGCCGCATCCCGCGGCACCCTTGCAACCACAGCCATGGACACTTTGTCCTGTGGCAGTTTGCCGCACGCCCGCCGCGCGGCCGCGGGCGTAGGATGCCGCGCATGAACGCTTCCACGCCCCCCCGTGCCGTTCTGAGCGGCA
The DNA here is from genome assembly GCF_023617245.1 of Lysobacter enzymogenes. Lineage (NCBI taxonomy): Bacteria > Pseudomonadati > Pseudomonadota > Gammaproteobacteria > Lysobacterales > Lysobacteraceae > Lysobacter > Lysobacter enzymogenes. The sequence continues at coordinate 226,984 of NZ_CP067396.1, forward strand.
CGCCAGGCTCCGGCCTGATCGTCGACGACGACGAGACCTACGCCGCCACGCTGCAACGCAGCCTGGCCCGCCGCGGCATCCAGGCGCGCACCGCCGGCAGCGTGCGCCAGGCGCTGGACCTGGCCCTGCAGCAGGCGCCGTCCTTCGCCCTGGTCGACCTCAAGCTCGGCGCCGATTCGGGCCTGCAGCTGATCCGGCCGCTGCGCGAGTTGCGCGCGGACATGCGCATCGTCCTGGTCACCGGCTACGCCAGCGTCGCCACCGCGGTCGATGCGATCAAGCGCGGCGCCGACGACTACCTGCCCAAGCCGGCCAGCGTCGGCGCGATCCTCGCCGCGATCGGCGTCGACGCGCCCGATGCGGCGGCCGCGCCGGTGCAGGCGCCGGACACGATGATGCCGCTGCGGCGCCTGGAGTGGGAGCATATCCAGCAGGCGCTCAACGACACCGGCGGCAACATCTCGGCGACCGCGCGCCTGCTCGGCATGCACCGGCGCTCGCTGCAGCGCAAGCTCGGCAAGCGCCCGGGTCCCGAGCGCAGCGTGGTCGGCCTGTAGCCGAAGCCTTCTGTAGGAGCGGCGCGAGCCGCGACTGCGACGATGCAACTACGACGGAACCTGCGCGACGGCTGCGTCGTCGCAGTCGCGGCTCGCGCCGCTCCTACGGGTCGATCACGAAGCGGGCGTCGCGAGCGGGCGGACCTCGGCGTGCACCTGCTGCTCGCTGCGTTTGCCGTCCGCGTCTTCGAACAGCAGCGTCAGCGCGACCTTTTCGCCGGCGCGCAGCGGCCGCTGCAATCCGATCAGCATCAGGTGATAGCCGCCCGGCGCCAACGCCACCGCGCGGCCCTTGGGCAAGTCCAGCGAAGCGACCTGGCGCATGCGCATCATCTGCCCTTGCATCGCCATCTCGTGCACTTCGACGTGTTCGGCCGCCGGCGAACGCGCCCCGACCAGGCGCAGGTCGCGCGCGGCGGTCAGGCGCATGAAGGCGCCGGTGGCCGGTTGCCGCGGCACGGTCGCGCGCACCCATGGCGCATCGATGGCGACTTGCGCGCCGCTCGCGGACGCGGCGCCCATCTGCGCGAAAGCGATCGGCGCACACAGCAGCGCGGCGGCGAACAGGAGCGAATGGCGAAGCGGGATGCGCATGCGCGGCCTCACAGGATCTGGCGGATGTCGTCGACGCACTCGGCCGCGCTTTGCTCATGGCGCAAGGCCATGCGCAGCCGGCCGCGGGCGTCGTAGACGTAACTCAACGCGGAGTGGTCGATGGTGTAGGTCGAGCCGGTCGGGACCTTGGCGTAGACCACGCGGAAGGCCTTGGCGGTTTCGGCGATGCGCTGCTCGCTGCCGCTCAGGCCGATGAAGCTCGGATCGAAGGCCTGGGTATAGGCCCGCAGCACCTGCGGCGTGTCGCGTTCGGGGTCCAGGGTCACGAACAACACCTGCAGCCGCTGGCCGTCGGCGCCGAGCAGTTTTCGGATCTGCACCGCGCGGGTCAGCGCGGTCGGGCATACGTCCGGGCACAGGGTGAAGCCGAAGAACAGCAGCACTGCGCGGCCGTAGAAGTCCGACAGGGTGCGTTCGCGGCCGTCGGGATCGCTGAGGCGGAAATCGCCGCCGAAGCCGGGGCGCTGGCTCAAGTCGATGCCGTGCAGCCGCAGTTTCGGCTCCTGTTCGCCGCAGGCGCTGAGCAGCGCGGCGGCGCCGGCCGCGGCGAGCAAGCGGCGGCGCGAGGGCAGGGCGGGATGGTCGCGCATGCGCAATCGCTTCGGTGCGGGGAGGCTCGCATTGCAGCACCGGCGTCGCACGCGCGGATGTGGCTCAGTGTCGCAGCGGCGTTTTTGCGCAAGGCCGCGACGCGCTCAGAGATCGCGCACCACCCACTGCCCCGGCAGCGGCGCATCGGCGACTTCCAGCGCTGCCTGCGCCACTTCTTCCGGCGAGCGTCCCGCGCGCCAGGCGTCGGCGAGCGCGCGCAGGCGTTCGCGGGTGGCGCGGGTGTAGGCGCCTTCCATTTCGTTCTGCGCATCGGCGGCGAGCTTCTGCGGATACAGCGTGCGCGCGTCCTCGCTGCGGTTGAGCAGGGCGATCAGCCGCGCCAGCGCGGTGCGGAACGTCTCCGCGCCGAGCGCGGTGCGCTGGGTGCGCTGCAGGTGCCACACCGTCAGGTACTCCACCGGCCCGAGCAGCCGCCGCGGCGTGGCGCCGAAGAAATGCCCGGACAGGGCGCTGACCGCGACCGGCCCGGTCGCGTCGGGCAGGCGGGTCGCGCCCCAGGAGCTGAGCGCGCCGCCGGGCAGGTCCATGCGCCGCAGCGCGGTGCCGAAGGTGTCGGCGAGCAGGCGCTGGGCGCGCACGTCGTCGCTCTCGGCGACCACGCCGAGCAGGCGGATGAACAAGGGATAGCGGTCCTCGCCGAGCCGGCGGACCACGCGCTTGAGCACGCTGAGCCGGTACTCCGGGTCGCTGTGCGCGGCCAGCGCCGAGACCAGGCGGTCGGCGGCGGCGCGCAGGGCTTCGGGCGAGGGAGCGGCGTCGGTCACGGGAGCGGGGAACGGCAGCGAAGACGCCACTAGCCTAGCCGAGCGGGCCGGCGCCAGCGACGCGGGTATCCGCGAAGGCCGCGCTCGCGGTCCGGCGGATCATTCGGCGGGGCGCTTGCAGTCGCAGAGCCCGGCCTTGGCCGACGCTGTCGCCTTCGCGGCGGCCACGGGCATTACCCGGGCGGGTGCGCCCCAGGCGGTCGGCGAATCAAGAGCTGACGAATCAAACCGTCAGCGAATCCAGTACCGCGTCGGCGCCGCGGTCGGCCGCGGCGGACAGGTCTAGCTGGCCCAGCTCGCGCTCCAGCCCGCTGTCGCCGGGAAGTTGCCGCTCGCCGGCCGCCACGCCGCGCCAGGCATCGGCGTTGAGGGTTTGCTCGCCCGGATCCCGCGCCGGCGGGGCATAGGCCGGAACCGCCTCGGCGACCGCGGCCGGCAGCGACGCGCCCTGCGTCGCCGGTTCGCGGACGCGCAGCGCTTCCAGCGTCTGGCTGTCGAGGCCAGCGCGGTCGATGCGCGAATCGGGGCCGATGCTGCTCATGCGGTCGGGGTGGGCGGATCGCCGTTTCGGGGGATGGACGCAATGTAGCCCCGCGGCCGCGACAGGGCCAACTCGGGGCGACCCTAGGTGTCCGCCAGGTGCCCAGGGCGCATTCAGCCGCGTCTCGCCGAGCCGTCGCAAGGCCCGCGGCGATTGCTGACAGCCGCCACTTCCGGCCTGTGCGCCGCGTGCTAGCCTCGATGGCCTTCACCCAGCAGGGCCGCGCATGGCGAAGGACCAGGGCGCCGACAAGACCGAGCCGCCGACCCAGAAAAAGATCCGCGACGCGCGCAAGGAAGGCAACGTCGCCAAGAGCAAGGAGCTGACCAGCACCGTGCTGGTGTTGGGCTGGGTGGTGTGCGGCTGGCTGATGATGGACTTCATGCGGCTCAAGCTGATCCGCCTGTTCGAGGCCAGCCTCAAGGCGATCAACCAGCCCTTCGGCGACGCGCTGCGCGAGGTCGGCGGTTCCGCCTTCGAGACCCTGCTGTGGCTGACCCTGCCGTTGCTGGCCATGGCCGTGTTCCTGGGCGCGGTGGTCGAGTTCCTGCAGGTCGGCCCGGTCCTGTCGCTGGGCAAGATCAAGCCCAGCATGGACAAGATGAATCCGGCCGAGGGCGTCAAGAAGATGTTCTCGATGGACAACCTCGTCGAGCTGGTCAAGTCGGTGATCAAGAGCGCGGCGCTGATCGGCATCGGCGTGTTCGTGATCTACAAGATGCTGGCCCAGCTGATGCTGCTGCCGTACGCGCCGCCGGAGGCGATGGGCTCGGGCATCTGGCACGGGCTGGTGCGGATCGTGGTGTGGACGATCTTCGTGTTCTTCTTCGTCTCCGCCATCGACGTGTGGTACCAGAAGTTCTCCTACCTCAAGCAGTTGCGCATGAGCCGGCGCGACATCCAGCAGGAGGTCAAGGAGAACGAGGGCGATCCGCACGTGAAGAGCCGGCGCCGGCAGTTGCATCAGGAATGGTCGCAGCAGAACATGCTCAACGCCGTCCGCCAATCCAACGTCGTCGTGACCAATCCCACCCACATCGCCATCGCCCTGCAGTACGAGCACGGCATCACCGATCTGCCGATGGTGGTGGCCAAGGGCGAGGGCTACATGGCCGAGGCGATCAAGGCCGCCGCCGTCGAGGCTGGCGTGCCGATCCTGCAGAACATCGAACTGGCGCGCGGCCTGCACGAACGGGTGGCGCTGGACGAATACATCGGCAACGAGTTCTTCGAGGCCGTGGCCGAGGTCCTGCACTGGGCCGAAGGCGTGCGCCGGCTGCGCGACGGCGACGACAGCGCGCCGGAGCTGCCGCCGCCGCTCGACGACGAGCCGCGCTGACGGAAATCTCCCTGTAGGAGCGGCGCGAGCCGCGCCGCGACAACGCAAGCATCGCGGACGTTTCGGCGCAGTTGCGTCGCCGCGGTCGCGGCTCGCGCCGCGCTACGCCCCGCCGAACGCCTTGTTCAAGGCCTCGATCAAGCCGCGATTGCCGGAGATGCGCTCCAGCACGATCTCCACGTACACCCCGAGCATCAGCAGCACGATCCAGGTCGCCAGCCAGGCCTTGATCGGCATGGTGATGGTGAACACGTTGAGCTGCGGGGCGAAGCGGTTGACCAGGCCGAACGACAGGTCGATCAGCAGCAGCACCACCATCGCCGGCGCCGCTAGCACCAGCAGCGCGGTGGTGAGATAGCTGAACTGGCCGACGAACAGCTCCATGCCGGCCGCGTGCAGGGTCGGGAAGAACGACACCACCGGCCACATCGCGTAGCTGGCCATCAGCAGGTCGAGGAACACCAGGAACGCGCCGCTGGCCATGAACAGCCAGGTCGCGAACTGCGACAGGAAGTTGCCGTGCAGCGAGGCCTGGTGGCCCTGGATCGGGTCGAACACCTGCGCCAGGGTCATGCCGACCTGGGTGTCGATGACGTTGCCGGCGGCGCTGATCGCCCAGAACACCATGCCGAACACGAAGCCGATCGACACGCCGATGAACAGCTCCTTGAGCACGATCGGCGCGAACTGCAGCGCGTTGAGCTGGTTCAGCGGCACTCCGTTCATCGCCACCGGGATCGCGATGATCGCCAGCGAGACCATGAAGCTGTTGCGCACCAGCGGCGGCATGTTCTCGTTGGTGATCAGCGGCAGCATCATGAACGCGCCGAGCACGCGCGGCAGCACCAGCCCGAGCGCGAGCAGCAGGTTGCCGCCGCTGTCGATGTCGAGGGTCATCGCATCGCGCCCGCGTCGCGCATCGTCGCGCGCATCAGTGCCGGATCATGCCGGGGAAATCGAGGAAGATGCGGTCGGCGAAGGTGTACAGGGTGCCGCCGATCATCGACGCGGTGACGAACAGGGTCACCACGATCACGGTGAACTTGATCGCGTAGGCGAAGGTCTGCTCCTGCAACTGCGTCGCCGCCTGGATGAAGGCGACCACCAGGCCGACCACGGCCGCGGCCAGCACCGGCGGACCCGACAGCAGCAGGGTCAGCCACAGGGCCTGTTTGGTCAGTTCCAGCATGTCGCCCATGAGCAGGACTCGTTGTTCCGGAGAAAGGGGGCCGGGGACCCGGGGCCCGCAAAAGCCTGGCAGATCTGGCGCACTACGGGTCCCCGGTCCCAGGTCCCCGGTCCCGCCGACTCACCCGCCGTAGGTCAGCACCAGGCCGTGCACCAGCTTGGCCCAGCCGCCGATCAACACGAACAGCAGCAGCTTGAACGGCAGCGACACGGTGGTCGGCGAGAGCATCATCATGCCCAGCGAGAGCAGGATGTTCGACACCACCAGGTCGATGATCAGGAACGGCAGGAAGATCAGGAAGCCGATCTGGAACGCGGCGGTGAGTTCGCTGACGGTGAAGGCCGGGATCACCACGATGAAGTCGTCCACGCCGATGTCGGCGCGCGCGTTCGGCGGCAGCAGGCGCTGGGCGCTGCGCAGGAAGAACGCGCGCTCGGCGTCGCTGGAGTGCTTGATCAGGAATTTGCGCAGCGGCTCCTTGCCGGCGTCCATCAGCTGCAGCAGGCGCGCGGCGTCCATCTTGCCGCCGAGCACCGAGGACGGCGTCGGCGCCGGGCGTTTCGTCGCCGCCGCGGGCTGCGCGCCGGCGGGGGCGGTCGCGGCCGCGGCCGCGTTCGCCGCGGGGGCGCTCGATGCCGTCGCCGCGGGCGCGGTGGTGGCGGCCGCCGCGGCCGGCGCGGCGTTGCCCGCGGCTGGAGCCGCCGCGCCCGCGGGCGCGGTCGCTGCAGCCGGTGCCGCACCCGTCGCGGTCGTCGCGTTCGCCGCCGGCGGCGCCTGCGTCGCCGCCACCGTGGTCCCGTTCGCGCTGGCGTTGATCGCGTCGTGGGTCTCCAGGATCACCGGATACATCACGTAGATCGACAACACGATCGCCAGGCCGTTGATGACCACGTTCGGCGGCACCTGCTGCAGCCCCAGCGCGTTGCGCAGCAGGCTCAGCACCACCACGATCTTGGTGAAGGACGTCACCATCACCGCCACGAACGGCGCCAGCGCCAGGCTGACCACCGTCAGCAGCACCAGGGCCGGCGAGAACGAACTGAAATCCATGACTCAGCTCCAGGAGAGCAGGCGCACGCCCAGGGTTTCGCCGACCGCGACGATCTCGCCGCGGCCCGCATCGCGCCCGTTGGCGCGGATCACCACGTTGGCGCCTTCCAGCCGCGAGGGCAGGGCGAACACGTAGCCGGGCTGGAAGCCGGCCAGGTCTTCGTAGCGGCATTCCAGCCGGCCCAGGTCGAATTCCAGGCGGATCGGCACGTCCGGCCCGGTCGCGGCCTCCGGCGCGTCGGCGGCGGATTCGGGATCGCTCATCGCAGATGTCTCCTGGTGCGTGGAAAGGGTCAGGGGCGGGCCGTCGATGCGCCAGCCGTCGGCGATCGGCGCCAGCGGCCAGGCCAACCCGGGCGCGAGCGCGCGCACCGGCGGCGGACGTTGGTAGTTGCCGATCACCAGCACGTCGCCGGCGCGCAGCTGGCGCCATTGCGCGTAGCGCAGGCTCGGGCCGTCCCAGCTCAGCGTCACCGGCACCGGCAGCTGCGACCAGTCGCGGTACTGCTCGCCGTCGCCGTCGCCGCGCGCGCGCTCGAACGGTTCGGCGCGCAGCAGCAGCCGGTCGACCCAGCCCGGCGGAATGCGCAGGTGGCCGCGCGAACGCGCCTGGCCGGCGCCGTCGAGGATGCGGAAGCCCAGCCACAGCCCGTCGTCTTCGCCGCCGCGCGCCTGCAGCTCGCGCAGCGACGCGGCGCCGTCGTCGACCACCGGAATCAGCGCCACGTCGAGCGCCTGGCTGAGCTTCATCAGTTGCGATTCGTGGGCCAGGCTCCACGCCAGCACGCGCGAGCGGCCGCGATAGCCGCTCCAATGCAGGCCGGTATCGGCGTCCAGCGCCAGGCCGCTGTCGAGCTGCAGCCGCACCCGCGCGCCGTCGCCTTCCAGCGTCACCGTTTCGCCGTCGATCGGCCCGGCGCGGAAGAACTCCAGCCAGCCGCCGCCTTCGCGCAGCGGCCAGCGCTGCGGCGCGCCGAAGAACGCGCACAACGCCTGTGCCTGCCACAGCGGCAGCGCCGGCACCTTGCCGCGCAACGGCTGCGCGCGCGCGGCGAGGTCTTCGCCGGCACGCGCCGGCGTACCGATGTCCGCTTGCGTATCAGCCATGGCCCAGCGCCACCTTCATCAGTTCGGGCAGCGAGCGTACCCCGAGTTTGTTCATCATGTTCGATCGATGCAGTTCCACGGTCTTGACGCTGATGCCGAGCACGTCGGCGATGATCTTGTTCGGCTTGCTCGCGACCACCAGGTCCATGACCTGGCGCTCGCGCGGGCTCAGCCGGGCCAGGCGGTCGTCGCCGGCCTCGCCGCCGCCGGCGTGGCTGCGGGCGTGGGCCACGGCGGCGCGGATCGCCTCGATCAGCGCCTCGTCGCCGAAGGGTTTTTCGAGGAAGTTGGCCGCGCCCTTGCGCATCGCCTCGACCGCCAGCGGCACGTCGCCGTGGGCGGTGACGAACACGAGCGGCAGGCCGATCCCGCGCCGGCGCAGCTCTTCCTGCAACTGCAGCCCGCTCATCAGCGGCATGCGGATGTCCGAGACCAGGCACTGCGCGCCGCCGCCGTGGCGCTCGTGGCCGTAAGCGTCCAGGAACGCAGGCCCCGACGCGTACGCCTGCACCTCGAACCCGGCCGTCTCCAGCAGCCAGGCGGTGGACTCGCGGAAACCGTCGTTGTCGTCGACCAGGTAGATGCGGGCTTCGCTCATGGCGCGTGGCCTCCGGTGCTGCGCGCGCCCGGCAAGGCCGGGCCGCGGCGCGGCGCGAGGATCGTGGGAGCGGGTGGATGATGAGCGGACATATCGCGAGAGTTCTCGGTTCAGCGCGCCGGCGCGGGCGCGGAGGGAGCCGATTGCTGGGGCACTTGCACTACGTCGCCGCGCTCGTGCTGTTGCAGGAACAGGCGTTGATTGGCGTCGTAGACCTTGTCGAAAGACTGCTCCAGCGGCTGCCGGGCCGCATCCGTGGTTTTCGCGTCGCTGCGCAGACTGGCCGGATCCGACGGGTCGCCTTGCACGACGAAGATGCGACGACCGACTTCCCCGGACTTGGGGTCGACGCTGAACACCACCGCGTCGGCCCGTTCGAACTGGCCGCGGTGATCGCGCTTGGTTTCCGCGAGCAGGCTCGCGGCGACGCGTTCATGCTCGCCTTCGGCCGCCGGACGGCCCGCCTTTTCGTACGCTTCCTGGGTTTTTTCGAGGATCTGCCGGTAAAGCGCGTGGTCCTGATGATCGGGCGCGCGCGGATCGGGCGCCGGTTCGACTTGCAATTGGGGCCCCGTTTCGAACCGGCTGCGGTTGCGATCCCAATGTTCGTGATCGTTCTTCCGGTCCCAGGCCGCATTGTCCTGGTAGTCGTACTTGCGCAGCGCCATGTCCGGGCCGAGCAGGTAGTAAGTGACGTCGTCGCGGTCGCTGAACACCTTGCGCGCGCCGCTCCAGTCGTTGTCCGACGGCAACTTGTTGATATCGCGGGCTTCGTCCTGGTCGGAGGTGGACGCCGTAGCCACGATCGACGACGGGTGGTTGTGCACCACGCCGACCACGCGGTCGTTGCCGCCGGCCGCCGCCAAGGCTCGGCCCAACGGCGCCCGGTCGGTGTGGCCGGTGCCGAACAATGGCGTCGCTTTCAGTTCCCCGCTGTCGTCGCGATACAAGACCGCGACGTACTCGTTTTGCTTGTAATCGGGCTGCGAAAGGATCCGGTGCGTGACCTCTGACGCCAGGGCGTCGATCCGGTTTTGGTCTATGGGAGTCGGGACGGTCGACATGGGAATCCTTTCCTCAGGGAACGAGTTCGATCTGGCGGTCGCTGTCGATCTTGAACCGGACCCTACCGCGCTTGTCGGCGTTGTTGTACGGCACGGTGAATTCGATCGTGCCCCGATCGCACCGCATCCAAGGGCGATCTTGTACCGCATCGGGCGGGAATTCGCGGTTAATCTCGCGCAAGGCGAGCGCGTCCAGGGCGACTCCGTCGATGACCAGGGCGCTCAGGCCGGAACGCTGTTCGCGGGCGTTGTCCGAGGTGACATAGCCTTCCACCACGACGTGCCGCCGCTTCAAGCCGGGCGAGTCCCGGCAGGACATCTTGAAGACATAGTCGATATCGTCCGCCGCCGCGGGTTCGGCGACGACGATGTCCTCCAGCGCCTCGGGCGCCGGTGGCGGGTTGGAGCGCGCGTGCGCGCAGGCGCAGCAAAGCGCAGCGATGCACGCCAGTAGGGCCGGTCGGAGCGCGCGGGCGGAATTCACGAACGAAACGGTCCTGAAGGCAGAGCGGGCGCCGGGCGCGAACGCCGCCCGCCGGGGAGCCACGATATAACCCGGCGCTCGGCGATAGCGGTCGTGACCTTTGTCATGTCGTGTCCCCGGCCGCGGTGCGGGCGCCTGGGACGAGCGTAGCGCGCCCCTCATCCCCGCGCCTCGTAACGCGGCAAGGTAAACCCGAACACGCTGCCGCCGCCCTCGCGCGGTTCGAAGAACAGCCGGCCTTCGTGGTACTCGATGATCGATCGGCAGATCGCCAGGCCGATGCCGAGGCCGTCGGTCTTGGTGGTGAAGAACGGCGAGAACAGCTGATCCTGCTCGGCCGCGCTGAGGCCGGCGCCGCGGTCGCAGACGCGCACTTCGACCTGCTCGTCCAGGTTCAGGCGCGCGTCGATGCGCAGTTCGCGCCGCTCCGGGGCGATCTCGCGCATGGCCTCGATCGCGTTCTTGACCAGGTTCAGCAGCACCTGCTCGACCATGACCCGGTCGGCGAACACCGGCGGCAGCGCCTCGGGCAGGCCCAGTTCGATGCGCAGGTCCAGGCGCTCGGCTTCCAGCCGCAGCAGTTCCAGCACGGTCTCGGCGATGCGCGCCAGCTCGTGCGCGTCGCGCCGCGGTTCGCGCGCGCGGACGAACTCGCGCACCCGCGAAATCACCGCGCTGGCGTGCTCGGCCTGGGTCCGCGCGGCCTGCAGCGCGCGCTCGACCTGGACCGGGCCGCCGGCCTGTTCGACCAGGCGCAGACTGCCGTTCACGTAGTTCATGATCGCCGCGAGCGGTTGGTTCAGTTCGTGCGCGAGGGTCGCGGCCATCTCGCCGACCGACATCATGCGCGAGGTGAACAACAGCTTCTCCTGGCGGCTCTTGTGCGAGGCCAGGGTCTCCATGCGTTCGCTGATGTCGACCGCGGTGAGCACGTCGGCGGGCGCGCCGGCGTGCTCGGCCCGGCCCCAGTGCAGCGCGTACCAGCGGCCGCTGTGCGGGGCGCGCACCTCGCGCGGGCGCGCGCCGTCGCGGGCCTCGCCGCGCAGGCGCGCGAGCAGCGCCTCGCGCCGGTCGTGCTCGGGCAGTTCGCCGAACTCGGCGCGGTAGCGCGCGTTGGCCGCGCGCAGCGCGCCGTCTTCGGCGAACACCGCGCAGGCGAACGGCACTGCGGCGAGCAGGCCGGCGTCCTCGCGCGCGGCGGCGGGGTCGGCCGTCGCAGCGGCCTTGGGATCGGGCTTGGATTCGGTCGAGGAGACCGTGCGGGAACCGGCGGAGCGCGAGCGGGCCATGCCTCAGCGTCCCTCGCGCCGCGGCCCGGCGGCGTGAAGCCGCGCGGGGCTGCTAGGGTATGTCGCCGCGCGCCGCCGCCGCAGTCGCGCGGCGGGTCGTTCGTTTCGTCCGTTCTTGAACCGGGTTGCGCACTCAATCGCCATGCCGACATTGCCCTTGCTGCGTTCTGCCGTTCGCCTGTGCCTCATCGCCGCCTGCGCGCCGCTGGCCGGGCTGGCCCAAGCCGCCGCGCCGGCCGCGAAGCCGGCGGCGGCTGCTGCGCCGGCCGCCGCTGCGCAGCCGCCGTCGCTGTTCCTCGAATTTGTCGCGATCGTGCTGCCGGTGGCGGTGGTGCTCGGCGGCCTGGTCGCGGTGCTGTACTTCCTGCGCAAGCGCCACGGCCTGACCGCGCGCGATGCGCCGCTGACGGTGCTGCAGGTGCTGCCGATCGGCCCGCGCGAGCGGATCGTGGTGCTGCGCACCCGCAGCGGCCGCGCGCTCGCGGTCGGCGTGGCCGGGCAATCGCTGAACCTGATCGCCGAACTGGATCCGGCCGACATCGCACCGGCGGCGGCCGCGCTGGGCGCTGCCGCGCCGGCCGCTGCCGAGCAGACCGTTGCATCGGCAACCGTCGCCGCGACCGCGGTTCCCGCCTCGCCCGCGACCTCCCCCGCGGAGCGCGAATCGTGAGCGTTTCGCGCTTACGTTAGACGAATGCGTCGGTGCAATTGCGCACGAGTTCACAAAAACAACGACGAATGCGGGCGAAATTTAGCGCCGGGGAATGAAGAACGCGTGAGTTCATGCGCGCCGCGCGCGGAACCGGCTCGTTCACACAAGAGATGACAAATTGCACTTAGTATCGGCCGTCCGGACCGGCATCGTGTCGAGGACAGCGCCATGCGTAGGTGCTCAGGGATACATGGCAAAGCAGTGACGGCCTTCGACGTTTCATACTGCCTAGCCGATCACATGGCCGCTGCGCGCGGATCGCTTGCGCGACGCGGGGCGGTCGCCGCCGCGCCGGCCCCGGCCGGGCGCGAACCCGCGGGGAGCGGGATTTCCTAAGGGTTTTCGGGGCGAACGAATGCGTGGACTGCTGACTTCCTGGATGGCCACCGCCTCCGGCGCGCAACCGCGTCGGCGCGCGGGTTACAGCGACGTGGTGCTGGCCTTCGCCGCGGTCACCATCATCGGGGTGATGATCCTGCCGCTGCCGCTGGCGATCATCGACACCCTGGTCGCGGTCAACATCGCCATCGGCTTCGGCCTGCTGCTGATCGCGCTGTACATCCCCACCCCGGTCGCGTTCTCCAGTTTCCCCAGCGTGCTGCTGCTGACCACGCTGTTCCGGCTGTCGCTGTCGATCGCCATCACCCGTTCGATCCTGCTGGAAGCCAACGGCGGCCACATCGTCGAGACCTTCGGCAGCCTGGTCGCCGGCGGCAACCTGGTGGTCGGCTTCGTGGTGTTCCTGATCATCACCGTGGTCCAGTTCATCGTCATCGCCAAGGGCGCCGAACGCGTGGCCGAGGTCGCCGCGCGCTTCACCCTGGACGCGATGCCCGGCAAGCAGCTGTCGATCGACTCGGACCTGCGCGCCGGCCTGATCGACAAGGACGAGGCCAAGCGCAAGCGCCGCCTGCTGGAAGTGGAAAGCCAGCTGCACGGCAGCCTCGACGGCGCGATGAAGTTCGTGAAGGGCGACGCCATCGCCGGCATCGTCATCATCATCATCAACCTGCTCGGCGGCTTGGCCATCGGCGTGCTGCAGAAGGGCATGCCGCTCGCCGACGCCACCCACACCTATTCGATCCTGACCATCGGCGACGGCCTGGTCTCGCAGATCCCGGCCATCCTGGCGACGATCGCCGCGGGCCTGGTGGTGACCCGCACCGCCGGCGACGAGGACGACCGCCACCTCGGCGAGTCGATCACCCGCCAGGTCTCCGGCCAGCCGCGCGTGCTGCTGATCACCGGCTTCCTGGCGTTCGGCATGACGTTCGTGCCCGGCTTCCCCAAGCTGGTGTTCCTGATGCTGTCGGTCGTGCTGCTGGGCTTCGCCGCCTGGCGCTATCGCCACCATCACCCGGTGCTGCGGCGCGCGTTCAAGGTGCCCGAGGGCGAGCGTCCGGCCGAGGAAAAGACCGTCAACGAGGACGAGATCGCACCGCCCGCGCCGCTGCAGCTGGAGCTGGCGCCGTCGCTGGCGGCCGCGTTCGGCGAGCACGCCGCGCGCACCCGCATCGTCGAGATCGCGCGGCGCCTGCGCGAGGAATACGGCGTGCCGCTGCCGGTGCCGGCGCTGAAGATTTCTCCCGACCTCGACGGCGACGACGGCCTCGGCGGCTATCGCCTGACCGCGTTCGGCGCGCGCCTGGCGTTCGGCCGGCTGGCGCCGAACGCGCAGTTCCGCCCGGCCCGCGCCGGCGACGCCAACGCGCCCAAGCTGCCGGGCTTCTTCCCGCCGCTGGCCGGCGAATGGACCGGCCAGGCCGGCGCCGACATCCGCGACGGCCTGGCCACGGTGAGCGAGCACTGCCGCGCCGCGCTGGAGCGGCGCCTGGGCAGCTTCATCGGCATCCAGGAAGCCTCCAACCTGTTCGGGCGGATGCAGCGCGACTATCCCGATCTGGTCAAGGAAATGCTGCGCGTGGTCGCGCCGCAGCGCGTGGCCGACGTGCTGCGCCGGCTGGTCGAGGAAGGCGTGCCGATCCGCAACCTGCGCGATGCGTTCGAGGCGATCACCGACGTCGGCGGGCGCGAGAAGGACGTGGTCCTGCTGACCGAATACGTGCGCGTCGCGCTCAAGCGCGAAATCGCCGACCGCTACGCCGACGGCGAACGCACCATGCAGGTGCTGCTGATCCATCCGGAACTCGAAGACCGCCTGCGCCAGTCGGTGCGCGTGGCCGGCGGCGCGACCCAGCTGGCGATCTCGCCGGAACTGGCCGGGCGCCTGGGCGCGGAGGTGCGCTCGCACCTGGCGCGACAGGGCGAAGGCATAAAGCCGGTGCTGCTGTGTTCACTGGACGTTCGCCGCCACCTGCGCAAGCTGCTGGAGATCGATTTCTTCGAACTGCCGGTGTTGTCCTACCAGGAACTCGCGCCCGATCTGCGGATCGTGCAGGCAGGCCAGGTCAACGCCTGAGGAGAATGAGCATGCACAGCGCGGAGCGCGTCCTTTCCCCCATTCATCGGCCGATCGGCCCGCGCGTATCGCGCGTCCCGGCCGCGCGCCCCGCCTTCGGCGGCGGCGTCTGAACAGGAGTCATCGCGATGATGTCCCACGATCCACATTCCACGCCTGAGGGCGCCTTTGAGGCGGGCGAGCCGCGCGCCGCCGAAGCGCCGTCGTCGCCGCCGCGCGCCGGCGACGGCATCCGCGCCGCCGCGCCGGCGGTCAGCGTGCTGCGCATCGTCTCCGGCCTGCACACCGGCGGCAGCCGTCCGCTGTCGGCGCAGGAAACGGTGCTGATCGGCAGCAGCGGCGATTGCGACATCGTCCTGTCCGATCCCAACGTCGCCCCGCGCCACGCGTTCCTGACCCGCATGGGCGGCACGGTCTCGCTGCGCGCGCTCGACGCGCCGCTGCGGATCGAAGGCCAGACCCTGAATCCCGGCGATCCGGCCGAGCTGGGCCCGATGCAGCGGGTCGACCTCGGCGGCGCCTCGTTCGCGGTCGGCGCGGCCGAGGACCCGGGCTGGGCGACGATGCTGCCCAACCTCGCCGACGCCGTGCGTCCGGCCAAGACCTCGATGCGCCACCTGCCGCTGATCGCCGGCCTCGCCGCGCTGTCGCTGGTGTCGGTGGCGATCGCCGCGGCGGTGATGCCGGGCTTCGAGAAGAAGCCATCGCCGCTGGAACTGGCGCAGCCGCTGATCAAGGAATTCTCGATCGCCGGCGGCCGCCTGAGCGAAAGCCCGGACGGCACCCTGGTGCTGTCGGGCACGGTCAAGGACGCGGCCACGCGCGAGACGATCCGCAAGCGCCTGGCCAGCGATGAAGTCGAGGCGCGGCTGGAGCTGCGCACCGGCGACGACATCGCCGCCGACGTGCGCGAAGTGCTGCGCAGCCAGGGCCTGGCGGTGCAGACCCGTTACCTGGGCAACGGCGATGTCGAGGTCAGCGGCCGCTTCGCCGATCCGGCGCAGTTCCAGCGCGCGATCGCCTCGCGCGCGATGCAGGACGTCAACGGCGTGCGCCGGGTGGTCCCGCGCAACCTCGACGAGAGCCACGCGCCGGCGGGCCCGGCGGTCGCCACGGCCGAGCCGGCCAAGCCCGCCGCGCCGGTGCCGCCGACCCGGATCGTCAAGATCGTGCGCGGCGACAGCCCGCACGTGACCGACATCGACGGCACCGACTACGCGGTCGGCGACACCTTGCCCGACGGGCGCGACCTGATCGCGATCGGCGACAAGGCCTGGGCGCTGAACAAGACCACCGGCGTGAGCGAGCAGATCAAGGCGCAACCGCTGACGGCCGAGGAACTGGCCCTCGCCAGCGGCGCGGCGCCGGCCGCGGATGCCGCGGCCACGGCGGCCGCGCCCGCGGGTTCGGCGCCGGCCCCGGCTCCGGCCGCGCCGCAGGCGGCCAATGCCGCCGCGCCGAGCGCCGCCAAGCCGACTACCGCCGCGCCGACTGCCGCGAAGCCGCCGGCGAGCGCGCGCCCGACCGTCGCCGAAGCGCCGCCGCGGCCGGGGAGTCGACAATGAACAGGGCGACCCCAGGGTCAGCACTAGCTGGTTTCACCCGCGCGGCGCCGATCTAATCCAACCTCGGCACCTTGCACCCATCGCCCGCTGAGACCTGAGTAACTGCGATAGGCGTCAAGTTTCGCGACAAGTTTTCGGTGCCATCCGTTGTTCCACGCCATTGCGCGGCCTGGCCGCAAACGAGCAGGAGAGACGTCATGAGCAACAACGCAATCAACGGCGCCGGCGGTACCGCCGGCCTGGTCGGCACCTTCATCGCCGACGTCAACAAGAACGACGCCATCGGCAACGGCAAGGGCTCGCGTTCGGCCGGCGGCGGCGGCGGCGGCGGCGGCGGCATCGCGGCCGGCGGCGGCGCGGGCGGCAGCAACAGCTGGTACGCCGCGATGGCCAAGGCCTGGGGCTCGACCATGGACGCGCAGGCCTCGCGCATCACCGAACTGTCGGGTTCGATCGGTGGCGGCAACGACACGCCGTCGAGCATGATCTCGCTGACCTCGGAAAGCTTGCGCATGCAGTTCATCTCCAACAGCGCCTCGACCTCGATCAACTCGGTCGCCCAGGGCATCGAGAAGCTGGCGTCGAAGAACTGACCGGCGCGCGGCCCGACGTCTGCCGCCTGCCGTCGCGGCGCCCGGAACCCCGTGTCCGGGCGCCCGCGGCCTTCGCGGCGGCGCTGGCGTCGTAAGCCGGGCCAGGCCCGCATGCGTACCGACCCAACGCTGTCGAACCTACCGTTGCAGGAGACAGGTTCATGATCGAAGCCATTCAAGTCGCGGCCGAAGCCGCGCAACCGGCCGCCGCTTCGCCGGCGCAGTCGCCGCAGGCCTCCGCCTACGACATCCGCGAGTTCGCCGCTGCGTTCGACCGCGGTTCGGCGCCGGGTGCCGCCGGTGGGGTGCAGGCCGGCGGCGTCGCCCAGGCCGGCGCGGCCGAACCGTCGCAGGGCACCCGCGCGGTGCTGGCGGCGCTGGACAACCTCAACGGCGGCGCCGAGAGCATCGGCCAGGCCAGCCAGAGCATTTCGGCCAACGCCGCCGAACTGACCCCGGGCGAGATGATCCAGATGACCATGAAGTGCCACCAGTTCATGTTCACCTCGCAGCTGACCTCGAACGTCGCCAACCGCACGTCCGACGGCATCCAGCAGCTGTTCCGCCAGCAGTCGTAACAACGCAAGGCACATCACAACACGGGGGATGCATGGGTAGGGCGTCAGGCGTCAACGCAGCCGGCTTCAAAGCGACCTGTTTCAAGGCGGCCGGCTTCAAGGCGGGAAGGATTCTGGCGGCCCTGCTGGCCTGCCTGCTGATCGTGGGGTGTACGCGCACGCCGCTGTACAGCCAGCTCGACGAGCAGCAGGCCAACGAACTGATGGCGGCGTTGCTCGATGCGGGCATTCCCGCCGAGAAGGACCCCTCGCCGAGCAAGACCGGCTGGGAGGTCATGGTCAACCGCGGCGACATTCCCTACGCGATGCAGGTGCTCAATTCGCGCGGCCTGCCGCGCGCGCAGTACCGCTCGCTCGGCGAGGTGTTCAAGAAGGAGGGCTTCGCCTCCTCGGCGCTGGAAGAGAAGGCGCGCTACCTCTACGGCCTGTCGCAGGAACTCTCGCGCACCCTGACCCGGATCGACGGCGTGGTCGAGGCGCGCGTGCACATCGCCCTGCCCGACCGCGATCCGCTCGGCGGCAACGTCCAGGATTCCTCGGCCTCGGTGCTGATCTTCGAACGCCCCGGCCAGAGCCTGCGCGACCGCGAGACCGACATCAAGGTGTTCGTCAAGGACAGCGTCGAGGGCCTGGACGACGTCAACAAGGTCACGGTGAAGTTCTTCACCGTGCAGTCGCCGCCGAAGGTGCATCAGGCCGCCGGCCCGCTCAACGCGGTGATCGGCTCGATCGACCTGAGCGCGGTGATCATCGGCGCCGGCGTGCTGGTGCTGCTGGCGATCGCGGCGTTCTTCTTCGGCCGCCTGCGTTCGCGCTTCTTCCCGCCGTCGCAGCCGCCGCCGCAGAGCAACGCCCGCGGCGGAGTGTGGAACGGATGAGCGCCGCGGCGCTGCGCGCGGTTCTGGCCGAGACCGATGCCAGCTGGCACGGTCTGGGCGAGGACGAGCGCATCGCCCCGGAACTGCTGGCGGCTGGGCGCGAGAGCGCGATCGGCCGCCGCCTGCTCGGCGCCTGGCTCGCCGCCGAGGCCGCGCCGGCACTGCTGGCGCCGCAACCGGGCGCGGGCTTCGCCGCCGCCGCGCTGCGCTGGCCGCGCGCGCGGGTGGAGCGGCTGGTGCGCGACCTGGGCGCGCTGGCCTACGCCCCGGCGATCCGCGCCGAAGTGCGGCGCGAGCCGGTGCGTCGGCTCAAGCAGGCGCTGGACAACGCCTACCTGCTCGCGCTCGACAGCCAGGTCTGGGACGGCAAGGTGCAGAACCAGCTGGCCCTGCAACTGGGCGAGCACCTCGACCGCGCGTTGCGCGCGGCCGACGATGCGCCGCTGTACGCCTTGCTCGACCTGCGCGGACGCGCCGAACTGCGGCTGTGGGCCGAGCGCCGCGACCCCGGCCTGGCCGACTGGGCCCGCCTGCTGCTGCCGCGCCACCTGCACGACGAAGCGCCGGCGCTGGTCGCGCACCTGCCGCCGGACGTGGTCGAGCGGCTGCACACCCATCACGGCGCGCGCCCGTTGAGCGCTTGAGCGCGCGCCTCATTTCCGTCTCTGAATTCCTGCCTCCAAACCGGAACCGCCATGCCCGCCGATCCGCTCCGCCACGAAGCCCCGTCCGCCGCCGGCGCGAGCAACGTCGCCGACCTGACGGCGCGGCGCGACCTCGGCCGCGCCGCGGGCACGGTGGCGGTGTTCGAGCGCAAGCAGTTCGAGCGCGCGCTGGCCGGCACCGTGGTGCCGGCGCAGCAGTGGAGCCAGGTGGTCGAGATGGACCAGACCCTGGCCCGGGTCAACGCGCTCTACGACCAGGCCGGCGACGAGATCCAGCAGGCGCGCGAGGCCGGCTACGCCGCCGGTTTCGCCGAGGGCCTGGCGCGCGCGCAGCAGCAGATGGCGCAGCAGTTGGCCGACCTCAACGAGCGTCGCGCGCGGGTGCTGGCCGACGCCGGCAGCCGCGTGACCGAGCTGGCCTGCGCGATCGTGGCGCGGATCTCGCCCGAATTCGACGCGCGCGCGGTGGTGCCGCCGCTGGTCATGCAGGCGGTGGAGGCCGCGCAGGCCGAACAGTTCCTGTTGATCCGCGTGCACCCCAGCGTGCGCGAGGAAGTGGCCCAGGGCCTGGGCCTGGTGCGCCAGGCGCATCCGGTGGTGGGCGTGATCGAACTGGTCGACGACGAAAGCCTCGACAAGCTCAGCTGCGTGGTGGTGTCGGAAGTCGGCGAAGTGCGCGCCGGCGTGGCCCAGCAGATCGAGGCGATCCGGATCGCGCTGTCCGGCGCCGAATACGGTGCCGAACACGGCGCGGAGCACGGTGGATGAGCCCGCGCGCGCCGCTGTCGATGGCCACCGCCGCGCGCGCCGAGACGCCGGAGCGCGCGCGATGAGCAGCCTGCCGCGCACCGTATTGCAGCCGGCGCCCGCGCCGGTGCAGATCGATCCGTTGATCGCCGCACTCGCGCGCGTGCCCAGCGTGGTGCGCGTGGGCAAGGTCGCCGAGGCCTACGGCACGATGATCCGCGCCACCGGCCTGAAGGCGATGATCGGCGAGCTGTGCGAACTGCGCAGCCCGCGCGACCGTAGTTTCCGCCTCGCCGCCGAAGTGGTCGGCGTGTCGCGCCAGTACACCCTGCTGACGCCGCTGGGCGCGCTCGACGGCGTCGCCCACGACACCGAGGTGATCGCCACCGGCCGCCAGGCCTCGGTGCGCTGCGGCGAGGGTCTGCTCGGCCGCATCCTCGACGCCAACGGCGACGCCATCGACGGCCGCGGCGGCTTCGGCCCGACCGTGCAGATGCCGATCTACGCCGCCTCGCCCAATCCGCTCGCGCGGCAATTGATCGACCGCCCGTTCGCCACCGGCGTGCGCGCGCTAGACACCGTCATCACCGCCGGCGTCGGCCAGCGCCTGGGCATCTTCGCCGTCGCCGGCGGCGGCAAGAGCACCTTGCTCGGCATGCTCGCGCGCGGCGGCGACGCCGACGTCAACGTGATCGCCCTGGTCGGCGAGCGCGGCCGCGAGGTCAACGAGTTCATCCACGACAATCTCGGCGAGGAAGGGCTCAAGAAATCGATCATCGTGGTCGCCACCTCCGACCGCCCGGCGCTGGAGCGCAGCCGCGCCGCCTGGGTCGCCACCGCCATCGCCGAATACTTCCGCGACCGCGGCAAGCGGGTGATGCTGCTGGTGGATTCGGTCACCCGCTTCGCCCGCGCGCTGCGCGACGTCGGCCTCGCCATCGGCGAGCCGCCGGCGCGGCGCGGCTTCCCGCCGTCGGTGTTCAGCCAGATGCCGCGCCTGTTCGAGCGCGCCGGCAACAACGACAAGGGCTCGATCACCGCGTTCTACACCGTGCTGATGGAAGGCGAGGACGGCGACGACCCGGTCGCCGAGGAAGTGCGTTCGATCCTCGACGGCCACATCGTGCTCTCGCGCAAGCTCGCCGCCGCCTACCACTACCCGGCCATCGACGTGCTGGTGAGCCTGAGCCGGACCATGCCGCGCGTGGCCGACGAAGCGCACCAGCGCGCCGCCGGCCAGCTGCGCAAGTACCTGGCCAAGCACCAGGACATCGAGCTGTTGCTGCAACTGGGCGAGTACAAGCGCGGGAGCGACGCCGACGCCGACATCGCGATCGAGAAGATCGAGCCGATCCGCAAGCTGCTCAAGCAATCGTCCAACGATCTGGCCGATTACAAGCAATCCATCGACGCGCTGCGCAGGTTGTTCGGATGAACAAGCAACGCTTCCCCCTGGCCACGCTGCTGCAGCTGCGCGAGCACCGCGTCGAGACCGCGCGCGCGCTGGTGATGGAGCACCAGGCGCAGGTGCAGGCGCGGCGCGAGGCCTGCACCGCGATCGAGGGCGAGATCGTCGCCTTGAACCAGGAGCGCGCCAGCCAGCGCCTGCGCCTGCTCGATCCGCCGCCGGCGGGCGTGCCGTGGGCGATGGCGATGGCCCAGCGCGAGTCGCACGTCGATCATCTGGCCGAACTGGCCAACGCCGCGCGCCAGCGCCTGGCCGACGCGCAGGGCAAGCTGCGCGAGGCCGAGGCCGCGCTGGACGAGGCGCGCAAGGCCTTCTTCCGCGCCAAGTCGCGGCTGGAAGCGCTGGAGAAACGCCGCGACGTGTGGCGCAAGGAACAAAGCGCGATCGCCCAGCGCCGCGAGGAAGCGCAGTCGGCCGACCTGCTGCTGGCCGCGCGGCAACGTTCCACCCACCACAACTCCCCCTTCTGAGGTCGCCATGAGCACGATCCGCAACAGCTCCGCGAACGAAGACGCCAAGCGCGCCCAACAGCTCGCCCAGGAAGCGCAGTTGTCCGACCGCCAGCGCGCCGCGCGCCAGTCCGCGCCGGCCGAGTCGGTCGACCAGTTCCGCGAACTGATGCAGCAGCGCCAGGCGGTGGGCCAGAAGGGCGAACAGACCCTCGGCGCCCAGCCCGAGGACGGTCAGTACGCCGCCGGCGACGCCGCCGCGCAGGCCCTGCGCGGGCGCCAGCAGAACGCGCTGGAGCGTGGCCGCAACCAATACGCGCAGGACCAGACCGCGCAGAACCAGGCCGCCCAGGGCCAGGCGCGGCAGCACGGGGTCGAGCAGAAATCGCGCGACGAGCAGCGCTATTCGGTCGGCTTCGACCGCGGCGGCGGCGACGGGCAGTCGTCCGAGCAGTCCGGCCTGTGGCTGGCGCAGCAGGCGATGCGCGCCGACCAGACCGCGCCGATGCAGGCGCCCGCGCCGACCTCCAACGCGGCCGCCTTCGCCGAACTGGTCGAGCGCCACGTGCGCCAACTCGCGGTCGGCGGCGGCGGCGCCGACGGCGGCGACGGCCAGGTGCTGCTGCGCCTGTCCGACCAGACCCTGCCGGGCACCGACCTGTTGCTGAGCAAGACCGCCGACGGCTGGCAGCTGCGCGCGGATTCGCGTTCGCGCTCCAGCTACGACGCGATCCGCGAGGCCGGTCCCGAGCTGATGCGCCGCTTCGCCGAGCGCAACCTCGGCCGGCTCAGCATCGACCCGCATTTCCACGACTGAACGCGGTCGCCCGGCGCCGTCGCGGCCGGCCGGGCCGCCCCGCCCTCTATGGACAACCCTGCAGGAGCGCATCGCCCCATGTCATCCCAAGCCAACACCGCCGCCGACGGCCGCCAGTTCATCGACCAGCTGGAGGCCTCGTTGCGAGAGCAGCCGAACCTGGATGCGGCCGATCGCGACTTCCTGCTCAAGCACTTCCGCGACGCGTTCGAGAACGCGGAAGCCGGCGGCCGCGGTTTCGACCGCCAGGCCTGGGCCGACAGCGTGGCCGAGCTGGGTTTGGGCCAGGCCGAACAGGAGGCGCTGCTGGGCAAGTTCGACCAGGCCTTCGGCGGCCAGGACAACGAAGCCCGCGACCTGGGCGAGGAGTTCGTACGCCGGCTGGCCCGCGACGGCGAAGCCGGCGCGCACGCCTGGCTGCACGAGCAGATCGGCCAGATCAAGCGCAGCCGCGGCGCCAGCGCCGCGGTGCAGGTGGTGCAGGGCCTGCCGCCGCAGATCGGCAAGGTCGCCGCGGCGCGCAAGCCCGGCCCCTGGGGCTGACCCCGAGGCGGACCCTGGGGTCAACCCTAGCTAGGGCACGCCCCGACTTACGGTGCGCCGGCGGGCATGGAGAATGCGGATGTAAGCCGTAACCGCACCGCCGGACGGACGCTCGCCCACCTGGCGGGCCGGCGCCGGAACCCGATCGAACCACCCGAACCGAACTGATCCGATCCGCCTTCCGGCGGACCAACGAACCCACAGGGAGCAACGAAATGTCCACCTCCGATCTCGGCATTTCCATGACCAACGAGCGCATCGCCTCGGGCGAAGCTCGCAGCACCAGCGGCGTCAAGGCCGCCAAGGGCGGTTCCTGGTTCGAGGTGCTGGCCGCCGCGCTCGGCGACATCCTCGGCGACCGCGTCAACGCGATGATGGACGCCAAGAACCGCATGGTCGAGAACTACAAGGAAACCCTCGATCCGAAGAGCGGCGAGCAGCAGTCCAAGGAATACATGCGCGCGATGACCGACTTCCAGACCCAGAGCCAGATCTTCGGTATCGAGAGCAACGCGATCAAGAGCGCGCTCGATTCCATCGGCAACGGCCTGAAGGAAATCAGCAAGCGCTGAACGGCCTGCGCGCGCCGGTCGCGCGCGAGCCCGGAAGTGTGCGCCCGGCGGCTTGCGCCGCCGCGAAAGAACGCCAAGCTTGCCGCTTGGCGTTCTTCGTTTTTGCGCCCGCGGCGATGCGCCGCGACGCGGCGGGCCGAAGGAGGTGTGCGATGCGCGATCGAGCGAGCGTGGAACGGGGCGGGTCGGCGATGGGCCTTGAGTCGCGGGCCGTGGGCATGCGGGTCCGGACGCCGCAGATCGACGGCTGGCCGGCGCGATGCCTGCGGGCCTGTCGTTCGAACTTGCGCGCGGCGACGGCGCGATCCGTAGCGCTTTTGGCTGCCGCAGCGCGCGCGAAGCCGCTCGTGGCTGCGGCCATCGGCTGCGTCCTGGCCGCGCCGGTGCAGGCCCAGTTCGACGCCGCCGGACAGGCGGTGTTGATGCACCAGCATCAAGTCCATACCGGCAACGTGCTGTCGGCCGAGCAGGGCGCGCTCAACGCCGGCCGCGGCCGCGCCGCGCCGGGCGCGGTCGCGGCGAGCAGCGTGTGGTCGCAGTCGCTGACCGCGCTTGCGCGCGGCGCCGCGGGCGCCGCCGCCGCGCCGGATTCGGCCCTGCGTTTTCGCCGCGATCCCGCGCTGAGCGCGCGGGTCCAGGGCGAGCAGGCCGGCGTCGCGCTGAAAGGCTTGTCGATGACGCCGGCGCAGATGCGCGAGCGCTTCGACGCGCTGCTGCTGCGTTACGGCTACGCGCGCGACGATCTCGGCGACGTCGCCGCCGCCTATCTTGCGATGGCCTGGGAAGTCGCCAACGACCGCAACGCCAAGGACGTGCCCGGCGGCGAAGCCGGGTTGCGCAAGCAATTGCGCCGCGCCTTGCTCGCCAGCCCGGGGCTGCGCTCGCTCAGCGATGCGCAGAAGCAGGAACTGGCCGAGCGCCTGGCCTATGCGGCGATGCGCCACGGCGTGAGCTACGAGGTGTATCGGCAGACCGGTGCGCGCCAGGAGTTGGTGTCGCTCGGCGAGCGCGTGCGTCGCGAGGTCGAGCGCCAGGGGCTGGATCTGCGTCGCTACGAACTGGTCGGCGGCCAGGGACTGAGCGCGCGGCGCTGAGGGCGCGCGGCGCGCCGGCGGCCGTCTCGCCGATCCGGCGACGCTTGTGCCGGCGCGATGTCGCTCAGGGACGCTTGTTGATCCGTCGCCCCAGCCACCACGCGCCGGCGGCGATCGCGACGCCGAGCGCCAGCGCCGCGCCGCTGCCGCCGGTCTGGATTCGCTGGCTGTCGAAGCTGCCGCCCGGCAGCAGCAGGACCACCGCCATCGCCAGGCACACGTAGGCGACCACGGTCAGCACCCAGAACAGCCACTGCAGCGCGCGCACGGCCTCGACTTCGGGCGTGTCGTCGTGGCTGGGGCGGTGGGCGCCGCCGCGGCCGAAGCGCCACAGCCAGTGGGTCAGGGTGGCGCCGGAGACGCGGCCGCGGCCGGGCGCGCGCCGCGCCGCGGTGTCGCCGGTGTAGACCGATGCGTTCGGACCGTCGCCGCGCTGCTGCACGGCGCGGTCGTTGAGCGCCGCCGGCAGATTGCGCGGATCGTTGCTGGTGGTGTGGGTGCCGACCGCCGGCAGCGCGGCCGCGGTTTCCGACGGCGGCGCCGCGGCGGCCGCGGCGGTGTTGCCGGCCACCGCGTGGGTGCCGGCCGGCAGGCGCGCGAGCAAGGCTTGCTGGGCGATCAACGCGTCCTGCGACAGCGCCGCCGCGGCCGGCGAGCCGGCGACGGCGTTGGGAACGACATTGGCGGCGGCGAGGGTCGAAGCCGGCGCGGCGCTGAGTTGGGCGGTGGTGGCGGCGCCGTGCGCGGCGGCGCCCGCGGCCGCGCCGCCGGCGCTGCCGCCGCCGGGCAACGCGCCGCCGACCGCGGCCGGCAGCGACTGGCCCTGTGCGCCGGCGCTGGCGGCCGAACTCGCCGCGGCCGGCACCGCGCCGCGATCGAGCAGTGCGTACTGGGCGGCGTTGAAGGCGCGTTCGGACAGGGTCGGCGCCGGGTATTGGGTCGGCGCGGGGCCGTTGCCGAACGGGTGGTTGTAGGCGCTCGGCGAGGAGCCCTGCAGCATGCGGCTGAGCGGATTGTCGGGATTGATCAGCGGCGCGTTGCTGCCCGGCGCGGGCGCGGTGCCGACCGGCGTGTTGCCCAGGCCGCCGCCGGGCAGCCCCGGTGTGCCGGGCGTACCCGGCAGGCCGCCCGGGCCCTGGCCGTTGGAGCCGGGCAGATTGTTGGACGGCAGGCGCGGCGATTGCGGATCGTTGTCGCCCTCCCCGGGCGCCGACGGCATCCCCGGGAGGCCGGGGCCGTTCCCGCCCAGCAACGGCAGGCCGCCGGGCAGGCCGGACGCGCCGCCGCCCAGGCCCGACAGCAGGTTGCCCAGGGGATTGCTCGGGAAGTCGATGGACATGGCCGCACCCGCACGCGCGATCGCCCGTTGCCGCAGGGACGTTGCTGCGACGGTAGCGCCGCGCCGCGGCCGCGGCATCCTCGGGGCGGCCCTAGGTCGGCGCGACCGATCGTGCGTCTTGACGGTGCCGCGCCGGGTTGCGCCAGGTCGCGCGCATCGGTCGCGCGCCTGGGCCGAATGCATCGATGAAGACCCGCCGACGAAACACGCGCGGATGAAAAACGCATCGACGAACGCGCTGCGCGAACGCGTCCCACAAAAGATTCTTGTATGCGGCGAAAGCCGCGTTTGCAGCGCGCCGGATGCGCGCGCATTCGACTTCGCAAACGTGGCAACGCAGCCGCGTTGCGCGCGTATTTCGTCTTGTTGCGCGCTTCGCCCGCGCGCACACTGTGTCCGCGTTCGCGGCCCGCGATGCAAGGTCGCCAGGCGAACGCGGCACCGACGTCCGCAACGCTCCCACACACCAGGAACCAAGATGAGCCGACTGCCCGGCCTCGATCTGCTGCGCGCGATCGCGATCGTTTGGGTGATGTTCTTCCACGCCGCCGGCCAGGGTCTGGGCTCGCCGTGGATGCCGATGTCGCAGTTCGGCTGGATGGGCGTGGATCTGTTCTTCGCCCTCAGCGGCTACCTGATCGGCTGGCAGATGTTGCGTCCGCTGAGCGAGGGCCGCCGGCTCGATTTCAAGGACTTCTACCTGCGCCGCGCGCTGCGCGTGCTGCCGGCGTTCTGGACGGTGCTGGCGTTGTACCTGCTGTGGCCGGCGTTCCGCGAGCGGCCCGGGCTGGAGTCGGGCTGGCAGTTCTTCAGCTTCACCTTGAACCTGCTGATCGACTACGAACGCAACAAGGCGTTCTCGCACGCCTGGTCGCTGTGCGTGGAAGAGCATTTCTATCTGCTGTTTCCGTTGCTGGCGATCGCGCTGACGCGGCGGCCGGCGTTGTGGAAGGGCGTCGCCGCGGTGATCGCGCTGACGCTGGCCGGCATCGCGCTGCGCGCCTGGGTATGGAACGGCCTCGACGACAACGCCAACCATTGGGTCGAGCGCATTTACTACCCGACCTGGATGCGCCTGGATGGACTGCTGTTCGGCGTCGCGCTGGCGGCGCTGCGCGCGTACCGGCCGCGCGCGTGGGCGGCGATGATGCGGCGCTCGGGCTGGCTCGCGCTGGCCGGCGTGGCGGTGCTGGCGGCGGCGATGTGGATCTCGCGCGAGCGCCTGGGCTTCGCCGCCTCGGTGTTCGGCTTCCCGCTGATCTCGCTGGCGATGGCGCTTCTGGTCGCCGCCGGCGCGTCCGAACAGCGCTGGACCGGCCGCCTGCGCATCCCCGGCGCCGGCTGGCTGGCGGCGGCGTCCTTCAGCCTGTACCTGGTGCACAAGGGCATGTTCGCGCTGATGGCCGGCGCGTTCGGCGAAGCGCTGGACGCGCGACCGCTGCTGGCCTTCTGCGCCTATGCCGCCGCCGCGCTGGCCGGCGGCGCATTGCTGCACTACAGCGTGGAGCGCCCGTTCCTGCGCCTGCGCGACGGCCTGATCCGCAGTCGCCGCGCGACGTCGCCGACGGCGAGCGAAGCGGCCGCGGCCTGATACACAGCGCAGGCGTTGCAGACGCCAAGATCTGCGTCGATCCGAATCTCAGCCGACTCAACCGGCCGCCGGATTTGCGCCAGCTCGAATCGCCGCGAATCCGAATCCGCCCCATTCCGGCGAAACCCGGAATCCAGTTTGCCGTTGTCTCCAGCCGTTAGTTGTTCGCTGTTCGCTTTGACGCAACCCCAAGCAAAGCCGATGTTCCGCAGCCCCGGAGGGCGTGCGCATGGATGCGCACGCGCGCCATGGGGCAGGATGCCCCTTATGGCGCGGCCCCGCGCCGCTGCGAGCCATAATGGCTCTTGATCCGAAAAAACAAGGCCTTTTCTTTGGTTACTTTCTTTGTGGCTTAAGACAAAGAAAGTGACCCGGCCGCTTGCGGACGGAAGCCCTTGATCTTCGCTTGCAACCAAGCGCACGCACACGCAAAGGCGAACCCCACCGCGGCACGCCCCCTGTAGGAGCGGCGCAAGCCGCGACCGCGCCACCGCAAACACCGTGAAAGTTACGACGTAGTTGCGTTGTCGCGGTCGCGGCTCGCGCCGCTCCTACAGTCGGATACGCGACTGCACAAATACGGAAGCAACCCTAAAACCCCAACCCACCCGCCCTCAACCACGCCCACCCTCCGCCGCGAACGCCCCCCGCAGCGCCACCGCCGCCGCCACCGCCCCCAGCGCCGCCAATCCCACCGGCCACGCCGCCGCCGGCCACCCGGCCGCCTGGACCACGCTGCCGAACAACGACGGCCCGATCACTTGGCCCAGGTAGCTGCCCTGCATCAACAGGCCGACCGCGATCGCGATCCGGCCCGGATCGCGTTCCAACTCGGCGGCGCCGCCGATGGTGGAAGCCGGCAACAACCCGCCGGCCAGCGCGAACAGCACGCACAGGCCGTAGGCGACGGTCGCGGGCAGCGGCAGCGCGAACACCGCCGCAGCCGACAGGCCCATCGTCGCGCTGGCGAGCGCGATCAAGCGCCAGCGCCGCGTGCCGCGGCGCAGCAGCGCGCCGGCGGCGAGGTTGCCGAGCACGTTGGCGCCGATCGCCGCGCCGCTGAGCAGGCCGGCGCCGGCGGCGTCGACCTGCATGCGCTGCATCAGCAAGGTCGGCAGGAAGCTCAGCAGCGCGTAGAACTGCAGCGCGTACAGCGCGAACGCCAGCGCCAGCAGCAACGGGCCGCGCGCGCCGGCCACCGCCCACGCGTCGGCGGCGATCGCCCGCCACGGCCGCGCGGCCGCGGCGCGCGCGGCCTGCGCCGACGGCGCGCGCACTGCCCAGTGCAGGGCCAGCGCCGCCGCCGCGCACAACAGCGCATTGAGTTCCCAATATCCGCGCCAGCCGTCCAGGGCGGCGCCGGTGGCCAGCGCCAGGGCCATGCCGGCGGGCATGTAGCAACTCCAGATCGCGAACACCACCGCGCGGTCGCGCGCCTGCGACAGCCGCTGCAGCACGCTCGCGCCGGCGACCGCGAACAGCAGGAAGCCGGCGCCTTCGAGCACGCGGGTGGCCATCAGCGCCGTCAGGCTGTCGGCCTGGCTGCCGAGCGCGCTGCCCAGCGCCATCGCCGCCAGCCCGGCGACCTGCAGGCGACGGTCGCCCAGCCGCGCCACCAGCGCCCCGGCCGGCACGCTGGCGAACAGCCCGAGCAGGCCGAACACCGCCATCAGCCAGCCGCCGGCGCGCAGGTCCAGGCCGAGGTCGGCGCGCAGCGCGGGCAGGGCGATGGCGGTCTTGCCGACTTGCAGCGCGGCGATCAGCCCCGCGCCGAACACCGCGGCGACCGCGCGCCAGTCGGTCGAGGCGGCGTCCGCCTGGGCCGGGCGGTCGGGCGCCGTGTCGCTGGGCGGCTGCGCAGAGAAGGGCAGGGACGTCGATTTCATGCGCGCGGACCGGGTCGGAAACATGGCCGCCAGGGTGGGACCTCAAGCCCGCTTGAGGTCAATGCGGCGCGGGTGGAACGGTGTGGGGCCGCCAGTGAGCGCACGGGTGCGGGCAAGGCCGCTTCGACTCCCCTGCGCGCTGCTCCTGGCCCTGCCCCCAGCCCCGACCGCGCAGTTGCTGCATCAGAAGCGTGACTGAACTCGCATTTTCTGTATATTTTTGGTGATCGAAGGTGGGGCCGGGTGTCCGCACTGCGTTCGTACATAGGAGTGTCGGGAGGCCGGCGGCCTGCGATGGGGATCGCAGCCGGGCGGCGTCCCTCCGATCCGTCCCGCACCCCCCGGCGGCGGCGGAATGTCCACCACCACCATCGCGGCGGCTTCGGCCGCGCGTGCGTCACCAAGGGCGGGCCGGTCCCGCCGTTGCCAGGGGAGCCAATCGATGCACCGAACCCGCGCCGAACTCGACGGCGATCTGTGCCAACTCACCGCGGCGTTGCCGCTGTGGCGGCGTCATTGGAGCGACGACGCGGTGTTCTGGCCGCGCGTGGACAGCCT
This sequence comes from Lysobacter enzymogenes, assembly GCF_023617245.1. Lineage (NCBI taxonomy): Bacteria > Pseudomonadati > Pseudomonadota > Gammaproteobacteria > Lysobacterales > Lysobacteraceae > Lysobacter > Lysobacter enzymogenes. The sequence continues at coordinate 256,667 of NZ_CP067396.1, forward strand.
GATCGAACGCTTGCTGACCGTGACCCCGCGCGACGACCGCTGCCGAGTGGTTTCGCACATCAACCGCATCATCGCCGCGCAAGGGCTGGAACACGCGCCTTACGAGTGAGGCGCGACGAGCGGCGCGGAGCGCCGAACAGCGAGGAACCTGGTGCACAGGCATTGGGAGAGAGCGAAAGCGCAGTTTCGCTCTCTCCCAACGCCTGTCCGCTGTCTCCGCAGCGCCGCCATCCCCGCGGCGACCTCAGCGGTCGCTGCGCTTGAGCAACTCGTCGAGCAACGCGCCCACGCGCGCGGCGTAGGCGTTGGGGGCGAAGCGCTGGGCGAAGGCGCGGCGCTGCTCGGCGTTGCCGACCACCGATTCGCGGCTGAGCCGGATCATCAACTGGGCCAGCTGCGGGCGGTCGTGCGGGTCGAAGCGCGGCATGTCGACCGGCGCCACTTCCTCCAGCGCGCCGCCCTCGGCCACCGCCACCGGGGTGCCGGCGGCCAGCGCCTCCAGCACCGGCAGGCCGAAGCCTTCGGCATAGGAGGGTTGCCACAGCCGTTCGGCGTCGTAGTACAGCCGCGCCAGTTCGTCGTCGGCGACGCGCTCGAACCAGTGCACGCCGTTGAGCCGTTGCAGTTCCGCGGGCACGTCGGCGGGCGAGCCGACCACGACCAGGTCGGGGGTGTCGTAATGCTGGCGGCGCGCGTCCAGCCACGCGCGCAGGAACAGGTCGGCGTTGCGGCGCGGCTCGCGCGTGCCGACCAGCAGCCAGTAGCGCGGCGGCAGCGGCTGGCCCAGGCGGCTGCGCTCGGCCGGCGCCGGCATCGGCGCCACCGCGTCGGGCAACACGTAGAGCTTGTGCGCATGCGCCGGATACAGCCGGCCGCACTCGGCGGTGGTATAGCGCGAGGGCGTCCAGATCGCGTCGGCGCTGGCGATGGAATGGCCGATCGCCGCCTCGTCGAGCATGCGCGCGGCCAGCGCGCGCAGCGGCGAGGACTTCGGCCGGCGCAGGGTCAGCTTGAACAGATCGTGCAGCAGCAGCACCTGGCGCACCGACGCCGGCTTGCGCCACACCGGCAGGCCGCCTTCGGCCGCGGCGATGTAGACGTCGACCTGTTCGGCGCGCAGCGCCGCGGGCAGGAAGCCGGCCTCGAAGCGCCAGCGCCGGCGCAGGCCGGCGGCCGCACCGACGCTCGCACCGGCGCCCGTCGGGGCGGCCGCGGGCAGGTCGGCGGCGACCGCGATGGCGCGGTGCGGATGGTCGAGCGGCGCTTCGGTGAACAGCACCGTTTCGGTATCCGGCCGGCGCCGCAGCGCGCGCTCCAGCGCCAGCACCTGACGCGCCGGGCCGCTGCCGGGCGCCAGGGTGGCGGCGCGGTAGTCCAGGCCTATGCGCATGCGGCCTCCACGGCAAAGCCCGCGCCGACACGCGGGGGCCGCGCGGCTGCAGGGATCGCGTTGGAGTGGGGAGGCTTCATGGGCGACGCGGGTCCTGGCAGGAAACGACTAACGGGACATGCGGCCGACTCAGCGCCTCTCCATTAGTGCGAACATCGTCACAATTATTATGTGATGAAGTGAGTTTCCGTGAGTCAGCCGCGCCGCGTTCGTTCATGAATTCACTGAACGATTCAAGGCCCGCCGGCAGGTCGCCGGCTGACGGCGCCATCACGGCCGGCTTGACACCCTGCGCGCGCCAGGCATCCACTATCGATGTTATTTAACCTTCTGGTTCAGTTATGCCTGCCGACTCGCTCAGCACCACCTTCGCCGCCCTCGCCGACCCGACCCGGCGCGCGATCCTGGCCCGCCTCGCCAGCGGCGAAGCCGGCGTGACCGAACTGGCCGAACCGTTCCAGATGAGCCTGCCGGCGATCTCCAAGCACATCAAAGTGCTCGAGCGCGCCGGCTTGGTCGCGCGCAGCCGCAGCGCGCAGTGGCGGCCGTGCCGGCTGGAGACCGCGCGCCTGCGCGAAGTGTCGGGCTGGCTCGACGAGTACCGCCAGTTGTGGGACGAGCGCCTGCAGCGGCTCGACGACTACCTGACCCAACTGCAGGCCGCGCCCGGTGCGCCGCATGACGATCCGCCGGCCTGAACCTGCCGCGTCCGCATCGACCTCGCGCGTTCGCGCCGCGGTGGAGCGCGCGCATGGCTGACGCCGGCCGGCCCGCGCGTGCACGTTCCGCCGCGGCCGGCGGCGCGGCGGCCGCGCCGACACGCGCGCCGTGCTGCGGCTTGCCGAGTCCGTTGGCCAGCGCGATCAAGACGACGGTGGCGTTGTCGGCGAGCGCTTCCGCCGCGACGCTTCCGGTTTCGGTTCGTCGCGATCCGAGCGCGAAGCCTCGGGGCTGAAGTTCCTGCCACACGAGCCCGCGGTTGTGGGAGGGCCTTCAGGCCCGACGCAGTTGGTTCAATTCGCCGCGATCTGATCGGAAAGCGTCGGGGCTAAAGCCCCTCCCACACGAGCCTGCAGTGTCGCGCGACTTTGCCGATTCGGTAATCGCCGATGACGCACTTGCACAAACATCCAGCGCGCGATGCATGCGAATGCGGGCGTCGTCGCGCTGCGCGCTAACTGATCGCGCAAGACAGTCGTCACCGCGCATGATGCGGCGCGCGCCGCCGGGCATCCGTTGGACATACTCCGCAAAGTTTCGCGCGCGCTAAACGGAACTGCGTCGAAGTACCGCGCGGACGTCGCGTATTAACGTCGCTGCACGCGTCTCCCACGCGCCGAGGGAGTGCGCCGCGTCGCCACACACGCTTGAACAATGCATCGACTCATCCGGGGACTCCACGCCGCGCGCCGCGCGGCGATCGACACTTCGCGCGATCGCGCACACGCGGCGCATCGTTCGCGATGTCCGCGCGCAGCCTTCGCGCTCGATGCGCTCAACGGCGCTCGCTGAGGTTTTCGACACTGCCGTCGTCCTTCGCAGCACATTCCCAGGGAATCCACTCAACAGGAGCCAGCCGCTCATGCCGCACGCCACTTTCAGCCGCGCGCCCTTGAACAAAGCGATCCGCCGCGCGCTGTTCGCCGCCGCCGTCGCCAGCCTCGCGCCGGCCGCGGCGCAGGCGCAGGACGCCAACGCCGCGCAGACCACCACGCTCGACCGCATCGAGGTCACCGGCTCCAACATCAGCCGCGGCGACATGGAGACCGCCTCGCCGGTGCAGTCGATCACCCGCCAGGAGATCGACCGCAGCGGCAAGGCGACCTTGGCCGAATACCTGCAGACGCTGACCTCCGACGGCGCCGGCTCGGTGCCGCGCACCTACGGCACCGGCTTCGCTTCCGGCGGCTCCGGCGTGTCGCTGCGCGGCCTAGGCGCGGGTTCCACGCTGGTGCTGCTCAATGGCCGCCGCATGGCGCCGTACGGCCTCGCCGACGACGGCCAGAAAGTGTTCACCGACCTCAGCGTGATCCCGATGGACGCGGTCGAGCGGGTCGAGATCCTCAAGGACGGCGCCTCGGCGATCTACGGCTCCGACGCCATCGCCGGCGTGGTCAACATCATCCTGCGCAAGGAATTCAAGGGCGTGTCGGTGCGCAGCAGCTACGGCGTGTCCGGCGAAGGCGACGGCCAGATGGCCAAGGCCTCGGCGACGTTCGGCTTCGGCAGCCTCAACGACGACCGCTACAACGTCTACTTCAACATCGAAGGCGGCCAGACCGACGAGATCCGCGTCGCCGACCGCCGCGACCGCAAGTGGATCGGCACCGGCGACGCGCGCCGCTGGGGCTACAGCCAGACCAAGCGTTTCATGAACGGTTTCATCCTCGGCGACGACGCCTCGCCGTCGCCGGCCGGCAGCGTGCGCAATCCGATCACCGGCCAGTACCAGTCGCTGCCGGGCTGCGCGCAGTTCTCGCCGATCACGCCGCAGGACCCGAACGGCGGCTGCCTGTGGCAGTCGGGCCAGTTCAACAGCCTGGCGCCGGAAGAGAAGTACGTGAACCTGTTCGGCCGCGGCACCTTCGCGCTGTTGGACAACTTCGAGGTCTATGTCGAGGCCGGCTATTCGCGCAAGAAGAGCACCTTCCACAACACGCCCAACAGCGTGTCCGGCGCGTGGGGCTATCCCGGCGGCCCGGTCAACGCCGATTCCGGCGACGGCGCGGTGGTGCTGGGGCCGAACCATCCCGACAACCCGTTCCCGGGCCAGGCGGTGAACCTGCGTTATTCGGCGTTCGACGTCGGCCCGCGCATCATCCGCGGCGACAGCGAATTCAGCCGCGTGCTGGCCGGGATCAAGGGCACCGCCGGCGGCTGGGACCTGGACGTGGCCTACCTGCATTCGGAAAGCGAACTGACCAACACCCGCGACGGCTACCTGCGCTACAGCGCGGTGCGCGACGCGCTGACCAACGGCACCGGCCCCGGCGGCTGGTGGCGGATCGGCCAGAACGCCAACCTCAACAACCAGGCGCTGTACGACTACATCTCGCCGACCATCCACGCCGACGGCAAGACCACGCTGGACCTGTTCGACATCAAGGGCTCGCGTTCGCTGACCGAACTCAAGGGCGGCTCGCTCGGCATCGCCTTCGGCGCGGAGTGGCGCCGGCAGAAGGCGCAGCTCGATCCGCAGACCTACACCGACACCGGCGACATCATCGGCCTGGGCTATTCGGCGTATCGCGGCACCCAGGAAGTCGCCGCGGCCTACGCCGAGATGGTGGCGCCGGTGCTGGAGAGCCTGGAGCTGTCGGCGGCGGTGCGTTACGACAGCTACAAGGGCGGCGACAGCGCGACCACGCCGAAGGTCGGCATCAAGTGGAAGCCGCTGCAGCAGCTGGCGCTGCGCGCGACCTACGCCGAAGGTTTCCGCGCGCCGAACCCGGCCGAGTCGGGCAAGGGCGGCCTGGCCGGCTTCACCGCCTCCGCCGACCCGGTGCGCTGCCCCGGCGGCAACCCGGCGGCGGGCGCGAGCGTGCGCGACTGCGACATCCAGATCGCGGTGATCACCAGCCCCAACCCCGATCTCAAGGCCGAGGAATCCAAGAGCTACACCCTGGGCCTGGTGTTCGAGCCGACCAGCAACACCACCATCACCCTCGACGGTTGGGAGATCAAGCGCAGCAACGAGATCAACGTCGAGACCACCTCGGCCGCGGTCGCCGCCGGCCGGGTGGTGCGCAGCGACAACAACCTGCCGGGCATTCCCAATTCCGGCACCCTGCTGGCGGCGCAGGCCGCCTACGTAAACTCGGCCTCGACCACGGTGCGCGGCATCGACCTGGACGTGCGCCAGGGCTTCGAGCTGGGCGGCTACGGCAAGCTCAACCTCGACCTGCAGTGGAGCCACATCAGCACCTACGAGCGCGAGGAAGAGGACGGCACCACGTTCGAGTACGCCGGCACCCACGGCAACTGCGACGTGACCAACTGCATCGGCACGCCGAAGGACAAGATCAACCTCGGCGCGACCTGGGAGATCGGCAATTTCGCCCTCAGCGGCGTGGCCAACTACATCGCCGACTTCAAGAACGTGACCGCCGAAGGCAACGCCTGCGCCAGCCGCTACGCCGACGGCACCCCGGCGCCGGGCAACGGCTGCCGGATCCCGTCGTTCACCACCTTCGACCTGTCCGGGCGCTGGCGCGCGAAGGACGGCGTGGAAGTGTTCGGCTCGGTGCAGAACCTGACCGACAAGATCGCGCCGCTGGATCCGCTGACCTACGGCGCGATCAACTACAACCCGATGCATTCCAGCGGCGCGATCGGCCGCTACTTCACCGTGGGGGTCAAGTACGACTTCCAGTAACCCATCCGCCCGCCGCTGACGGGCGAACCTGTCGGCCCACCCTCCAGTAAGCCGTTCTCCAGCCGTTTCGGGCTGTTCCGGCCCGCTCCGCGTTCGCGGGGCGGGCCTTTCTTTGTTGTGGGAGGGCCTTCAGGCCCGATGCCTTTCGGTCAGGTCGCCGCGATCGGAAACAAAAGCATCGGGCCTGAAGGCCCTCCCACAACCGCATGAAGCCATGCCGCTCTCCGGCCGGCCCATGTCGATCCCCGCCGCCCCGGTTCGTCGCTCCGTCAAGGCCGGCGCTCCGCCGGCCGCGACGAGGACCACGACCATGAAATTCATGCTGATCGTCAAGGCCACGCCCGACAGCGAGGCCGGGGTCATGCCCGGCACCGAGCTGCTGGCCGCGATGGGCGCCTACAACGAAGAACTGGTGCGGGCCGGCGTGCTGCTGGCCGGCGAGGGCCTGCATCCGAGCGCGCGCGGCGCCCGGGTGTATTTCGACGGCCGCGCGCGGCGGGTGGCGGACGGGCCGTTCGATGCGCCCGGCGAACTGATCGCCGGCTTCTGGCTGATCCAGGCGCGCTCGCTGGAAGAGGCGGTGGAATGGGTCAAGCGCGTGCCCAACCCGGACGGCGCGCAATCGCAGATCGAGATCCGCCGGGTGTTCGATGCGGCCGACTTCGGCGAGGCGCTGACGCCGGAGCTGCAGGCGGCCGAAGCGCGGCTGCGCGAGCAGGTAGCCGGCCGGCATTGAACCTGCGGGAAAGGCCTGCGCCGCGGCGCAGGCCGATGCCGTGGGAGGGCCTTCAGGCCCGACGCCTTTGTTGCAGACGCCGGCGAGCCGACCGTAAAGCATCGGGCCTGAAGGCCCTCCCACGACAGCGAAAGAAATCCGCCGGCCGTGTCGATCCGCCCGCCGCGCATTCGTCGTCCTAGTGAAAGCGCGACCCACGCCCCCGCCGCGTCCGCGCCTTCCCTCATTCCATCCAAAGGAACCGCCACCATGCAACTCACCACTTACCTGTCCTTCGACGGCGACTGCCGCGAGGCGTTCGAGACCTACCAGACGATCCTCGGCGGCAAGATCCACGCGCTGATGCCCTTCGGCGACAACCCGGGTTGCGAAGGGCTGGCCGCCGCCGAGCGCGAGAAGATCATGCACGGCTGCTACGAACTCGACGGCTTCATGCTGATGGGCACCGACGCGACCGAACAGTACCCCTACCAGGGCGTGAAGGGCGCGCACGTCACCTTGAGCCTCAACGATCCGGAACAAGCCGCGCGCATCTTCAAGGCGCTGGCGCAGGGCGGCAAGATCGAGATGCCGCTGCAAGAAACCTTCTGGGCGCTGGCCTACGGCATCCTCACCGACCGCTTCGGCGTGCCGTGGATGGTCAACTGCGTGCAGGCGATGGGCTGCGTGGACGGCGAAGGACACGGCCAGGCCGCGGCCTGACCGCGCGTTCGCGGCGACGGCGCGCGCGGTCCGACCGCCCGCTCCGCCGCCGCCGTTGCGACCGACCGGTCCCGCGCTGCGCGCGGGCCGCCGGCCCTTGCGAGCGGCCGCGCGAGGTGGTGTCATCCCTCGCCATGACGGCCACCGACACCCATCGCGCCATCGACGCCGTCTGGCGCATCGAATCGGCCAAGCTGATCGCCGGACTCACCCGCATGGTCCGCGACGTCGGCCTGGCCGAGGAACTGGCCCAGGACGCGCTGGTGGTCGCGCTGGAGAAATGGCCCGAGACCGGCGTGCCCGACAACCCGGGCGCGTGGCTGATGCAGACCGCCAAGAACCGCGCCATCGACCGGCTGCGGCGGCGCAAGCTGCTCGACCGCAAGCACGAGCAGATCGGCTACGAACTCGAATCCGACCAGGACGGCCACGAAGAGAAATTCTTCGACAAGCTCGACGACGACATCGGCGACGACCTGCTGCGCCTGGTGTTCATCTCCTGCCATCCGGTGCTGTCGACCGAGGCGCGGGTCGCGTTGACCCTGCGCCTGCTCGGCGGCCTGACCACCGACGAGATCGCGCGTGCCTTCCTCGCCGCGGAGCCGACCATCGCCCAGCGCATCGTCCGTGCCAAGCGCACCCTGGCCGATGCGCAGGTGCCGTTCGAAGTGCCGCGCGGCGAGGAACTGGCGCAGCGCGTGTCCTCGGTGCTGGAAGTGATCTACCTGGTGTTCAACGAAGGCTATTCGGCCACCGCCGGCGACGACTGGATGCGGCCGAACCTGTGCGAGGACGCGCTGCGCCTGGGCCGGATCCTGGCCGGGCTGATACCGAAGGAAGCCGAAGCGTTCGGCCTGGTCGCGCTGATGGAAATCCAGGCCTCGCGTTCGAAGGCGCGCACCGGCCCGGACGGCCAGCCGATCCTGTTGCTCGACCAGGACCGCTCGCGCTGGGACCGGCTGCAGATCCAGCGCGGCCTGGCCGCGCTGGAGCGCGCGGTGCAGCTCGGCGGTTCCGACGGGCCCTACGTGCTGCAGGCCGCCATCGCCGCCTGCCACGCGCGCGCGGCGACCGCGCAGGACACGCCGTGGGCGCGCATCGCCCAGCTGTACCAGCGCCTGGCCGCGCGCACGCCGTCGCCGGTGGTGGAACTCAACCGCGCGGTCGCGGTGTCGATGGCGTTCGGTCCGCAAGCCGCGCTGCCGCTGGTGGACGCGCTGCTGCAGGAGCCGTCGATGAAGCAGTACCACCTGCTGCCGAGCGTGCGCGGCGACCTGTTGTTCAAGCTCGGCCGGCGCGAGGAAGCGCGCGGGGAGTTCGAGCGCGCCGCGGGCCTGACCCGCAACGCGCGCGAGCGCGATTTTTTGCTGGGCCGCGCGGCGGAGTGCGCGTGACCTCCGGCGCTGCATCGCCTCGATAGCCCCTGTAGGAGCGGCGCGAGCCGCGACCGCGACACCGCGCTTGCGACGCGACCGGCTACCCCGCGGTCGCGACTTGCGTCGCTCCTACAGGAGGCATTCGCGATATCCGAAGCGGCTCAATCGCGCGTGCTCGACTCCCAGGTCGCATGCATCACCCCCGGCAGGCGCCGCAATCGTTCCACCACCGCATCCAGCTCGGCCGCGACCACCGCGGTGCTGACCAGGATCGCGACGATCTGCGTCGCGGTCTCGCCGTGTTCGTCCACATCGACGTCGCCGACCGGATAGTTCGCCGCCTCCAGGTGATCGACCAGCCACTCGCGCGCCGCCGGCGCCGATTCCGGCGCCACGCTCAGCCGCACCTCGTAGGTCGCCTCCGACACGCGTTCGTCGATCGGCACGCGGTTGATCGCGTTGACCAGCGGCCGCAGCAAGGTGTTGCCGGCGATCACGAACGCGGTCAGCAGCGCGCCCTCGGCGATCATGTCCGCGCCGGTGCAGGCGCCGACCGCGGCCGAGCACCACAGAGTCGCGGCGGTGTTGAGGCCGCGCACGTTCATGCCTTCCTTCATGATCACGCCGGCGCCGAGGAAGCCGATGCCGGAGACCACGTAGGAGATCACCCGCACCGCTTCGACGCTGCCGGCCAGGCGCATGCCCAGATCGACGAACGCGGCCGCGCCGACCGCGACCAGCACGTTGGTGCGCAGGCCGGCGGTGCGTTGGCGGTACTGGCGTTCGGCGCCGATCAGGGTGCCCAGGACGAAGGCGGCGAGCAGGCTGGCGACGGTGTCGAGGAACGGCAGCAGTTGGAAGGTGTGCAGGAAGCGCATGGCGGCTCCGGGGGAGAGGTGCTGGAAGATCGTCGTGTCTGAGCGGAAGGCATCGGGCCTGAAGGCCCTCCCACAAGAGCTGTGAAGGCCCTACCACAAGGACTCTGAAAGCTCTGCCGCCGAAGTTTGGCGGCGGCGGATGAAGGCTGTTGTGGGAGGGACTTCAGTCCCGACGCTTTTGTCGCAGGTCGCCCGGACTCAGCCCGGATTGTCCAGGCTGAACCGGTCCGCCGCCTCGTCGTAGGCGAAATACTCCGCATAGCGCGCCCACGAGGTGACCGCGCGCACGGTCGCGGCGGCGTAGTCGGGCGACATGTGGTCTTCGAGCTCGTCGCGGAAGCGCCGCGCCGGCGCCTGGTGCGCGGCGCGCTCGTCCAGCACCCGGCGGATGTGCGCGGCCAGCGGCACGTGCGCGGCCAGCTGGCGCGCGAACAGGCGCTTGCGCGCATCGGTGTCGAGCGCGGCGAAGCGCGCGCCGGCCTCGCTCAGGCGCAGGTCGCCGTCGCCGAGTTCGGCCAGGCCGAGCAGCTGCAGGCTTTCGGCGATGGGAAACAGTTCGTCGACCTCCAACTGCAGTTGCGCCGCCAGCGCCGGCAGGTCGGCGTGGCCGCGGTACGGCGGCTCGGCCACCGCCTCGATCAGGCCGGCGATCAGATTGCTCGACACCGGCGGCAGCTCCATCGCCAACCCGCCGCGCGCGTTCGCGCCCGGATGCGCCGAGCCGGTCATGCGCTCGTAGATCGCATCGACCAAGCCGCGGAAGGCCGGGTCGAAGCGATCGCGCGGCTGCGCCAACGACACCTGGATCTCGTCGACCACCCGGCCCGGATGCGAGCCGAAGATCAGGATGCGGTCGCACATCAGCACCGCCTCCTCGATGTTGTGGGTGACCATCAGGATCGCCTCGATCGGCATGCGCCGTTCGGCCCACAGGTCGAGCAGGTCGCCGCGCAAGGTCTGCGCGGTGAGCACGTCGAGCGCGGAGAACGGCTCGTCCATCAGCAACACCTTGGGCTCGACCACCAGCGCGCGGGCCAGGCCGACGCGCTGGCGCATGCCGCCGGACAGTTCCTTCGGGTACGCGCTCTCGTAGCCGTCCAGGCCGATCAGGTCGATCGCCGCGAGCGCGCGCGGGCGCCGCTGCGCCGGCGCCACGCCGCGCGCTTCCAGGCCCAGCTCGACGTTCTGCAGCACGGTCAGCCACGGGAACAGGGCGAAGCTCTGGAACACCATCGCGATGTCGGCCGGCGCGCGGCTCAACGGCGTGCCCAGGAACTCGACCTCGCCGGCGCTGGGCCGGATCAGTCCGGCGATGGCGCGCAGCAGGGTGGACTTGCCCGAGCCGGAACGGCCGAGCAGGCCGACGATCTCGCCGGCGCGCAGTTGCAGGTCGACGTGGTCGAGCACGCGCAGCGGTTCGCTGCCGGCCTTGGGGTAATGCTGGCTGAGGCCGCGCACGTCGATCAGCGGGCGGATGCAGGTGTGCAGGGTCATGGCGAAACTCCTCGAATTCGATGGACGGACGGCGCGCGCTCAATCCAGGCGCAGGCGGCGTTCGGCGTAGGCGTACAGCGGGCGCCACAGGGCGCGGTTGAAGGCGGTCACGAACAGCGACATCACCGCCACGCCCAGGACGATGCGCGGGAAGTCGCCGGCCGCGGTGGCGCGGGCGATGTAGGAACCCAGGCCGTAGGCCTCGACCTTGCGATCGCCCCAGGTCACCAGTTCGGCGACGATGCTGGCGTTCCACGAACCGCCCGAGGCGGTCAGCGCGCCGGTGACGTAGTAGGGGAACACCGCCGGCCCGATCGCGCGCCGCCACCACGTCCACGAACGCAGCCGGTGCACGCTGGCCGCCTCGCGCAGGTCGGTCGGCACCGCGCTGGCGCCGGCGATGACGTTGAACAGGATGTACCACTGGGTGCCCAGCACCATCAGCGGCGACAGCCACACGTCCGGGTTCGCGCCGGTGGCGAGGATCGCGATCACCGCCGCCGGGAACAGCACGTTGGCCGGAAACGCGGCGAGCAACTGCGCCACCGGCTGCGCGCGCTGGGCCCAGCGCGGACGCAGGCCGATCCACACCCCGACCGGCACCCAGATCGCGCTGGCGATGGCGATCAGCACGACCACCCGCAGCAGCGTCGCCAAGCCGCCGCCGAACGCGGCGCGCAGGTCGTCCGCTTGCAGGTGCTGGCGGCCGTAGTCGAGCGCGAGCCACGCGCCGGCCGCGGCGGCGAGCAGCAACGCGGCCAGCCACAGGCGGTCGGGCCACGGCGACGCCGGCGCGGCTTCGCCGGCCGCAGCGACCGGCGCGCGCGGCCGCAAGCGCAGGCACAGCGCGCGCTGCCACAGCCACGCCAGCGGCCGCAGCGCGCGCTTGCCGGCGCGGGTGCGGCGGATCAGCTCGTACATCCACGAGCGCGGCCGCTGCTGGCTGGCGGTCTGCTCGCTGCGGAACTTGTCGGCCCAGGCCACCACCGGCCGGAACACCAGTTGATCGCACAGCGCGATCACCATCGCCATCGCCGCCACCGCCCAGCCGACCGCGGCGAAGTCCTCGCGCGCGATCGCCAGCGCCAGGTACGAGCCGACGCCCGGCAGCGCGATGGTGGTATGGCCGACGCTGATCGCCTCGGAGGCGACGATGAAGAACCAGCCTCCGGACATCGACATCATCGCGTTCCACACCAGACCCGGCATCGCGAACGGCGCTTCCAGCCGCCAGAACCGTTGCCACGCGCTCAGGCCGAAGCCGCGCGCGACTTCGTCCAGATCGCGCGGCAAGGTGCGCAGCGATTGGTAGAACGAAAACGCCATGTTCCAGGCCTGGCTGGTGAAGATCGCGAACACCGCCGCGCATTCGGCGCCGAGCTGGCGGCCCGGGAACAGGCCGAGGAACGCGGCCACGGTAAAGCTCAGAAAGCCCAGCACCGGTACCGACTGCAGGATGTCGAGCGCCGGCACGATCAGGCGTTCGGCGCGCCGGCTCTTGGCCGCCCAGGTGGCGACGGTGAAGGTGAACAGCAATGAGGCCAGCATCGCCGCGAACATGCGCAGCGTGGTGCGCAACGCGTAGTCGGGCAGGCGCGCCGGATCGAGCGAGACCGGCGCGGCGTCGAGCGCCGCCAACGGCGCGCGGGTTTCCATCGCCGCGTGCGCCAGCGCCACCGCGGCGGCGATCAGCAGGGCGAAGGCGATCAGGTCATAGGCGTTGGGCCACCAGCGCGCGCGCAGCGGCGCCGGCGGAAATTGCAGGAAGGGACGGAACATCGGGACAGGCCTCGGAACGGCGGAGCGGATGCGCATCGCGGTGCGCACGGCGGTCGGAGCGGCGATCGCTGGGATCGCGGCGGTCGCGGCGATCCATGCGTTCTCGTCCCGGCGGTTCCTCGGCTGCGCCGGCGCGGGTCCAGCGGCATTCCAGGCGCCCGCTCTGCGGCGAACGCCACCACGTCGCGACCAGCGCGCCGCGCGCGTCGGCGGCGTCGCGTTCGCGCAACCGCGCGCAGGCCAGGCGCAGCAGCGGCGCGATGGCGCGGTACGGCGCCTTGCCCGGACGCGGACGCGGGCGCAGGCGGTTGGCGGGGAAGTGCAGCAAGGTCATGGTGTGCTCCTTGCGGTCGCGGGGACCGTGCGTGAGCGCGCGGCGTTCAACGCAGCGCGAGGTTGAAGCCCAGGGTCAGCCAGGGGCCGCGCGGGTCGCGCGCGCGGTCGCCGAGCAACAGGTCGAGGCTGGCGTCGGCGCCGAACGCGCGGCGCAGGCCGAGCTGGCCGCCGAGGTCGCCGTGCGGATCGGCGTAGAGCTCGGCCAACGCGGTCCAGTCCGCGGCCAGCGCCTGCTCCAGGCCGACGCCGCCGGTGAGGCGCGCGCGGCCGCGGCGCGGCTGGTTCCAGCCGAGGTTGAAATGCCACAGGCGCGGGCCGTTCGGATCGGGGCCCAAGGTCAGCGGCAGGTTGAAGTTCCAGCCGTCGTAGCGGGCGCCGTTCCAGTTGGCGCCGAGCGACGCGGCCAGGGCCCAGCCGTGCGCCGAGGCGTGCAGCGTGCGCTTGGCGCTCAGGGCCTGCGCGGCCGGCGCGTGCGGCGCGGCGTAGTCGCTATGGCTCAGGCCGAATTCGGTGCCGGCCAGGTTGCAGGCCGGGGCGAGGGTCAGTTCGCGCGCCGGCGCCGCGGTGCGCAGCCAGCTTTCGAGCTGGCAACGGCCGCGTTCGACGGTGGCGGCGTCGTCGACGTAGAGACTGGCGCCGGCGCGCGCGGCGCCGACGTGCAGCGACAGCGCCGCGAACAGGCAAAACAGGGCGAAACGGAAGGGCATCGGCGCGCTCCGGACGAACGGAAACGCCAGCGGCCACCCGGAAGCGGTCTGGGTTTTGACTGCAGTGCGATGGGAAAGCGAGCGCGCGCCCGCACCGCGCGGAGCGGGCGGAGCATCGGTGATGGGTTACGTGCGACTCGGCTTCGTTCTGCGCGAACGGAGCCGACCTGGGACATCCCAGACCTGGAGCGATCCGTCAGCGCGAGCGCTGCAGCGAAGGTCTAGATCGACTGTCCAAGGGGGCCTCTGGAGGGCGGAAGGGGGTCGTGCGGGGCGCATGATCCTCGCCGATCGCGGCCGGGTCAACCCCGTTGCGCAGCGGCGACGGCGATTCGCCACAACCGGTTCAGTCGCGGCTGTTACAAGGTTGCAGGGCCGCGCCGCCGGTTGCCGCGCCGATCTGCGTCGGCGGCGTGCCGGTTCGGCCGACGCCGCCGTGCGCGCGCTTGCGCGGCCATGGATTCGATGTGGTGCGGCCGGCGTCGTCGTCGATGTCCGAGGCCCGCGCTTCGCTCGTGATCGGGGCGGTTGCGACCGGCGTTCGCGCATCGCGACGTCGGCCCGCCTCGGATCGTTGCGGGCCGCCGCCGCAACGTTGCGCTGCTGGAATTCACACGCGACGAAACCGTCGGAAGCGGCGTTTTTATCGAATCGTTTACGCAAGCGCAGCGCGGCTTCGTCCACGATCCGCGGCAAGCGACGACAGGATGCGGACATGGACGCGGTGGCATGGACAGGACTGGCGATGCTGCTGGCGGCCAACGCGCTCGCCACGCGCAAGGCGTGGCGCTGCAGGCGGCTGAGGCCGGGCGTGCGCGGCGCGCTGATCGCAGGCGTGTGGCTGTTGCCGGTGTTCGGCGCGGTCTGGGCGTTGTTGGCGACCGAGCTGCCGGCGGTGCCGGCGCGGATGCGGGTGCGGATCGTCGCCGGCTCGCACGGCGCGCGCCGCGGACCCGCGGGCGAGGGCGCTGCGTTCTGGGCGCACGTCGGCGCGACGGTCGATAGCGGCGGCAGCGGTGGTTCGTATTGCGGCAGCGATTCCAGCGGCGGCTGCCATGGCGGCGGCGATGGCGGCAGCGGTGGCGATTGCGGCGGTGGTGGTGGCGATGGCGGAGGCGGCGGTTGCCATTGAATCGCCGCTAGCCCGTTGTAGGCGCTGCGCAAGTCGCGGCCGCGAAACCGCAATTACGCCGCAAGCGCGATCTCGCGGTCGCGGCTTGCGCAACTTCTACAGTCGGATACGCGCTTGCGTCCGCGCGCTCAGGCGCGCGCCAGCGTCGCCTCGATCAAGCTCGCCATCGTCGCCGCCGCATCGGCTTCGTCGATGCGGCCATGGGTCATCTCGCGCGACAGCGCCTCGCCGGCGCCGACGATGGCGACACAGCGCCGCTGCAGTTCGGCGTCGTCGACTTTCGCGTACGGCGCGAGCAGGCCGCGATAGAACTCGACGTAGGCCGCGGTGAGTTCGCTCTGCACCCGCTCCATTTCCTCGTCGCCCTTGAGCGCGGCGAAGATCGCGTGGCATTCCGGACCGGCGGTGCGGAAGCAGCTCATGTAGCTGGCGCCCATCAGCCGCGCCACGTCGCCCAGGCGCTTGGGCGTGCGCGCGAAGTCCTGCGCCGCGGTCGCGGCCTGGCGTTCGTCGATGCGCCGGTACAGCGCGATCAGCAGGCCCGAGCGAGTGCCGAAGTGTTCGTAGGCGATCGGCTTGCTGACCCCGGCGCGCTCGGCCAGCGCGCCCAGGCTCAGCGCATCGGTGCCTTGCTCGCGCACCATCGCCATCGCCGTTTCCAGCAGCTGTTCGCGCCGGTCGGCCTTGGACATGCGTTTGGCGGGAGCGGTGGTCATCGGTCGGCCTGTGCGGAGAAAGAACGCGCTTGACAGCGGCGCGAGGATTGTATCCTACTGTAGGTAACTTACCAATCGTAGCTTGTGCCGGCGCCATCGGGGCGCGGCGCCGGCGCGATGCCTATCGGATCGCGATCATGAACATTGCCACGGTTTCTTCCGCCGCTCCCGCGCCGTCTGCCGCTGTCTCCGATGCGGCGGCGCTCGCGCCGGTGCTGATCGTCGGCGGCTCCGGCGTGGTCGGCGCGCAGGGCGCGCAAGCGCTGCGCCGGCTGCATCCGCGGCTGCCGCTGGCCATCGCCGGTCGCGACCGCGCGCGCGCCGAGGCGGTCGCCGCCCGGGTCGGCGGCGCCAGCGCGCTGGCGGTGGACCTGCAGCGCGAGGACCTCGGCCTGCCGGCCGACGCGCGTTTCAGCGCGGTGGTCGTGTTCGTCAAGGACGACACGCTCAACACCCTGAAGTACGCCTTGCATCGCCGTTTGCCGTACGTCAGCACCTCAAGCGGCTCGTTCGAGATCGCGCCGGAAGTGAGCCTGCACCTGCGCCATCCCGGCCGCTCGCCGATGCTGCTGGCCAGCCACTGGCTCGCTGGCGCGGCGACCCTGCCGGCGCTGCATTTCGCCGCCGCCCTGCGCCGGGTCGAACGCATCGGCCTGTTCGCCCTGCTCGACGAACGCGACATGGGCGGTCCGGCCGCGGCGGCCGATTACGAGCGCCTGACCAGCGCCGCCGCCGCGCAGATCCTCGAGCGCGGCCGCTGGCGCTGGGTGCGCGGCGAGCAGGCCGCCGGCGCGGGCGTCAGCGTCGACGGCACGCCGATGCCGGCGCAGGCCTATTCGCCGATGGACGTGGTCAGCCTCGCCGCGGCCACCGGCGCGCATTCGATCCGGCTGGACCTGGCGCTGGGCGAAACCGCCAGCCGCCGCCGCGGCGAGGCGTTCTCCACCGAGATCGCGATCGAACTGGAAGGCGAGGACGCAGCCGGCCGCCGCGTGCGCACCCGCCACGAACTGGTGCACCCGCAGGGCCAGGCGCCGCTGACCGCGCTCGGCATCGCCCTGGGCGTGGAACGGCTGCTCGGCCTGGACGGCGCCGAAGCGCCGGCGCCGGGGTTGTACACGCCGGACCTGTTGATCGAGCCGGGGTACTTTCTGCGGCGGCTGCAGGAGGCGGGGTTGCGGGTGGTGGAGCGAGGAGTGAGCGTGGAGGAGTGAGGAGCGAGAGAAAGCGGGGAGTGCGGGCGCGCTTTTGCTCGCCGTTCTACCGCCCCGGCGTCTGGGTCGTATATGCCGGGCCTGCTGATCGAGCCGGCGTATTTCCTGCAGAGGCGGCGCGAGGCGAGGCTGTGGGGGTGGAGCGAGGAGTGAGCGTGGAGGAGTGAGGAGCGAGAGAAAGCGGGGGAGTGCGGACGCGGTTTTGCTCGCTCTTCGCTCTTCCGCGCTCGCTCCTCGGCTCCTGCTACATTGACGCCGCAGGGGGCTGCCGAGACGCACCGAGGGGACGCAAGTGCAGCAAGCAATCCGACTGGCCGGCTTCTTCGCCGCCCATGGCGTGTGGTGCGTGGCCGACGGCGAGGACCTGATCCCCCTCTACGCCTTCGAGGACCCCGCCGGCGAGCGCAAGATGGTGCGCTACGCCGGCGAGCAGGTCGAAGACGCGGTGGCCGAAGCGCGCGCTCGGCTGGCCGCGAATCCGGATGGCGCGCAGCACGCGGTGCTGGTGCACGACGGCTTCCTGACCCTGCCCTCGGGCCGCACCGACGCGCTGATCCTGAGCGTGCGCGATTTCGCCGGCGAAGGCGCGCTGACCCTGGCCGTGCCGTACCGCAACGCCGCCCATCCGCTCGGCTTCGCCGTGCACCGGCCGAAGTTCCTGGACTGGCGCGGCGAGCAGGAGCCCGACTACGGCCAACTCGGCGAGGACTTCTTCGCCGGCGTGGAAGAACACGAGATGGGCGACCGGGTCTGGCAGGCGCGGCTCGACGATTCGATCTGAGGCCCGGGCGCCCGGGCCGCGCGCGTCGCCTGCGTCGCGCCTGCATCGCACATGCGCGGCGGCATGTCCGAATCATGATCGGCATCGCACAAATTCCTGCCGTCGCGCAAAGCAATTGCCATCGGCCGCGAACATCATGGCGGGTCGCCCGCGGCCGCGGGCGGCACCGACTTCCGCCTGCCGACGCCCGCGCCCGATGACCGATCCGCAACGCCGCCGTTTCCTCATCGGCCTGACCGTCGGCGGCGCCGCGACCGTGGCCGGGCCGATCGCGTTGTGGCGCTACACCGGCGGCCACGGCCACAGCCTGGGCGCGCCGCCGGACCTGCAATCGCTGCCGCCGGACGCGCGCTTCGTGCAGCCGCTGCGCCTGCCCGGCAGCGCCGGCCCGATGGCCGAGATCGATCTGCGCGCGCCGCTGGAACTCAGCGCGCAGGCGACGCAGTCGAACCTGTTCCCCGGCCCCGCCACCGCGCTGTGGGCCTACGCCGCGCGCACCGCCGCGGGCGAAGCGTTGAACCCGTTGCTGCGCGCGCGCCGCGGCGACAGCATCGACGTCGGCCTGCGCAACCGCTTGAACGAAGACACCACCGTGCACTGGCACGGCCTGCACGTGGACGAGGCCAACGACGGCAGCGGCCTGCATCCGGTCGCCGCCGGCGCGAGCCGCCGCTATCGCTTGCGCGTGGACAACCGCGCCGGCCTGTACTGGTATCACGCGCATCCGCACGGCCGCACCGGCGCGCAGTTGCAGCGCGGGCTGGCCGGCCTGCTGTTGGTCGAGGACGAAGAAGAACTCGCGCTGCGCCAGCGCCTGGGCCTGCGCTGGGGCGAGCGCGACCTGCCGCTGATGATCGCCGACAAGCAGGTCGATGCGCGCAACGCGATCGTCTACAAGGACGGCGCCGACGACTGGATCGGCAACCGCGTGCTGGTCAACTGGACGCCCGAGCCTTACCTCGATGTGATTCCCGCGTGGTACCGCTTCCGCCTCGCCAACGTGAGCAACGCGCGCATGCTGCGGCCGTGCTTCCTGCACGAGGACAAGCCGCTGCCGATGCTGTTGATCGGCGGCGACGGCGGCCTGCTCGAACGCGCCTGGCCGATCGACGACCTGTTCCTGGCGCCGGCCCAGCGCGCCGACGTGCTGGTCGACTTCGGCGCGCTCGCGCCCGGCGCCAAGGCGGTGCTGCGCAGCCTCGACTATGTGGCGATGGAGAACGAGGACGAATCCGGCGCGTTCGCGCCCGACCCGATGGGCGACCATCCCGGCGCGGTGGCGATGGGCGAGCCGCTGGACCTGATGGAGCTGCGGGTGATCGAGTGCGCGACCCAGCGTCCGCCCGCGCAACTGCCTTCGCTCGACGCGATGTCGGCCGTGCCGCCGCCGCCGGACACCGCCGGCTGGCCGGTGCGCGCGTTGCGCCTGCGCATGGACGAACAAGGCCGCTGGTTCATCAACGACTGGAACTTCCACCTCAGCGGCCACGAACCGGCGTTCACGGTGAAGCGCGGAACGCGCGAGGTGTGGGAGATCCGCAACAGCATGACCAGCATGCCGCATCCGATGCACCTGCACGGCTTTCAGTTCCGCGTGGTCTCGCGCGCGATCAGTCCGCCGGACATCCGCGGCCGCCAGGTCGCGGCGAACGGATTGACCGCGCAGGACCTGGGCTGGAGCGACACGGTGGTGGTGTGGCCCGGCGAGATCGTGCGCCTGGCGATCGACTTCTCGCAGCCGTTCCAGGGCGTGCAGCGCTACATGCTCCATTGCCACAACCTCGAACACGAGGACATGGGGATGATGCTGACCTTCGCCGTCGCCGACTGATCCCGCGCCGCCCGTTGCGTATTCCTTCTTTCGCGCTTCCCGCATTCCCGGAGTTCCGCCATGCCGCGTTCCCTGCTCGTCCTGTCCGCGCTCTCGCTCGCGCTCGCCGCCGCCCTGGTCGCCTGCGCGCCCAGCGGCGGACCGAAGCCGGGCGCCGCCGCCGCGCCGGCGCCGCTGGCGGCGGCGGACGTGGCGAGCGAGAAAGCCAGGATCAGCTACGTGGTCGGCCGCGACTTCGCCCGCAGCGTCGAGCCGATCCGCGCCGAACTCGATGCCGAACTGGTGCTGCGCGCGATCCGCGACGCCCAGGCCGGCCGGCCGTCGCTGTTCGACGAGAGCGAAACCAAGCGCATCCGCGACGGCTTCAGCGCGCATCTGCGCGACAAGCACGATCAGCAGGTCGAGGCGCTGGCGGCGCGCAATCTCGCCGCCGGCGAGGCGTTCCTGCGCAAGAACGCGAACGCCGACGGGGTCAAGACCACCGCCTCGGGCCTGCAATACCGGGCGCTGCGCGAAGGCAAGGGCGCGCATCCCAAGGCCAGCGACACGGTGCGGGTGAACTACGTCGGCACGCTGATCGACGGGCGCAAGTTCGAGAGCACCTACGACACCGACCATCCGGCCGAATTCGTGCTCGCGCAGGTGATGCCCGGTTGGACCGAGGGCGTGCAGCTGATGGCGCCGGGCGCCAAGTACCGCTTCTGGATGCCGCCGAAGCTGGCCTACGGCGAGCGCGGCCTGGCCGGGCAGATCGAACCGAACTCGGTGCTGGCGTTCGAAGTGGAACTGCTGGAGATCGCAGGCCGGGGCGCGCCGATGCACGACGAGTGAAACCGCGGCGTCAGAAGCTCGCGCGCACGCCGACGAGGTAGCGCTGGTTGCCGGCGCCGGCGCTGGCTTCCGCGCTCAGGCCCCACATCGCGTTGAACTTCAGCAGCGCGCCGACCGTGCCGCTGAATTCGCGCTCGTACACGTCGCCGTCGATGTAGTTGACCCGGGCCCAGCCTTCCAGATTCGGCGCCAGATCGCCGCGCAGGCCCAGCGACACGCGGTAATCGTTGCCGTCGATTTTCTCGCTGAAGCGCAGCGCGCGGTTCTCGAACTCGATGCGAGTGTTCTGATAGCCGACCTCGGCGGTCCATTCTGCGCGTTCGCCGAGCGCGCGGTAATAGCCCAGGCCGATGCCGGCCTGCTGCGCGTCCACGTCGAACTCGGCCAGCACGTCCTGGCCGGCGCGCAAGCGGTTGTCGCCGCTGCCTTTGTGCAGGCTGCCGGTCAAGAACAGTTGCGAGCCCAGTTCGACCGAACCGGCCGCGTACGCGCCGTCCACGTCGATATCGTCCAGCCGCAGCAGCGGATTGGAGCCAGCGGATTTCAGCTTTTGCGCGACATAGCCGGCGTCCAGGTAAGTGTGGCTGCGTTCTTGCGCGGGCGCGGGAACGGCAAGCAGGCAGAGCGCGGCAGCGAGTGCGGATTTCGACAGAACGGATTTCGATACAACGGATTTCGACGAAACGGACATGAACTTCCTCGGCAGAAAGGACGGGCGCGCCGCGCGGACGCGCCCGGGATTGCGATGACGGCGCGGGCCGCTGCGCTCAGCGCCGCAGCGCGTCGCGCAACAAGCCGCGCAGCCGCGACTGCGCTTGCGACACGGCGGCCGCCGCGGCAGCGGCCGGATCGGCGCAGCGCGGCGGCGGCAGCGCGGAGGCGGGCACCGCGATCGTCGGCAGCTCGGCGCAGGACGCCGCGTCCGCGCCGAAGCCGAGCGGCGCCAGCGGCGCGGCGACGTCGCGCGCGGCCAGCACCGCCGGCGAGGCGGGAAAACCCTCCCAGACCATCGGCGTATGCAGCAGCTCGATCCGGCGCAGCGCCTTGTCGGCCGGCACGTGCACGACCCAGGTGCGGAAGCTGTCGCCGTCGAGCGGATCGCTGGCGCTGGCCGGCGGCGTGCCGCGCGCCTGGTTGAACGGGCGGAACCCGTCCTGGATCAGCACGTGGCGGAGGCTGCCGTCGGCGTAGGTCGCGCGCAGCGTGTAGTCGCAACCGCCGTTGCGGCAGTACCAGAAGTTGACGCTGGTGTCGGGCACGATGCTGGCGCGCTGGGCCGCGTCGGTCGGGTCGATGTAGCGCAGCAGGTTGCCGGTGTAGCTCAGCGGCGGATAGATCTGGCTGACCTCGGGCGTGCCTGCGTTGCTCAGCGTCATCGCGATCGCGTACAGCGGCACGTCGCGTCGTTGCGGCAGGTTCTGATCGAGGCCGAACAAGCCGCCGCTGGTGGTGGCGGTGGCCGCCTCGACCCAGCGCCGGTCGATCGTGTCCCAGCGCCGGTAGCCGCTGGCGAAGGCCGCGTCCTGGATCACGCTGCCGCCGCTGTAGCTGCGGCGGCCGTCGGCGGAGCGCTGGGTCGTGCCCTCGAAGTAACGCTGGTACATGCCGGTGCTGTAGTCGGAGAAGGTGCTGAAGCGGTACTCCGGCGCCTGATCGCCGGCGCCGCTCTGCATCGGGTCTTGCTTGACGCAGCGGCCTTCGGCGTCGATCTGCCGCGGCGCGCCGTCGAAGGTATCGCCGCGGCAGCGCGCGTAGCGGGTCGAGGTGGTCGGCATGAACGGCGGCTGGAAGCGCTTGCCGACCGCGTCGTAGCCCCAGGCCGAACCGGCGAGGCTGCCGCCGGCATACGGATAACGGCCGGCGCGATGGGCCTCGCCCTGATGCGGCAGGCCCATGGCGTGGCCCTGCTCGTGAATGAAGATGCCCCTGTACGCGTGATCGCCGGTGCCGACTTCGCCGCCGCCGAGGCCGCCGCCGGGAGACACGACGCGGCCGGCGGCGTTGAACAGGATCAAGGGCGCGTAGAACTGCACCGGCGCCGGCCGTTCGCCGTTGGCGTCGATCAGGCCGCCGAGCACGGCCAGCACCGACGACATCAGATGGAACTTGTCGGACACTGCGTCGGCGTTGTGCGCCAGATACGCCGGCTTGCCGCCTTTGGGCGGGACCACCAGGGTCGGCCAGACCGTCGCCTGCGCCGGATGGTTCTGCGCGATCAGGCGGGCCACCGGCCATTTCGCGTAGATCTCGTCCAAGGTGGCGGCATCGGGCAGGCCGGAGACGGATAGCGGCACCGAATTGTCCGGCGTCGCGCCGAACAGATAGAACGGCAGCACCCGCAGCACCGCCGAACTGTCGGCGCCGATCAGCGGCGATTGCGCCGCGCCGGGCAGGTAGTTGTCGGCGCGCAGCCGCAGCTGCAGCGCCGGCGTCATCCATGCGGCGGGAATGTCTGCGCTGTAGCGGTCGGTCGCATAGGCCGGCCCGGCGCCTTCGGTAGGCGGCAGTGCCGCGGGCGGCGCCACTTCGACCGCGCCGAGCAGCGTGCCGTCGGCCCAGCCTTCCAGGCGCACGTTGCGCGCATCGGCGGCCGACAACCGCAGCAACGCCAGCGCGGGGCGGCCGCCGATGGCGTGATAGGACTCGCTGGCGGCGCTCAGCGTCCAGCCCAGGCCCTGCGCGGGCAGCACATGCGTTTGCGCCAGTTCCAGCGCGGCGATGTCGAGCGCGGCGGTCGGCGCTTGCGCCAGCGGCGTGGCGCTGGCTTCGTTCGACGGCGCGCTGCTGCCGCCGGCGTTGACCGCGCGGACCATGAAGTAATACGTGCTGCCCGGCGCGAGCCCGACGACGGTCGCCGAGGTGCCGGCGACGTTGCGCACGACTGGCGCGGCGCCTTGCGCGCCGGGCGCGAGGCCTTGGTAGATCTCGTAGCTGGTGGCGCCCGGCGCCGCGTTCCACGACAGCTCTACGCGGCCCACGCCCGCGCTCGCGATCAGGCGGGTCGGAGCGGACGGTGCGGCGGGGCCGGGCGTGCCCGGTGTTCCCGGCGTTGCGGGATTGGGGCCGGTGTTCGGCGCGTCTTTGCCGCCGCCACCGCCGCCGCACGCGACGAGCGCGGTGGCCGCGAGCAGGGACAGCGCCAGCGCGCGGAAGCGAAGAAGTTTCATCGGTACGTCTCTTGCGGGCGAAGCGCCGCGCGCGTCCTGATTGCACGCAAGCTTCGCTGGACTGAAAGAGGGATGGCGCATAGCGGCGACTCCCCTCGCGCATGCGGCCCCATCGTGAAGCGGCGCGGAAAATAGCACGAATCGCAACAGACGCTTCATCGGAAAACCGGCTTTCGCGGCGCGAAAATACATACCGGCGCACGCAATGAAGCTCGAGCTGCGGATTACGCTTTAACTGCGTGCAATTCGCGCGCTAATTATGAGTAATAGACGTGCCACTCTTTCGGCCAGCTGGCTGGCGGAACCTGCTTCGGCATTGGGTGGCATCGCATGCGCAGCCCGCCGCCGCCTTACTGCCGGCGGGCGACCGCGCCGGCGGGCCGCGCGTCCGAATGCGATTGGCATCGATAAACTTCGCGGCGTTCGCGTCTTCGCGAATCGGAACGTTCGCCGAGGTTCGGCCGCAGGCCCGGGCCGAATCGCGACTTGTGACGTCCTGCGCGCTAACCCCCACCGCACCCGCGCATTGCGTCGCAATCGTGTAGCAGTTTTCCGGCCAAACTCCGCAGCCATCGCGGCCGTCGGTCGCGATCCCCGCCTTCAGCCAACTCCACCGCCGGAGACAGCCAGTGACCGCCATCGCCCCGCGCGCCCCGTTGTGCGCCGCCCTCGCCACCGCCCTGATCGGCGCCGCCGCGCTGGCGCCGGCGCACGCCGCCCAGCGCACCCTGCAACTGTCGGAAGACGCCACCCACAGCAAGCCGGTGAGCGCCGCGTCGGTGCGCGGCACGCCGCTGGCCAAGGCCGGCGCCGCCGACCGCGTCTGCGAAATCGGCGCCAAGTGGCTGCGCGTCGGCTTCAAGCAGCTCAAGCTGTCGGGCTACGACTCGCTGGTGCTGACCAGCAGCGGCGGCGACAAGCTGGTGTTCGAAGGCAAGCACTGGAACGACCGCAGCTTCACCACCCGCGCGCTGCGCGGCGAGTGCGTCGACATCCAGCCGTATTTCAGCCAGCCCGACAGCGCCTTCCAGCTCGACCGCTACGACTACAGCGCGGTCGCGCTGGACAAGGCCACGGTGGTGGTGGCCGGCGCGGGCGACATCTGCGACACCAGCGGCAACGCCTGCCAGGGCACCTCCGATCTGATCGTGTCGATCAACCCGACCGCGGTGTTCACCGCCGGCGACAACGCCTACAACAGCGGCACCCTGACCGAATACAACAACCGCTACGCGCCGACCTGGGGCCGCTTCAAGGCGCTGACCAGCCCGTCGCCGGGCAACCACGACTACAGCACCACCGGCGCCAAGGGCTATTTCGACTACTTCAACGGCAGCGGCAACCAGACCGGCCCGGCCGGCGACCGCAGCAAGGGCTACTACAGCTGGGACGTCGGCGACTGGCACTTCATCGCCCTCAACACCATGAGCGGCGGCACCGTCGCCCAGACCCAGATCGACTGGCTCAAGTCCGACCTCGCCGCCAACACCAAGCCCTGCACCGCGGCCTATTTCCACCATCCGCTGCTCAGCCGCGGCAGCTACTCCGGCTACAGCCAGGTCAAGCCGTTCTGGGACGCGCTGTACGCGGCCAAGGCCGACCTGGTGCTGGTCGGCCACGACCACAACTACCAGCGCTACGCCAAGATGGATCCGAACAAGGCCGCGGCCAGCGATGGCATCCGCCAGGTCCTGGTCGGCACCGGCGGGCGCGCGTTCTACGGCATCAGCGGCAGCCACGCGCTGCTGGAAGCCAGCAACGACAGCACCTTCGGCGTGCTCAAGCTGACCCTGACCGCGACCGGCTACACCGGCGACTTCGTACCGCGCGCCGGCAGCAGCTACACCGACCGTTTCACCGGCACCTGCAATAAGGGCAACGGCAATCCGCCGACCCAGACGCTGACCCTCAACAGCGTGCGCGACGTGACGGTGAAGTCCGGCGGCAGCCGCGACAACGGCGCCACTCTCTATGCCGACGGCAGCGACGGCGGCCAGGTGCTGCGCGGGCTGATGGGCTGGGACGTGTCCAGCGCGGCCGGCAAGACCCTCACCGCCGCGCAGGTGAAGCTGCAGGTCAGCGACCGCTCCGGCGGCACCTACGACCTGTACGCCGCGGGCGCGGCGTGGACCGAGTCCAACGCCAGCTACAGCGGCGTGGGCCTGGGCACCAAGATCGGTTCGGTCGTGCCCAACGCGACCGGCGCGCAGACCATCGCGCTCAATGCCGCGGGCCTGCAGCTGGTCAAGAACTGGGCCTCCGGCGCGGTCGCCAACAACGGCGTAGTGCTCGCGTCGAGCTCCAGCGACGGCGTGGACTGGTCCTCGCGCGAGGGCACGAACGCGCCGCAGCTGATCCTGACCTATACGCCCTGAGCGCTACGGCCGTGCGAGCCCACGGCGCAGCGGCACAAACGAAAACGCCCGCGGACCGCGCGGGCGTTTTCTTTCGCGGACGCCTCGATCAGGCGATGGCTTGCATGGCCGGACGCGCGGCATGCGTGCCCGCGCCGGCGCCGATCATCAACTTGACCGATTCCTTGATGCGCTCGGCGCCGCCGAGCTTGACCGCGGCGATCAGGCGCTCGCCGATGGTCTTGGTTTCGTCGTTGCTGCTGGCGTGCGCGCCGAGGATCGCCAGGCCCTTCTCGGTGAGGCGGTAGCGCAGCGCCACGTGCACGAACGCGACTCCGTTCAACGACTCCTTGACGCAGGCCGTGCTGCGCACGTAGCCCTCGTCGAGCAGCCATTCGAAGGTCGCGCCGCAGGCGAGCACCGCCTGCGCCATGGCTTCGCGATTGGTCGGGTCCAGGCCCGGCAGATGACGCGCCGATTCCTCGGCGTTGAAACGGGCTACGACGGGATGCTGCTCGAGCGCCGTCGCGCAGATGCGCGCGGTGGCGATGCTGAATACCTCGATGTTCTTCATGGATGACGCCCCCTGACGTCCTTGCTATTTACGAGGGCATTACGTAAAGGCCGCGTGATGAAAAATCACGAAAAATAGCGAAAAAACAAGGGTATTTTTTCGATCCGGTCCACATGAATTGTGATGCTCGGCGGTATACCCGTGACGCGGCATGACAAACTGACCCGGCGCGGCAGAAGCGTTACCCATTGCGGCAGCCGACCCGGCCGTCGCCGATCAGTTTGATGAACGGGTTTTGGCCCGGCCGCCCTCAGGATTTCGCCGGAACCAGTTCGATCACCGTGTCGATGGTATCGGCCGGCGTCCGCGGCATTGCGACCGCGAGCTCATCGCCGTCGCGGCGCACGCGCAGGGCCGCGCCGCCGTCGAGCAGACGCGCCGTCCACCGCCCCGGCGCGCGCAGCCGCAGCTCGCCATCGGACGGTCGTTCGAATACGTGCAGATACAGCCGCTCGCCGGCGGCCGTGCGCTTGGCGGTGATCCGGCCCCATGCCACCTCGCCGAGCGGATTGGCGTTGGTGGCGTAGATCGATTCGCCGTTGCGCCGCAGCCACGCGCCGATCTGCCGCAGCCGGTCGACGCTGGCCCGCGGTACGCTGCCGTCGGCCATCGGCCCGATGTTGAGCAGCAGGTTGCCGCCCTTGCTCGCGGTGTCGACTAGGTCGCGCAGCAACTCGCGCGTGGACTTCCAGTCCGTGTCCAGCGCGCTGTAGCCCCAGGTGCCGTTCATGGTCATGCACGCTTCCCAGTCCACGCCGGCCACGCCGCGCGCGGGGATGGCCTGCTCCGGCGTGGTGAAGTCGCCGTGGGCGCGGTCGAACCATTGCAGGCTGCCCTGCGGATCGTCGTAGCCGAGCGAGCGGTACAGGCGGTTGTTCATGACGATGCCGGGCTGGTCCTTGCGCACCATCGCCATCAGTTCCTGCGCGCGCCAGGTCTCGCCTTCGGCGCCGGGGTTGGAATAGTCCCACCACAGCACGTCGATCGGGCCGTAGCGCTCGACCAGTTCGCGCACCTGCGCGTGCAGGAAGTCCTGGTATTGGCGCAGGTTCGCGCGCTTGGCGTAATCCGGGTCCTGCGCGTCGCCGGCCTTTTCCAGCGGATGCGGCAGCGGGTGTTCGAGGCGGGCGAAGTCGCGGTAGGGATAGGCCGGGTGATGCCAGTCGATCACCGAGTGATACAGCCCGACCTTGAGTCCTTCGGCGCGCGCGGCTTCGACGATCTCGCGCACCAGATCGCGTCCGGTGGCGTCCTTGGCGTCGAAGTCGCTGACCGCGCTGTCGTGCAGGGCGAAACCTTCGTGGTGCTTGCTGGTGAACACCAGGTACTTGGCGCCGGCTTGTTTCGCCAGCTTGGCCCATTCGCGGGCGAAGCCGGGCTTGGGCTCGAACAACGGCAGCATCTGCCGCGCGTACTCGTCGGTGGGTACGTGGGCGTTGCGCTGGATCCATTCGGCCGAACCCTTGACCGGTTCGCCGTTCCAGCGCCCGGCCGCGCCGGAGTACAGGCCCCAGTGCACGAACAGGCCGAAACGCGCTTCGCGCCACCACCGCATGCGCGCGTCGAACGCGGCCTGCGATTCGGTCGGAGCGGCGACCGCGGGCTTGGGTACGGACGCGGCCGGCGTGGCGGCGTGGGCCGCGCCGGCGAGCGCGGCCAGGCCGGCGGCGATCAAGCCGGCCAGGAGCGGGGCGGCGACGATCCGGCTGGCGAAAGGGGCGGCGTGCAGCGGCGTCATCGGCGTTCTCCTCGAAGCGGGCCACGGCATCCCAGCAGACCGCGCGCGATGCGGTCAACCGGCGCTGCGCCGCGCGCTTTCGTTTCGCCGCCGCGCGCGCGAGTCTGCTTTCGGATTGCGCGCGATTCGCCACGCATGCGCGATGTCCAAACAAATCCAAAGCGCGACAATCGCGGCGCAACATGGCGGCGCGCGCGATCGCCACTAGACTGCCGCGATCGCCGCCGCCTTCGCATCGCCATGGACCGTCGCCGTTTCCTGCTCGCCAGTTCCGCCTGCGCGCTTTCCGCGTCCGCGCTCGCGTTGGATGCGTCCGCCGCGACTGCGCCCGCCGCCGCGACGCCGAACGGCGCGCGCCCGCGGCCGACGCCGCAGCAACTGGCGTGGCAGCGCGAGGAGCTCGCGCTGTTCGTGCACTACAGCGTCAACACCTACACCGATCGCGAATGGGGCGAGGGCGACGAAGATCCGCGCGCGTTCGCGCCGACCGATCTGGACGCGCGGCAATGGGCGCGCGCGGCCAAGGCCGGCGGCTTCCGCAGCCTGATCCTCACCGCCAAGCACCACGACGGTTTCTGCCTGTGGCCGACCGCGACCACCGCGCACAGCGTGCGCAGCAGCCCGTGGCGCGACGGCCGCGGCGACGTGGTGCGCGAGTTCGTCGAGGCCTGCCGCGGCGAGGGCCTCGGCGTGGGCTTCTATCTCTCGCCCTGGGACCGGCACGAGCCGCGCTACGGCAGCGGCCGCGCCTACGACGATTTCTACATCGCCCAACTCACCGAGCTGTTGACGGACTATGGCCCGGTGGTCGAGGTGTGGTTCGACGGCGCCAACGGCGAAGGCCCGAACGGGCGGCGCCGGGCCTACGACTGGGCGCGCATCCACCGCACCGTGCGCGCGCTGCAGCCCGATGCGGTGATCTTCTCCGACGCCGGCCCGGACGTGCGCTGGATCGGCAACGAGCGCGGCGTCGCCGGCAGCACCTGCTGGGCGACGGTGGATCCGGCGCGGGTGCCGTATCCGGGCTTCGACCGGCCGTGGGTCGGCGAGGCGCTGCAACAGGGCGATCCGCACGGCAGCGCGTGGCGGCCGGGCGAAACCGACGTGTCGATCCGGCCGGGCTGGTTCTGGCACGCGGCCGAGGACGCCAAGGTGCGCAGCGCCGACAACCTCATCGACCTGTACTGCAGTTCGGTCGGACGCAACAGCAAGCTGCTGCTCAACGTGCCGCCGACGCGCGCGGGGCGCTTCCACGACACCGACGTCGCCCGCCTCGCCGAGTTCGGCCGCAAGCGCGCGGCGCTGTTCGCCGGCGGCAACCTTCTGGCCGGCGCGCGCGTGCGCGCCAGCGGCGGCGCGGCGCCCGCGCGCGTGCTCGACGGCGACGCGGATTCGTACTGGCGCGCCGACGCGGGCGAGGCCTGGCTGGAATTCGAGTCGGGCGAACAGATCGAGTTCGACCTGCTGTGCCTGCAGGAAGCCGTCGCCGAAGGCCAGCATGTCGCCAACCACCGTTTCGAAGCCTGGCGCGACGGCGGCTGGCAGACCGTGGCCTGGGGCACGACCATCGGCTGCAAGCGCCTGGAGCGGTTCGACCCGGTGCGGGCGCGGCGGCTGCGGCTGGTGATCGAGCACGCCTACGATCTGCCGCGGATCGCGACGGTGGCTGTCTACCGCGGCGCCTGAGCGCTTGCGGGAGGCGCTTTTGTGGGAGGGCCTTCAGGCCCGACGCCTTCCTGTCAGCTCACCGCGATGTGAGACAAAAGCATCGGGCTTGAAGGCCCCCGCACAAACATCGAGCCTGAACGGCAGTTCAGCGGCAAGCGTGGTATCTTCCCCGCCAGAAGGGGAGTAGCTCCCGCTGTCGTCGCCGTCACTACGGGCTCACCGCCCCGGTGCGACAGGTGTCCGGACCGCCGAACGGTCGGCCGGATGCGAGCAAGACCTTCGCCGCAGCGGCGAAGGCATGTCTCCCGAATTCCCTCCGGACGACGCTTCGTGGCCTGCGGCCTCGAAACCGGCGCGCTTGCGCCCCCAACGTCTTGCGGGAGAGTCAAATGGAAACCATCGGCAGTCCGATGCTGTGGGGCGCGTTCGCCGCCTTCGTCGTCGTCGCGCTGCTCGTCGATCTGGTGCTGATGCGCCACGGCGGGCCGCACAAGGTCACGTTCAAGGAAGCGGCGTGGTGGAGCGTGGGCTGGATCGCCCTGGCGCTGGTGTTCAACGCCGCGCTGTGGTGGTACGTCAGCCGCGAGTCCGGCGCCGAAGTCGGCAACCGGATCGGCCTGGAGTTCCTGACCGGCTACCTCGTCGAGAAGTCGCTCGCGGTCGACAACATCTTCGTGTTCCTGATGCTGTTCACCTACTTCGCCGTGCCCGAAGAGCAGCGCCAGCGCGTGCTGGTGATCGGCATCCTCGGCGCGATCGTGCTGCGCTCGGTGCTGATCTTCGCCGGCGCGCTGCTGTTGGCGAAGTTCCACTGGGTGCTGTACGTGTTCGGAGCGTTCCTGGTGTTCACCGGCATCAAGATGCTGATGGCCGCGGGCAAGAGTCCGGACCTGGAGCAGAACCCGGTGCTCAAGTGGATGCGCGGCCACCTGCGCCTGACCGACGACTACCACGACAGCAAGCTGTCGATCGTGCGCGACGGCAAGCGCTGGTTCACCCCGCTGTTCGCGGTGATCGCGCTGATCGGCGTGACCGACGTGATCTTCGCGGTCGACTCGATCCCGGCGATCTTCGCCATCACCGCCGATCCGTTCATCGTGCTGACCTCGAACGTGTTCGCGGTGCTGGGCCTGCGCGCGATGTTCTTCCTGCTGCAGGGCATGGCCGACCGCTTCCACCTGCTGCCGTACGGGCTGGCGACGGTGCTGGTGTTCATCGGCGCCAAGATGCTGCTGATCGATATCTACAAGATCCCGATCCTGGTCTCGCTGCTGGGCGTGGCGGCGATCATCGGCACCTCGGTGGTGCTGAGCCTGGTGCGGCCGCCGAAGCCGGAGGCCGGCGGGCACTGAGGCCTTTGGTCCAGTCCCGAGCGATAGCGGGCCGCGGCGCCGATGGGTACATTGGCGTCGCGGCCCTTTTCGTTGGCGGCCGCGCCGATCCGAGGCGCCGCCATGGCCAAGAACGCGACCGCCCGAACGTCCGCCCGCGCCGCGATCGCGCCGGCGGACGCCGCGGGCGCGAAGACGCCGGCGTCGAAGCGCGGGCCGCGACGCGGTGTTGCGAACGAATCTGCTGCGAACAAGCCTGCGCTGAAGAAGCCCGCCGCGGGCAAGGCGGTGGCGAAGAAAGCCGCGACCAAGCGATCCGTGCCGAAGGCCGCGGCGAAGACCGCCACCCAGACCTCCGCGGCGATATCGGCGCCGAACCGTTCGCGAGCGACCGCACGCGCCGACGGCAAGGCCACCGCGGCCGCGCGCAAGGCCGCGCAGGCCGCGTTCGCCGCGCAACCGCTGTCGGCGCGCCTGGAGCAGGCGCTGCAGGCCCTGCGCGCCGCCGCCGACGCGCGTCACCGCGACGGCATGGCGCGCTTCGCGATCCCGAACCAGCGCGCTTTCGGCGTGCCGATGGCCCAGGTCCAGGCCGTGGCCAAGCGCCTGGGCCGCGACCGCGCGCTCGCCGCGGCGCTGTGGGACAGCGGCTGGTACGAAGCGCGCCTGCTCGCCGCCTACCTCGACGACCCGGCCGCGGTCACCGCCGCGCAGATGGACCGCTGGGCGCGCGACTTCGACAACTGGGCGGTGTGCGACACCGTCTGTTTCGCCCTGTTCGACCGCAGCCCGCTGGCCTGGCGCAAGATCGAGCAATGGGCGCGGCGCGAGGACGAGTTCGTGCGCCGCGCCGCGTTCGCGCTGCTGGCGAGCAAGAGCGTGCACGACAAGAGCGCCGGCGACGAACCGTTCCTGCGCGGCCTGGACTTGGTCGAAGCGCATGCCGGCGACGCGCGCAACTTCGTCAGGAAGGCGGTGAACTGGGCGCTGCGTTCGATCGGCAAGCGCAACGCCGCGCTGCACGCCGCGGCGCTCGCGACCGCCGCGCGCCTGGCCGCGTCCGCCGACCCGGTCGCGCGCTGGAACGGCAAGGACGCGCTGCGCGAACTCAACGGCCCGGCCACTGCGCGCCGGCTGGCACGCAAGGCCTGACCTCCGGGGCGCAACGGCATCGACGACGGAAGTTGCGATAGCGCCCTGTAGGAGCGGCGCGAGCCGCGACCGCAGGGTAGCCGGTTGCGTCGTCCCTGCGGTGTCGCGGTCGCAGCTTGCGCAGCTCCTACAGGGGGAAATTGCAGCGTCGCCGTACGTTGTGGGCCCTCTGCAGGAGCGGCCCGAGCCGCGACCGCGGGTGGCTGGTCGCGTCGTCCTGCGGTGTCGCGGTCGCAGCTTGCGCCGCTGCTGCAGGGCCCGATAGTGGCTGAACATACGCACTGCGCGCGCGTTGTGCCGGTCTTGCGAACTGCGGTCGCGCCGCGCGCAACGCTGCTGGATGCCGGTCGTCGAGGGCAGTTTCCGCCCGCATTTCCCGCCCCCTGGGGCCGCCCCCAGGCATCGCCACGGCGGCCCCGGTGCTACGGTCTGCGGGTTGAATCCCAAGGCCCCCGCCATGTCCCTCTTCAGCTTCATCGATTCGGTCGCGCGTACCGTCCAGCAGCTGGCCACGCAGCCCAAGCCGCTGCCGCCGGTGCACACCATCGCCCGCGACGAAACTCTGCCGCAGATCGCCGCGCAATACCGCGGCACGGTGCCGCAGGAGACCTTCGAACAGCAGATCAAGGACGCCAACCCGCAGGTGCTCAACTGGGAAGCGCTGTACCCGGACACGCAGATCGCGCTGCCGCCGGCCGAGCACGACGGCGCCCAGGCGCAGACCGTCGCCTACACCCAGCAGGCGCCGGACAAGACGGACAAGTCGCCGGAAGTGCAGCGCGTGGACACCGCGGTCCAGGCCGACGCCGCCCATTCCACGCCGGAAACCCGCGCCGAGCTCAAGGCCGCGGTCAAGGCCGAGATGCAGTCGCGCTACCAGGCCGAATTCGACGCCCGCCCGACCGGCGCGGTCTACGACGCCAAGACCATCGACGGCTACGGCCGCAGCATCGCCGAGCGCTACGCCGACGATCCGGCCGCGCGCGCCGGTATCGAGGCGGTGAGCAAGGACATCCGCGTCGACCACGAAGTCGAGTTCACGGTGATGGTCGCCAACGCCGGCGATCCCAAGTCGGTGGTCGCCATCCTCAAGGACCAGTGGTCGAAGATCTCGCCCGAAGCGCAGCAGCGGCTGTCGACCAGCATCGAGCTGGGCAAGCTGATCAACGAGAAAATCGAACCGTACGTGGCCGAGCCGTTCAAGGGCGTGGATTCCGGCGGCGATCCCAAGGCGCTGATGGCCCCGGCCAACGAGGCCTCGCGGCGCCTGGCCGAACTGACCGACGGCTTGCCGCCGGCGCTGGCGCAGGCCGTGGTCACCCAGAACCTCGACACGGTGCTGCGCATCACCGAGGTCAAGCCGATGTACGCCGGCGGCAACAAGTTCGGCGAAGCGACGTCCTACGCCAACATGGCCCGGGTGTACGAATCGCTCGGCGACACCGGCGACGGTCCGCGCCTGCGTTCGGACCTCGCCGCCAGCTACGTCGGCCATTCCGGCGACTGGCGCGGGCAGGGCTATCCGTTCTCCGAGAACATCTCCAATGCGATACGCGACGGCGTCGGTCCCGGACTGGCGCTGGAGATGGCCAGGCAACTGCAGGGCAAGGGCGAGAACGAACTGGCCGGCGTGTTCCTGCGCGGCGTGAGCCATGGCGCGGAGCTGCTGCAACAGCGCATCGAGGGCAACCTCGGCCAGTACAAGGAGATGATGGGCGAGCTGGCGCGCCTGCTGAAGTATTCCGAAGGCCTGCCGCCGGACAAGTTGAACAAGGCGGTCAACGACTACCTCGCCGCCAAGGGCAAGGACGATCCGGACTGGCTGAGCAAGTACCAGAAACTGGAGAAGGACCTGGCCGCCGACGGGCGCCTGCTGCAGGAAACGCTGGGCGGCCTGAACGCGCTGCCGGCGCAAGTGAAGGCGACCAACCCGGAGTTGATGGACACGATCAAGTCCATCGCCAACGACGACGACACCCTGCAGGCCTTCGGCCTGGCCGCCGGTAGCGACGACCGCTTCCTGGTCGGCGAGAACGCCGATTCGACCGCGGCGCTGTTCGACGCGACCAAGGTCTCCAAGGAAGGCGCCGAGTACCTGAAGCGGCTCGCCAGCCAGGCGATCAACCAGAACGCGATGAATGTGTTCGCCGGCGTCGATCCGGACAACCCGGCCAGCGTCGCCGACGGCAAGACCCGGCTGGAGGCGATGAGCCGGCAGTACTCCGGCGCGCTCGGCGCCGATGCCGAACAGTACCGCCGCGCGATCGGCGAACTGGAGAAACTGCTGGACGTGCCCGCCGGCGATACCCAGGCGATGGCGACCCAGCTCAACAAGTTCCACACCGAACTGCAGGGCATCGAGGGCTTCGGCGCCAAGCAGCCGGCCGGCATCACCTTCCGCGCGCTTGGCGTGGCCGCGGCCGGCCTGGCTTTCGGCAAGTCCACCGCCGACGCCATCTCCGATCCGACCTGGGCCAACCAGATCGCCGCGTTCGGCGACGCGGCCGGCCTGGTCAAGGACGCGCGCGACCTGCTGACCAACCCCGCCGCGCAGGCGGTGGACCGCAACTCGCCGGCGGCGATGGAAGCGCTGGAAAGCGGGCTCAAGCGCTTCGAGAACGTCAACAAGGTGCTCGGCGTGGTGTCGGCGGTGGGCGACGTGGCCAAGCTGGTCGATGCGCTGCTGTCCGACCGTCCGCTCAAGGGCGTGGAAGCCGGCCTGTACGGCCTGGGCGCGACCGGCACCGTGATCATGGCGGTGTCGACCGGCCCGGTCGGCGCGCTGGTCGGCTCGGTGATGATCGGCGTGTCGGTGTTCGGCCAGTCCGCGCTCGGCGATTACCGCGACAAGCAGGGCAAGGTCGAGGGCTCGATGAAGTTCCTGCAGAACGCCGGCTTCGACGCCGACGCCGCGGCGGTGCTCAGCGACCAGGGCGAGGACGAATACTACCTGTCGATCCCGACGGTGCCGTTGATCATGCAGGCCGCGCGCGACGACCGCATCGGCGCCGGCCGCCCGCTGGAAGGGCAGGCGGCGATCGACTACATCAACGAGATGCCGCGCGACAAGCTGCAGGTGATGGTCAACCAGTTGCGGATGGCCAATCGCTGAGGCTGTAGTGGCTGCGTCGTAGTTGCGGCGTCGCGGTCGCGGCTTGCGCCGCTCCTACAGGGGGGGTTGCGGCTGTGTCGGGGCGTGCCGTGAGTTTTTCCCGCTGCGATGCAAGCGGCGGATGCTCCCTGTAGGAGCGGCGCGAGCCGCGACCGCGGGGTGGCCGGTCGCGACGTATCCGCGGCGGCGCGGTCGCGACTTGCGTCGCTCCTACAGGGGGAATCGAGGCCGCGTCGAAGTGTGCGCTGAGTTTTCCGGCTGCGATGCAAGCGGCGGATGCTCCCTGTAGGAGCGGCGCGAGCCGCGACCGCGGAGTAGCCGGTCGCGTCGCATCCGCGGCGTCGCGGCTCAGCGCGCCGCCGGCTCGGCCAGCTTCTCGTCCTTGAACAGCGCGACGTGCGGTACGCCGTCGGCGCCGATCCAGCCGCGGTACATGCCTTCGGTGTTGAACGGCAGGGCGAAGTCGCCGTTGGCGCCGAGCACGATCGCGCCGCCGTCGCCGCCGGCGGCGGGGATGTCGCGGTCGATCACGCCCTCGGCGGCTTCGCGCACGCTCTGGCCGGCGTAGCGCATGCGCGCGCAGATCTCGTGCGCGGCCACCGCGCGGATGTAGTACTCGCCCCAGCCGGTGCCCGACACCGCGCAGCGCGCGTCGGCGTAGGTGCCGGCGCCGATGATCGGCGAATCGCCGACGCGGCCGTAGCGCTTGTTGGTCATGCCGCCGGTGGAGGTGCCGGCGGCGAGGCGGCCCTGGGCGTCGAGCGCGACCGCGCCGACGGTGCCGAAGTGCTTGGCGGTCTCGATGTCCTCGTGGGCCTGGCCGGACGCCTCTTCCTTGAGCGCCTTCTGCAGCTGCTGCCAGCGCTTCTCGGTGCGGAAGTAGGACTGTTCGACCAGGGTCACGCCGGCCTCCTTGGCGAAGACCTCGGCGCCGTCGCCGACCAGCATCACGTGCTTGGATTTCTCCATCACCGCGCGCGCCAAGGTCACCGGGTTCTTGACCCGGTGCACGCCGGCGACCGCACCGGCGCGGCCGCTGGCGCCGTCCATCACCGCCGAATCGAGTTCGTTCTTGCCGTCGTGGGTGAACACCGCGCCGCGCCCGGCGTTGAACATCGGCGCGTCTTCCAACACCACGATCGCCGCGGTCACCGCGTCCAGCGCCGGCTTGCCGGCGGCGAGCGCGGCGTGGCCGGCGCGCAATGCGTTTTCCAGCGCCGCGCGCGCGTCCTTCTGGTCCTGCTCGCTGAGGCCGGCGCGCTCGACGCCGGCGCCGCCGTGGATCACCAGCACGGGCTTGGGCGAGGCGGGCTTGGCCGCATCCGCGGCCCATGCGGCCGGCGCGAGCGCCATCGATCCCAGCAAGGCGGCGCAGCAAGCGCCACGCAGATCAAGGTGCAGCTTACGGCGCAACCAGTTCGTCATCATCGGCTCCATAGGACAGGTTCGGCAGCCGCAGGCCCTCGCGCGCGGCGTCGCCGTCGGCGGGGTCCTCGCGCAGGATCAGCTGCCCGGATTCGACATCATAAAGCTCGACGAACGCCGGCCGCTCGACCTTGAAATCGCGCATGCGCAAGGCGCTGCCTTCGCCGATGCCGATCACCGGCACCGCGCGCTGGCTCAGCGGCTCGCCCTGGGCGAACACCCGCGCCGGCTGGCGCGGCTTGACCAGCCAGACCTTGCCGCCGTTGCCGCTGAACACGCTGCCTTCGCCGTGCGCGTCGATGCACAGCGCGGTGTATTCGTCCACGCCCAGGCCGACCAGATCGTGGCGGCCGTGTTCCTTCGACAGCCGCGCCAGGAACGCGATCAGCCGGCCCAGGCGCTGGCGCTTGCCGAAGTGGCTGTCGGTGACGACGTTGTGCAGGTACGGCAGGTGCAGGAAGTCGTCGACCATGGTCAGCTTCGGCCCGGCCGGATCGTCGAGCGCGGTCTGCGAGACCACGCTGCCGCCGTCCATCGCGCCGTACGAATACGCGCCGAGGATCGCCAGCCCCGCGCTGGTGCCGCCGATCGGCTTGCCCGCGCGCACGTGCGCGTCGAGCGCGCGCGCCAGCGGCGTGTCCTTCCAGAAGCGCACGTAGCGCGATTGGTCGCCGCCGGCGATGAAGATGCCGTCGGCCTGGCGGACGATGTCGAGCACCTGCGGGTCGCTGGCGGCGCGGCGGTCCTGGAACACCAGGGTCTGCGCGCCGGTGATGCCGCCGATGTCGTCGAAGAATTCGTTCTGCGCCTCGACCGTGCCGGACGCGCGCAGGATCACGATGCGGCCGTGGCCGGCGCGCTCGACCATCCAGGCGAAGGCCTCGCGCGGCCAGTCGCCGCCGCCGACCAGCATCAGCCCGGCGCGGGTCGGCTGCGGGCGCGGCGCGTCGAGGCGGCCGATTTCGTAATAGCGATAACCGTCGCGTTGCGCGGGGTCGGCGCCGCCGGCGGGCGCCTGCGCGTACGCGCCCAGCGTCGCGCAGGCCAGCCCCGCGGCCAGCCACAGCCCCGCCAGCGTCTTGCGCCGCAACGCGGACAGGGACCACATCGACGAACTGCGCATCGCACGCTCTCCGAATCGGGATCTTTACATCACGACGAAGCAGGGAGGCGCGATCCCCCATCGACGATCGCCGCGCGCGCGGCCGGCGCCAGAGTGGTGCGCCGCGCGCGGGGCTGGGCTAATGTCCGCGCATGGACACCGATCTGGACGCGTGGTTCGCCGCCGACATCCTGGTGCACGAGGCGGCGCTGGTGCAGTACCTGCGCCGGGTGTGGCCGCATCCGGACGAGATCCACGACCTGCGCCAGGAAGTCTATGTGCGCGTCTACGAGGCGGCCGGCAAGGCCCGCCCGCACCAGCCCAAGCCGTTCCTGTTCGCCACCGCGCGCCACCTGATGACCGACCGGCTGCGCCGCGGCCGGGTGGTGTCGATCGAGCCGGTGGGTGATTTCGAGTCCTTGAACGTCCTAATAGACGAGTGCTCGCCCGAGCGCCGGCTCGGCGCGCGCCAGAACCTGCGCCGCCTGGCCGAGGCCTTCGACCGCCTGCCGCAGCGCTGCCGCGAGGCGGTGTGGCTGCGCCGGGTCGAGGAACTGCCGCAGAAACAGGTGGCGCAGCGCATGGGCATCACCGAGAAGACCGTGGAGAAGCAGATCGCCAAGGGCATGCGCCTGCTGGCCGAGCACTATTTCGGCGGCGAGGCGCAGGCGGACGGGGCGGGTGCGCAAGGCCGGGCGCGGCGCGAGGCGGCGCACCCGTCCGCGACGGACGAAGGCACGCACGGACAGGACGGACATGGCAGGAAGCAGGGAGATTGAACAAACCGCCGCGCAGTGGCTGGCCCGTCGCGACAGCGGCGATTGGCCGGCCGCCGCGCAGGCCGAATTCGAGGCCTGGCTGGCGCGCGCGACCGCGCACCGGGTCGCGTTCGTGCGCCTGCAGGCGGCGTGGCGGCAGGCCGGGCGCTTGCAGGCGCTGGCCGCCGGCGAAGGCGGCGTGCCCGCGCGCGCCGCGTGGGACGAGGTCGCGCCGCCGCGCGCGCCGTTTACGAGCGCTGACGCAGGCGCTGACGTGGGCGAGGATCGCGACCGCGCCGCGCCGCCGCGCGCCGATGCGCTGACGTTCCAGCCGCGGCGCGAGCCGGCGCGGGCGTCGCGCTGGCCCTTCGCCGCCGCCGCCGCGGTCGCCGTTCTGGCGGTCGGGCTGGGCTGGGGCTGGCTGCATTACGGCGCGACCGAGCGCGCCAGTTACCGCACCGCCTTGGGCGCGACCGACGAAGTGGCGCTGGCCGACGGCTCGCGCGCCACCCTCAGCAGCGACAGCCGGATCGAGGTGGCGCTGTCGGGCGCGCGGCGCCGGGTCGAGCTGGCCCAGGGCGAGGCCTTCTTCGACGTGGCCAAGGACCCGGGCCGGCCGTTCGCGGTCGAAGCCGGCGCGCGCCGGGTGGTCGCCGTGGGCACCCATTTCTCGGTCCGCCGCGACGGCGCCGACCTGCGCGTGGTGGTCACCGAGGGCACGGTGCGGCTGGAATCCGAACCGGTCGGCGGCCACCCGCAGCCGACCACGCTGCTGCCGGCCGGCAGCATCGCCCTGGCCGGGCCCAACGGCGTGCTGGTGCGCAGCGTGGCGGTCGAGGAGGCCGAGCGCTATGTCGATTGGCGCCACGGCTTCCTGGTGTTCCGCGACACCCCGTTGGCGCAGGCCGCGGCCGAATTCAACCGCTACAGCGCGCGCAAGCTGGTGATCGCCGACACCGCCGCGGGCGAGTTGCGCGTCGGCGGGAATTTCCGCTGGTCGAACGCGGAGATGTTCGTCGGCCTGCTGGAACAGGCGATGCCGGTGCGGGCGGAGCGGCTGCCGGACCGGATCGTGCTGCACAGCCGCTGAGGGCGGCCCGGGTCGGCCGCAGTCGTGGACCGGCCATCGTGGGAAGGCCTTCAGGCCCGACGCTGTTGCGCCGGGTCGCGGCCGAGCCACTCGAAGCTTCGGGCCTGAAGGCCCGAGCCTCCGGCCGGTTCGCTGCGTCGGAGCGAAAAGCTTCGGGCCTGAAGGCCCTCCCACAAAAGCCGGGCAGACTATGCCCCCCGCAGCCCCGGCCCAGCCGCCGCCGCATGCGGGATTTGCCGACTTCGTTCGTCTGACATACACAACGGCGCCGTACGAGCGCCGATGGGGAGAGGGGAAACCAATGGTGCGAGCTGTGCGTGGTGTGCGTGTGCTGCTGTTGGCGCTGGCCTGTTCGGCCGCCTTGTCCGCCCAGGCGCAGGGGGCGCCGGCGCGGGTCGACATTCCCGCCGGCGACCTGTCGGCCGCGCTGGACGCGCTGGCGCGCCAGTCCGGCGCCCAGTTCGTCTACTCCGCCGACCAGCTGCGCGGCCTGCGCACCGGCGGCGTCAGCGGCACGATGGCGGCCGGCGACGCGCTCGACCGGCTGCTGCGCGGCAGCGGTTTCGTCGCCCGCCGCGATCCGTCCGGCGGCCTGGTCATCGTCCAGGACGCGGCCGCGGCCAAGCCCGCCGCGGCCGCGCCGCGCGCGCCGGCGACCAGCGGCGGCGCCTCGCCGGAACCGCCGGCGGCGACCGACCTGGAGACCATCCAGGTCACCGGCTCGCGCATCCCGCGCGCGCAGATCGAGGGCCCGGCGCCGGTCACGGTGATGACCGCGCAGGAGATCAAGGCCAACGGCTTCACCACCGTGCCCGACGTGCTGCGGGCGATGACCCAGAACGGCGGCGAGACCCAGAGCCAGCAGTCCGCCAGCGGCGCCGACTTCTCGCCCGGCGCGCAGCAGGTCGACCTGCGCGGCCTCGGCCCCAACCACACCCTGGTGCTGGTCAACGGCCGCCGCATCGCCGACTTCCCGATGCCGTTCAAGGGCCGCAGCAACTTCACCGACATCTCCAACATCCCGCTGGGCATGGTCGAGCGGATCGAGATCCTGACCGGCAGCGCCTCGGCCATCTACGGCTCGGACGCGATCTCCGGCGTGGTCAATTTCATCCTCAAGAAGCAGGCCGACGGCACCACCGTCGACGTGCGCATGGGCGACGCCACCCGCGGCGGCGCCGAGTCGTTCGACCTGAGCGTGTCCAGCGGCTACAGCAACGACCGCTTCACCGCGATCTACGGCGCCGAGATCGTCGTGCAGAACCCGCTGTGGGCCTACGACCGTTCGCGCCAGGACTCGACCCTGGACGGCCCCAGCGCGGGCAGCCGCGCGCCGCGCCGCACCTTCCTGCGCACCAACTGGTACGACGAATACCTCGACCCGGAAGGCGCCTGCGACGGCGTCGCCGCGCTCAACGGCGGCAACACCTATCGCGCCTCGCGCCCGGGCTACGGCGTCGACGGCGAGGACGGCTATTACTGCGGCAGCGACCGTTCGATCGGCTACGGCACCATCTTGAGCAAGCGCCGCGGGCTCAACGCCTACGGCTCGCTGAGCTACCGCTTCGACAACGACGTGGAATGGTTCGCCGACCTGCAGTTGGGCTACCACGAGCTGTCGATGTTCCGCGACGTGACCCAGTGGGTGTACCAGCGTCCCGACGGCGACGAGAGCGGTTATTTCTTCAACCGCGCCACCGACCAGCTCGAATACTGGCAGCGCCAGTTCACGCCCGAGGAAATGGGCGGGCTCAACAACGGCGACATCCGCACCCGGCAGAAGACCTTCAGCCTGACCACCGGCTTCAAGGGCCGGTGGGGCGCGAACTGGGATTGGGAAACCGCGCTGAGCCATTCGCAGTACCAGTCCACGATCAGCTGGCCGCAGATCGTCGCGGCCAAGGCCAACGCGCTGTTCCTCGGCCCGCAACTGGGCACCGACGACGACGGCTACCCGATCTTCGACGCCGATCCCTCGCGCCTGTACCGGCCGCTGAGCCGCGCCGAATACGACTCGATCGCCGCGCGCACCGTGTACCAGCCCAAGTCGCGCACCGACACGCTGTCGCTGACCTTCACCAACACCGAGCTGTTCCAGATGCCGGCCGGCGCGGCCGGTTTCGCCGGCACCGTCGAGGCGGGCAATCAGAGCTACGACCTGCGTCCGGACCCGCTGGCCACGCAGTACTACTACTACAGCTGGCGCGACTCCAACGGCCGCGGCAGCCGCGACCGCTGGGCCGCGGCCGGCGAGCTGCGCCTGCCCTTGTTCGAGCGGCTGAACCTCAGCGTCGCCGGCCGTTACGACCAATACCGCTACGGCGGCGGCAGCATCGACAAGTTCACCTACAGCGCCGGCCTGGAATGGCGGCCGCTGGACACGCTGCTGCTGCGCGGCTCCTACGGCACCGCGTTCCGCGCGCCGGACCTGCATTACGTGTTCGCCGGCGAAGGCAACAGCGAATCGGCGGCGATCGACTACTACCGCTGCCGCAGCGAAGAGCCGGGCGTGGACTACGCCGACTGCAGCTATTCCGACGAGAGCCTGATCGTCACCCGGCGCGGCAACCGCAAGCTCGATCCGGAGACCAGTACCTCGTGGACCGCCGGCGTGGTCTGGTCGCCGCTGGCGAACCTGGACTTCTCGCTGGACTACTACGACATCGACCTGCGCCATCAGGTGCAGGACCTGCGCGCCGACAGCGTGCTGCAGGACGAAGCCGACTGCCGCCTGGGCCAGCGTCCCGACGGCACCCCGGTGAGCGCGGGTTCGCCGACCTGCGTGGACGCGCTGGCGCGGGTGGTGCGCAGCGCCGACGGCCGCCTGTACGGCACCTACGTCAACCCGATCAACATCGCCCGCGAGCGCACCAACGGCGTCGACTTCACCGCGCGCTGGCGCTGGGAGACCGCGGCCGGCGTGTTCCGCTTCAGCGGCAACTACAGCTGGGTGCGCGAGCACGAGAGCCAGCAGTACGCCGGCGACCGGGTCGAGGACCAGTTCGCGATCAACAGCGGCTTCGACATCCCGCGCAGCAAGGCCAGCGCCAGCGTGAGCTGGGAGCGCGACCGCTGGACCGCGACCGTGCACGGCGAGCGCCTGGGCAAGCTGCCCAACTACGATTCCTACAACGAGGCCTACGATCCCGAAGAGGGCGGCAGCCCGTGGATCGGCGCGACCTACCGCTACAACCTGTCGTTGCAGTACCGCTTCACCGACCACAACCAGCTGTCGGTATCGGTGACCAACCTGTTCGACAAGATGCCGCCGAAGGACGCGAGCTACACCGGCTATCCGTATTACGACGTGTCCTGGTTCGATGCGTTGGGGCGTCAGGTGTTCGTGCAGTACACGCACAAGTTCGGCGGGGCGGCGTTGTAAGCGCGCGACCGGCGCGGGTGTCGCCCGCACCGAGGGATTCAGGGTTTGGCCTCTCGCCACAGGGATGGTGGCGAGGGGCTTTTTTATGGGCGATGGGTAAGCGGCTGTTCCCAGCGCGCCGTCGTTCCGGCGAAAGCCGGAATCCATTTTTGCCCTTGCCGTTGCCCTTGCCTTTGCTGTTGCCGTTCTGGCCCTCGCCTGAGGCGTATGCCCCGCAGACCCGGAGGGCGCGCGCATGGATGCGCGCGTGCGCCGTAGGGGCATGGATGCCCCTTACGGTGCATCCCCGCGCAAGGCGCTGGACCTAGTGGCTTGTGACCTTAAACAAGCGTTTTTCTTTGGCTACTTTCTTTTGTCGCGCTGACAAAAGAAAGTAGCTCGGCCGCTTGCGGACGAAAGCTTTTGATGGTGGCTTGTCGTCGCGCGACACATCGATAACGGCGAAAGCAACAGCAAAGTCAACATGGGTTCCGGCTTTCGCCGGAATGACGGACGTGGGGTTGCGTATCCGACTGTAGGAGCGGCGCGAGCCGCGACCGCGCCAACGCAACTACGATGAAACTTTCGCCATCGCTGCGATGGCGCGGTCGCGGCTTGCGCCGCTC
This sequence comes from Lysobacter enzymogenes, assembly GCF_023617245.1. NCBI lineage: Bacteria > Pseudomonadati > Pseudomonadota > Gammaproteobacteria > Lysobacterales > Lysobacteraceae > Lysobacter > Lysobacter enzymogenes. Next base: position 300,403 of record NZ_CP067396.1, read on the forward strand.
CTACAGAGGGCGTGCCGCGGTGGGGTTCGTCTTTGCGTGTGCGTACTTGTGACGACAAGCGATCATCAAGAGCTTCCGTCCGCAAGCGGCCGGGTCACTTTCTTTGTCTTAAGCCACAAAGAAAGTAACCAAAGAAAAGGCCTTATCTTTTTCGGATCAAGAGCCACTATGGCTCGCAGCGGCGCGGGGCCGCGCCATAAGGGGCATCCTGCCCCATGGCGCGCGTGCGCATCCATGCGCACGCCCTCCGGGGCTGCGGGACGACGGCTTCGGGCTTGGGAGCGAGCACGAGCAGCGGCAACCGCCACGGCAACAGCAGGAGCAAAATGGATTCCGGCTTCCGCCGGAATGACGAGGACGAGAACGAGGTAGGCCGGAGGTGATCTGCGCGGGTGCGAGCTTCACTCCGGCGTGCGCGCCACCACGAAGATGCGCCGGAACTCGAACCAGGTCGTGCCGTCGCTACGCGGCGGATACGCCTCGTCCAGCATCGCCGCCAGCTCGGCGCGGAAGCGTTGCCAGTCGTGCGCGCTCAACGCCGCCTTGACCGGCCGCAGCGCGGTGCCGGTGATCCACTCCAGCACCGCGTTCTCGCCGTGCAGGCGCTGGGTGTAGCTGGTTTCCCAGGCGTCGACCTGGCAGCCCAGCCGCGCCAGCCGTTCGGCGTACTCGGTCGGCGCGTCGACCGCGCCTTCGTCGCGCAGGCCGATGGCGCCGAGTGTGTCGGCCCAGCCGGCGCTCGCCGCGAGCCGGCGCGTCAGCGCGTGCGAGGGGGCGTCGAAGTTGCCCGGCACCTGGATCGCGATCCACGCGCCCGCCGGCAGTTCGCGCACCCAGCGCTGCAACAGTTCGCGGTGTTCGGGCACCCACTGCAGCACGGCGTTGGAGATCACCACGTCGGTGTCGGGCTTGGGCGTCCAGTCGCGCACGTCGAGCAACTGGGCATCGAGGCCGGCCTGGCGCGCGGCGGCGACCATCTCCGGCGAATTGTCGCTCGCCTCCAGCGCCGCCTGCGGCCAGCGCTGGGCCAGCGCCGCGGTCAGGTTGCCGGGGCCGCAACCCAGGTCGACGACCCGGCGCGGCTCGCGCGCGCCGATGCGCGCGGTGAGGTCGAAGAACGGTCGGCCGCGCAGGTCGGCGAAGTCGAGGTACTTGGCGGGGTCCCACATGGCGCGGCTCCAGGCGAAGAACGACTGTCGGCACTATAGGACCGGCGCCGGTGCGGGACTGTGCAGGCCGTGGCCGCATCGGCGCGCGCGCCGGTAGACTGCGTGCGCGCCGCGCCGGCGCGTTGGTCCGGCCCGCGCGAGCCTCCCGCCCGTGTCATGAACGAGCCCGCATGAATCCCTCAGAACAATGCCAGCGCGCCCGCGCCCTGGTCGGCCAGGGCCGCACCGACGAAGCGCTGCAACTGTACGACCGCGTCCTCGAAGCGTTCCCCGACCACGCCCCCGGCTATGCCGACCGCGGCACTACCCACGCGATGCTCGGCGCGCACGAGCGGGCCCTGAGCGACCTGGAGCGGGCGATGGCGATGGGGCTGCGCGACGGCTGGCTGCTGACCACGTACGCCTCGGTGTTGCTGGCGCTGCGCCGTTTCGACGAGTCGCTGCGCTGCTTCGACCTGGCCATCGAGCTGGAACCCGGCCACCCCTTCGCCTACAACAACCGCGCGACCTTGCACATCGAGCGCGGCGATCACGCCGCCGCCATCGCCGACCTGGAGCGCTGCCTGGATTTCGGGCCCGACGAGGCGACCCGGCAGATGCTCGAACGGCGCCTGCAGGGCGTGCGGGCCTCGCTGGCTAAGACGTAACCCGGCGCCGGGGCGCCTGCCCCCGCAACGGGGTAGGCCACGGCCATCGTCCCGCCCGGGCCCGACACCCCCTCGAAACGGCGAAAGCCAGGCGGGACGGGCCTTGCGACGATCCGGGCCGGCCCCGGGAAGGCCGCTGCGAGGGCCGGCTAAACTTTTTCCGCGAAGTGCCGAGAAGTCCATTTGAGAGCCGCCCCTTGGCGGCACAAATGGAACGGGAAGGCACACATGGTCGCGATCGTCACAGGGAATGGGCTGGGTCTGCAGGCGTCCTCGGCGCTGGGCCTGGGCGGCAGGGGTCAGGTCGGCACGGCCGGGTTCGGCAAGTCCGGCGAACAGGTGTTCGTCAACGCCGCGACCGGCAACCTGATCCTGCGCGACCGCGACCAATGGCTGATGGGCCGCGGCGTCGACGCCGAGCTGTACCGGGCCTACAACAGCCAGGCGCAGCTGATCGGCGAAAGCTGGCGCGCCGGGGTCAGCAAGCAGGTCGGCGGCCTGACCGGGACGGTCGACACCGCCGGCAGCGTGGTCTACCGCACCGACTGGGACGGCAGCCGCATCGCCTACGCCTGGGACGCGGCGCGCTCGCTGTACGTGGCCGGCGAAGGCGCGGGCACCCGCGACACCCTGGCCTGGGACGCCGGCAACCAGCGCTGGACCTGGACCCAGGGCGGCAGCCAGCTGATCGAGCGCTACGACGCCAGCAAGAACGGCCGCGTGTTCGAAAGCCTGGACCGCGACGGCAACACCACCGGCTACGTCTACAACGCCGCCGGCGCGCTCGGCGAAGTGCGCACCGCCAACGGCGAGATCACCTACCTCGACTACGACGGCAACGGCCGCCTCAGCAAGATCCGCACCGTCACCAACAACGGCGGCGGTCCGCAGACCTCGACCGCGGTGCGCTACGGCTACGACGGCGCCGGCCGGCTGAGCACGGTGACCCTGGACCTGAGCCCGGACGACAACTCGGTCGCCGACGGCAAGGTGTTCACCACCACCTACGGCTACGACGGCAGCAGCGGCCGGATCGCCTCGATCGCCCAGTCCGACGGCGCCAAGGTCGCCTTCGGCTACCAGCTGATCGACGGCCAGTACCGCGTGGTCAGCATCGCCCAGACCAGCGACGTCGGCGTGCTGCGCACGACCACGCTGAGCTACGACACCGCCAACCGCCGCACCACGATCACCGACCCGCTGGGCCAGGACACGATCCTGGCCTACGACGCCCAGGGCCGGCTGCTGCAGACCAGCAGCCCGGCGGTGAACGGCACGCGCCAGACCCAGTTCTTCGGCTACGACGCCGCCGGCCAGGTGGCGACGATCCGCGACGGCCTCGGCAACGAGGTCAAGTACACCTACGACGCGGCCGGCAACCTGATCAAGCAGGAAGACGCGGTCGGCACGGTGGTCGAGCGCACCTTCGGCAGCGACAACCAGTTGCTGAGCGAGACGGTGTCGGGGCCGAATACGGCCGCGGCGACGACGCGTTATGTGTACGACGCGGAGCAGCACCTGCGCTTCAAGATCAGCGTGGAAGGACGGGTGACCGAGTGGCGCTACAACGCCGAAGGCCAAGCCGTGTCGATGCGGGAGTTCGCCGAGGCCCTTTACGCCGACGCCGACCGCAGCGAAGCGGCGCTGGCGGCCTGGGCCGGCGCCCAGTCCATCGGCGAGCAGGTCGATTACGGCTACGATTTCCGCGGCAACCTGACGCTGGAAACCCGCTACCAGACGCGCCTGCAGAACGGCGACGGCGTCAACGCCGGCGTCGTCTCCACGCGCTATGTCTACGACGCGCAGGGCCGCCTGCTGCAACGCTACAAGGGCGAGGGCACGGCGCAGCAGGATGTCGAGCAGTTCACCTACGACGGCCTGGGCCGGCTGCTGACCGCCACCGCGTTCGACGACAGCGTCACCGTCACCCAGTACGACGACGCGCAGCGCCGCACCATCGTCAGCTTCGCCAACGGCCTGGTGCGCACCTCCAGCTACAACCGAGCCGGCGAGCTGATCGCGGTGACCGAGTCCGGCAACGGCGGCACCGTGCTGTCGCAGGTGAACTTCCGCTACGACAGCGACGGCCGCCTGCGCATGAGCGAGGACGCGCTGGGCGCGAGGACGCACGTGCTGTACGACGAGGCCGGCCGCCGAGTGGCCGAGATCGACGCGGCCGGGGCGCTGACCGAGTACGTCTACGACGGCAACAACCAGATCGTGCGCACCACCCGTTACGCCGCGCCGGTCGACGCGACGGCGTTGGCGGGATTGGTCGACGGCAACGGCCAGCCGCGGCAGACCGCGACGGTCGGCGGCCAGACCGTCGCGCTGACGCTGGCGAACTCCGGCCTGCGTCCGGCCGCGGACGCAGCCAACGATCGCTCGCAGTGGCGGTTCTACGACGCCGCCGGCCGCCTGTCCAAGACCGTCGGCGCCGACGGCGCGCTGGTCGAGTACGCCTACGACGCGGCGTCGCGGCTGCTGTCGACGATGGCCCACTACAAGCGCGTCGACATGACCGCGTTCCTGGCCGCGCCGACGGCGGCCAACGCGGTGTCGCTGGGCACGGTCACCGACAAGTCCTTCGACCGTCCCATGCGCTACTTCTACGACCGCGACGGTCTGCTGCGCGCGCAGGTCGATGGCGATCGCTACATGACGGAAATCGTCTACGACGGCGCCGGCCGCAAGGTGCGCGAGATCGCGTACAACCGCCAGGTGCAGCTGACCGACGATGCGACCGTCGAGCAGATCCGCCCCAGCCTGGACGGCACCGACCGCTTCCACGACTACCTCTACGACCAACGCGGCCTGCTGATCGCCGAAGTCGACGGCGAAGGCTACGTCACCCGCTACGACTACGACAGCGCCGGCAACGTGTCGCGTCGCGTGCGCGGGCTCAAGCTGGCCCAGGTCGCCTTCCCGGCGACCACGCCGGTGCGGTTCGGCGGCAGCTTCACCGCCCGCGCGAGCGCCGGCGCCGACGGCGTGTGGCCGAAGGTGGAGGTGTGGGTCGACGGGGCCAAGGTGCAGACCGTCACTCTCAACAGCACCAGCAACACCTACAACTTCTTCGCCGATGCCGCGGTCGGCGGCAATCATCAGATCGCGCTGGTGGTGGTGGACGCCAGCAGCGAGCGCAAGGTCTGGATCGAGCGGGCCAGCTATGCCGGCGTGGCCTTCGATGCCGGCCTGGCCGCGGTGTGGGACGCCGGCGGCACCGGCGCCGACAGCGGCCTGGTGTCGGTCAGGCCCGCCGGTACCCAGCAGCTCGAAGCGCCCGGCGCGCTGCGCTGGATGGTGGCGCCGTCGAACCTGCTGGCGCTGACGGCCTCGGCCCCCGGCGTGCTGGAAACCACCGAGTACCAGTACGACCTCGACGGCCGCCTGCTCAAGCAGACCGAGTATTCGGCCAGCGGCACCACGCTGTCGACGTTCCGCTACGACAGCCAGGGCCGGGTGGTCGAACAGGTTCGCGACGATCGCAAGTCGCTGTTCCGTTACGACGCCTTGGGCCGGGTGGTGGCCGAACTGTCCGGCGAGGGCGCCAAGGCGCTGGCGGCGCTGGGCAGCGGCGCCACCGCGGCGCAGGTCGACGCGCTCTGGCAGGACCGCGCGATCCGCTACGCCTACGACGCCGCCGGCCGGCTGGCCTCGGTCACCGACGCGCTCGACCGCGCGACGCTGTACTACTACGACGCGATGGGCCGCGCGACCCATGTGGTCAACGCCGCCGGCGAAGTGACCCAGAAGCGCTACAACGCGTTCGGCGACGTGGCGCAGACGGTCTCCTACGCCAAGCGCCTGACCTCCGCCTCGCTGGGCCAGATGCACGGCGGCGCGCTCAGCAGCGCGGTGCAACAGGCCTTCGCCCTGCTCGACGACGCGCAGGCCAGCCGGGTCGACCTGAGCTACACCATCGCCGGCGCGCTGAGCCGCAGCATCGATGCGTTGGGAAGCTACACCGACTACCGCTACACCGTCTTCGGCCAGCTCGAGCAGACCTCGCAGTGGACCGATCGCGCCAACCGCATCTCCAACAACGAGGCGCGCACGCTCTTCTATTACGACCGGCGCGGCAACCGCAACGCGCGGGTCGACGACGTCCTCAACAACGGCCGCACCACCACCGAAATCGCCAACGCATTCGGGCAGGTCTACTTCGGCACCGCATACAGCCTGCGCCAGTACCTGACCAGCTTCGACCGCAACGGCCGCGCGGTGCAACAGCTCGACGGCGGCGACGCCTGGGCCAAGATGACGTACGACGCCTTCGGCAACGTGCTCAGCCAGACCGACCGCAGCGGCAACACGACCCAATACAGCTTCACCGCCTTCAACCGCGAGGTGCGCACCACCACCGCCGAGGGCATCCAGACCGTCGTCAAGCGCAACGCCCACGGGCAGACGGTAGAGGTGATCGACGGGCGCGGCAACAGCACCGTCTACGAGTACGACCTCGATGGCCGCCTGATCCGCACCACCACGCCCGCCGGCACCGTGCGCAACGCCTACGACCAGGCCGGGCAGGTGATCGAGAGCACCGACGCGCGCGGCGTGCGCACCACCTTCGCCTACGACGCAGCCGGCCGCGTGCTCGAGCGCGTGGTCGATCCCGACGGGCTCAAGATCAAGACCACCTACGAATACGACGCCAAGGGCCAGCTGGTCCGCGCGACCGATCCGCTGGGCATGGTCACCGAGACCCGCTACGACCTGGGCGGACAGAAGATCGCCGTGGTGGTCGATGCGGGCGAGGGCAAGCTCAACCTCACCACCGCGTACGACTACGATCCGCTCGGCCGTTTGCTGCGGGTCACCGAGGGCGCCGGCACCGCCGCGGCCAAGGTGACGCTCAACAGCTACGACAAGAAGGGCCAGCTGCTCAGCGTCACGGTCGATCCGGACGGGCTGGCGCTGAAGACCCAGTTCGCCTACTGGCGCGGCAATGTAGTCGCCCGCACCGACGCCAACGGCAAGGTCACCCGCTACGTCTACGACGTCAACAACCGCCTGACCCATACGGTCGACGCCACCGGCGCGGTGGAGATCCGCGCCTACGACGCCGACGGCCGCCTGGCGCGCACCACGGCCTACGCCGGCCGGATCGATCCGGCCAGCCTGAGCGCGTATCCCACCGCCGCCGAGATCGAACAGAAGCTGACGGCGCAGGGCGAGGACCGCGTCGCGCGTTACGTCTACGACCGCGACGGCCGCCTGCGCTACGTGCTGGATTCCTACAACTACGTGGTCGAATCGGTCTACGACAACGGCGGCAACGTGGTGCGGACCGTCGCCTACGCAACGGCCGTCGGTGCGGCGGTAGCGGCCACGGTCGCGGACGTGGCGGCGGCGCTGGCGGCGCAAGGCGCCAGCGCGCACGCGGCCGATCGCGCTTCGCAGTTCGTGTACGACGCTGCCGGCCGGATGGTGTT